>NZ_JBEXCR010000070.1:0-53379 GCF_040605375.1 Nonomuraea sp. NPDC005650
CCTTCGATCTCGTCGGTCGCGTACACGTGGGAGATGCCGGGGTGGAGGTGGAAGAGGGAGGCGAAGTGGGCCGAGAACTGCCCCGCTCCGACCATGCCGAGGCTGAATGCCATGATGACGCCCCTTACTGAGCTCGGCGAACCGCTGTGGTAGCGACAAGAGCGTTCCATGCCGGTTTACACGAGTCAATACGGGAGCATCAGCTGATCTTCTGATGTTCTGAGACATGCGCCTTCACCTGGATGAATTGATCCGATGCGTTGATTTACTCGGGTAACATCGCCCGGCGACGCTCAGCTCGGCCTGGACCAGCCGGGCGGTCACCGCATCGCCGGCACGGTGCCATCGGCGGGCGATGATCCGGCTGGTCTCAGCCGATGGGAACACGGTGCCGCCCCCGGCCCGCTGCTTGTTACCGGGGAATTTCTTTGGGCTGATCCCTTGACCTGGACCCCGGGAGGGGGGAGTTTGGGCGGCATCGGATTTACGAGTCATTTTCGAACCTAGTTCGCAAAGGGGCGTCGTGACGATTGTGATCGGAGTGGTGACCCACTCGACGCACAGCGAGTTGTTCCGGGAGGCCGCGAACACGCTCGGTGGGGTCGACCTGGAGTGGGTCAGCTACGACCACGAGGACGAGATCCGCGCCAAGGTCGCCGAGTTCCTGGGCGCGACCCGGCTCGACGGCTTCCTGGCCGGCCCGGTCCCGTACACGGCCAGCCGCGAACTCCTCCCACCCGGCCTCCCGGTCGGCGTGATCCGCTCGTCGGCGCTCGACCTGTCCCTCGCGCTCTATCGCGCCCAGGAGCGTGGCTGGGGTCGCACCCCGGTCAGCATCGACACCTTTCCCGCCGAGGCGGTCGAGGAGGTCACCACCGCACTCGAACTCGACGCCGACGCCATCGACTGCCTGCCGTACGCCCCCACGCAATCCGTGGAGGACATCGTCGAGTTCCACCGTTCCGCCTACCACCGGTTCGGCGACCGCGGCTACGTGATCAGCGTCCGCGCCGCCGTCCGCGAGCGGCTGTCCGGCGAGATCCCGATCATGAGCGGCATGCCGGTGCCGGCGACGATCCGGACCGAGCTGCACGAGCTCGCGCTCCGGATCGAGTCCGAGCGAGCCAGCGCACAACGCTTCGCCGCCGGAGTCTTCCTGATCTCGCATTCGCAGGACGAGGAACGGGCCCGGATCGGCCTGATGAATCTGTTGCTCAACACCCCCGAGTTCGCCGGCGCGTGGATCGAGGACCGCGGCCGGCGCGGTGTCGTCGTCTTCGCCCACAAGGCCCTGTTCGAGCGCATCACCCGCAACTGGGTCGCCGTGCCCGCGCTCGCCGAGGCGGCCGCGGCGCTCGGTGCGCAGGTGTCGGCCGGGTTCGGCGTCGGCGCGTCCGCCCGCAACTGTGTGGCCCTGGCCGAAGAGGCGGCCACCCGGGCCGAGCGGGAGAGCGGGCCGTGCGGCTACCTGATCGAGGACAGCGGCGTGATCATCGGCCCGATGGGTCCGGTCCGGGCGGCGCTCAGCTACTCCTACCGCGAGCACGGCGACGACGTCGAACGGCTCGCGAAGTCCGTCGGCCTCAGTGCCGCGACCGTCTCCCGGCTGGCGGCGCTGGACCACGAACTGGAAGGTCGCGCGATCTCGCCAGGTGAGCTCGCCGACCATCTCGGCATCACGGATCAGAGCGGGCGCCGGCTGATCCGGACACTCGACGCCGGGGGCCTGGTGAGCGTCGAAGGCACTGCTCAGCACCATCCGAAAGGACGCCCGACGCGTCTGTACCGACTACGCATCGCCCAAGCACTACTGCGCCCATCGCGTTGAAGGGACAGCCATGGAGCTCAACCGCCGCCAGATCCTGAAGTACGCAGGCCTCGGCCTGGCCCTGCCTGCCGCATCGCCCCTGCTGTCCGCCTGCTCCAACGACAAGTCCGCAGGCTCCGGCGACGGCAGCGTGAAGTTCGAGGGCTGGGACTACGAGGCCGCACTCGTCCAGCAGAACCTCGACAACTTCACCAAGACCAGCAACATCAAGGTCAACTACACCCCGATCACGAGCGCGCAGTACGTGCAGAAGGTCGTCGCCGAGTTCACCAGCGGCGGCGGCCCGGACGCCCTTTACGTGTACGACGATTCCCTCGCGGGCTGGGTCGAGGGGGACTACCTGCAGCCGCTCGACGGCCTGGCCGGCGTCGACGAGGTGTACGGCGCGATCTACCCGGGCAACGCGGCCGCGATGACGTACCAGGGCAAGCGCTACGGCCTGCCGTACTACACGGACTCCAACTGCCTGACCTACAACGCCGACATCCTGGCCAAGGCCGGAATCACGAAACCCCCTGCC
Organism: Nonomuraea sp. NPDC005650; assembly: GCF_040605375.1. NCBI lineage: Bacteria > Bacillati > Actinomycetota > Actinomycetes > Streptosporangiales > Streptosporangiaceae > Nonomuraea > Nonomuraea sp. NPDC005650. The sequence continues at coordinate 2,349 of NZ_JBEXCR010000070.1, forward strand.
GGCCTGGAGGAACTGGAGGCGCAGGCGATCAAGATCAAGAACGCCGGCCTCCTGCAGTACCCCATCGGCGTACCGGCGCAACTGTCCGACACCTGGTGGTCCTGGGTGTGGGCGCTGGTCTTCGGCAGCGGCGGCAACATGTTCGACGACCAGCAGGCGCCGATCATGAACACCACCGACACCGTGGTGAAGGACGTCTTCGCCTGGCTGCAGCAGGCGGCGACCAAGTCGAAGGTGATCGACCCGGCCTGCCTGCAGCTGCTGGCGGTCCCGATCGACAACGCGATGAAGGCGAACCGGTACGCGTACACGATCGGCGCGCGGTACGCCAGCCGCGACTACAACGACGCGACCAAGTCCAAGGCCGCGGGCAAGATCCGGATGGCGCTGGTACCGAGCCTCGACGGTCAGGTGCACGGGACGGTCAGCAACACCCGGCTCTATGCGCTGGCCAAGGACACCGAGGTGAAGGACAACGCGTTCAAGCTGCTCACCTACCTGGGCGGACTCGACGCGGACAAGAAGCCTTACACCGCGAAGTTCTGGTTCCTGCAGCGTGGTCTCGGCTTCGCCTACAAGTCGATGGCGACCGACCCGGAGATCGTCGCATCGCTGAAGAAGTTCGCCGACCCGGCGATCTACGCCCACCTGGGCGAGATCGCCAAGCCGCGCAACGTGCTCGGCGTGCCGTGGTACACCGAGTTCGAAATCGAGCTGCACAAGGTCGTGCAGGGCGTGCTGAGCAACCAGACGCAGCCGTCCGCGGCGGTGGCGAGCCTGGCGCAGACCGTTGAGACGCTGAAGAAGAAGTACAACTGAGGATGGCCGTCCTCGACGAACGCCGGCCGCTGGGCGACACCGCCAAGGCCTGGGCGCTGAACGCGCCGGCCATGATCGTGATCGCCCTGCTGGTCGCCTACCCGATCGCGTACTCGTTCTGGGTCAGCCTGCAACGGAACAACCTGAAGCGCCCGCGGGCGAAGCAGTTCATCGGCTTCGACAACTACCAGGCCCTGCTCGGCGATCAGGCCTTCCTGTCCGCGCTGAAGGTGTCGGCCCTGTTCGTCCTCGTGGTGCTCGGGCTGACCGTCGTACTCGCGCTGATCCTGGCGCTGGTGCTGAACGAGCGGTTCCGCGGCCGCGGTCTGCTGCTCAGCCTGGCTCTGTTGCCCTGGGCGATGCCGGGAGTGGTGAACGGCCTGATGTGGCGGACCATCTTCGACGCCAAGACCGGAGCCCTGAACGGACTGCTGACGCAGCTCGGACTGATCGACGAGTATCACGCCTGGCTGACGTCCGGGACCGGCGCGTTCCTGTTCACCGCACTGGCCCAGGTGTGGAACACGCTCCCGTTCTCGGTCATCATTCTGCTCGCCGGATTGTCGACAATCCCCTCGGAGCTGTACGACGCCGCCACCGTCGACCGAGCGGGTGCGGTGCAGCGGTTCGTCCAGGTGACGTTGCCGTGGTTGCTGCACCCGCTGCTGATCGTGCTGATTCTCGAGACGATGAACGCGTTCCGCGCCTTCGACACCATCTACGTGCTGACCGGCGGCGGACCGGGTGACGCGACCACCACCATCGCCCTGCTCGACGTGCAGACCGTCCTGACCTTCACCGACTTCGGCCTGGGCAGTGCCTACGCCTGGGTGATCACCGCGATCACCCTCTTGATCTCGGTCGGCTACATCGGCCTGCTCTACCGAAAGGGGAACTTCGAGGTATGAGCACCGTGGTGAAGGTTCCCCTGCGCTACCGGATCCCCTGGAAGAAGATTGTCCTGTACGTGCTGGCGGTCGCGTTCGCGCTGTATCTGGTGTTGCCGTTCTACTGGATCGTCGCGATGAGCTTCATGCACGAGGTGGATGCGATCTCCGTTCCGCCGCACTGGATTCCGGTCGACCCGACCTTGGAGAACTACCTCGGTTTCATCCATCCGAGTGAGACCCAGCAACTCGTCGGCGGCCGGGCGATCGACGAGACGCCGTACTCCTTGCGGAACAGCCTGATCGTCGCCACCTCGACGGCGGTCCTGAATCTCGTGCTGGCCACGTTCGCGGCGTACTCGTTCTCGCGGCTGAAGTTCCGCGGCAGTCAGGTGCTGCTGGTGCTCTACCTGCTCACCCGGATGGTGCCGGGGATCGCGATCATCATCCCGTTCTACCTGCTGATGCGGACGCTCGGGCTGCTGGACACCTACCTGGCGCTGATCCTGTCGTACACGACGTTCGCGCTGCCGATCACGATCTGGATCCTGAAGGACTTCTTCCGCTCGGTGCCGCGCGAGCTAGAGGAGGCGGCCCGGGTGGATCGGTGCGGCTGGTTCCGGGCCATGTGGTCGGTGTTCCTGCCGGTCGCGGCGCCGGGGCTGGTCGCGGCCGCGGTGTTCGCGTTCATGACCGCGTGGAACGAGTTCATGTTCGCGTTGTTCCTGACCAGCACGAAGGCGGCGAAGACGATCCCGGTGGTGGCGGCGAACTTCGCCACCGACTTCAACACCCAGTTCACCGTGATGGCCGCGGCCGGCGTGCTCGCGGTCGTCCCACCCCTGGCACTGGCCCTGCTCTTCCAGCGCAAGCTGGTCCAGGGCATGGCCGCCGGATCCGTGAAGGGCTGACAGATGGCAGAGGTTCGACTCGAAGGCGTCACCAAGTCGTTCGGCGGCAAGACCGCGGTGAAGGACCTGAATCTGACCATCGAGGATCAGGAGTTCCTCACCCTGGTCGGCCCGTCCGGTTGTGGAAAGTCGACGACCCTGCGAATGATCTGCGGCCTGGAACGGGCCTCCGAGGGCAACATCTTCTTCGACGGCAAGCCGGTCACCTGGCTGCCGGCCAACAAGCGCGACGTCGCGATGGTGTTCCAGAGCTACGCGCTCTACCCGCACAAGACGGTCCGGCAGAACATCGGGTTCGCGCTGAAGATGATGCGGGTGCCCAAGGAGACCATCGCCGAGCAGGTGCTCCAGGCGGCCCGGACGCTGGACATCGAGGACCTGCTGGATCGAAAGCCGCGCGAGCTGTCCGGCGGCCAACGGCAACGGGTCGCGCTCGGTCGCGCGATCGTGCGGGACGCCGGTGCGTACCTGCTCGACGAGCCGCTGTCCAACCTGGACGCGCAGCTCCGGGTGCTGATGCGCGCGGAGATCAAGCGGCTGCACGTGGATGTCGCCCGGACGTTCATCTACGTCACCCACGACCAGGTCGAGGCGATGACGATGTCGGACCGGATCGCGGTGATGCGCGACGGCGTGGTCCAGCAGTGCGCGACGCCGGCGGAGATCTACGAACGCCCGGCCAACCGTTTCGTCGCGTCGTTCATGGGCTCGCCGCCGATGAACTTCGTCACCGGTGAGCTGGCCGACGTCGACGGCGTCCGGACCTTCCGCAGCGGCGCGTTGAGCCAGGAGCTGGGCGGGTACGACGTTTCGCCGGACGACCCGGCCGTCGTCCTGGGCGTCCGGCCGGAGGACGTGACGTTGTCGCCGACCCCGGTCGCGGGCTACCAGCCCGGGAAGGTGTTCGTGTCCGAGCCGCTCGGTCCGGATGTGCTCGTCACGGTCCGGATCGGCGGCGAGCTGCTGAAGGCCCGCGTCCCGGTGCCGTTCCGGCTGGGTCATGACAGCACGGTGTACGTCGGCTTCAACCAGAACCGCCTGCATCTGTTCAGGGCCTCCGACGGCACCGCGCTGCACGCACCGCAGCGGGTATAGGCACCGCCCCGCAAGCCCCCATCGAGAGGAACGCTCTTGAGGAATCCCGAGAACGCGATCGTCGAGGTCGAGCTGCCGGACGACTTCGACGACTTCTGGGCGGCCGGCCTGGCGGACTGCGCGTCGTACCCGCTGGACCCGGTCCTCACCGAAATGCCGTCGCTGTCCACGGACAAGGTGATCGTCTACGACCTGCGCTACACCAGCTATGGCGGTCTGCGGATCGCGGGCTGGTACACCGTCCCGCGCGATCGGCCCGCTCAGTGTCCGGCGCTGGTGACGATCCCCGGCTACATGTCCGAGCCGACGATCCCGAAGGGATGGTCCGAGCTCGGGTACGCCGCCCTCGAGGTGGCCCCGCGCGGAAAGCTGCGGTCGAACGACGTGTTCAACCCGGGCTACCCGGGACTGCTGACGCACAACATCGTCGACCACAACACGTACGGGTACCGCGGGTTCTACCTCGACGTGGTGCGGGCGGTCGAGGTGTTGCTCGATCGTCCGGAAGTCGACAGTCTGCGGATCGGACTGCAGGGGTCGAGCCAGGGCGGAGGCCTCGGGATCTCGACGGCCGCGCTCATGCCGGACGTGATCCGGTGCGTCGCGGCGGGAGCGCCGTACCTGTGCGGGATCATGACCGCGCCGACGCTGACCCGGTCGTATCCGTACGAGGAGATCAACGAGTACCTGCGGGTGCACCCGAAGGACGTCGACCGGGTGCGGGAGACGGTCGCGTACTACGACGGGCTCAACTTCGCGCCGAAGGTGCGGGCGCCGACGCTGCTGTACCTCGGGCTGGAGGACGACGTGTGCCCGCCGGAGACCGGGTTCGCGCTGGAGCGGGTGCTGACGTGTGAGACCACCTTGCACGCCTACCCGCACTGCGCGCACCACGCCGGGCTGCCGGGCGTGATGCGGATCGTGGAGGACTTCCTCGCCGAACACCTCGCCCCGGGACGGTGAACCGATGAACTTCGACAGCTACTGGTCCGCCGTCGACGAAGAGTTGGCCGCGATCCCCGCCCGGCCCGTGCTCGACCTGGTGCCGGCGCGGACGACGGACGAGGCGACCAGCTACACCGTGCGGCTCACCGGCACCGGGCCGTACCGCGTCTTCGGCTATCTCAGCATCCCGGCCGGTGACGGGCCGTTCCCCGCGCTCCTGAAGACGCCGCGCTACGGGAGCGTCAACGACATGCCGCACCCGAACGACCGGAGCCGGTACGTCGTGTTCGGCCTGATGCACCGTGGTCAGCGGCTGGCCGACGAAGGGTTCTCTGCGGCGTATCCGGGATTGTTGACGATGGGCATCGACGACCCGGCGTCGTACGTCTTCCGCGGGATCGTGGCGGACTGCCTGCGGGCCGCGGAGTTCCTGATGAGCCTGGACGAGGTCGATCCGGCGCGGGTGGCCGTGAGCGGGAACGACCTGGCGGTGCTGACGGCTGCGCGGCGGTCCGGGTTCAGCGCGGTCCGGGTCTCGGAGCTGCTGTTCTACCGGGCGGCAGAGGCACGGCTGAAGTCGAGCCGCTATCCGCTCGAGGAGCTCAACGACCACCTGCGTGCCGGCTCGTCGGCGCAGATTGTTGCCAATTCTCTCGCCTACTTCGATCCGGTCCGGCATGCGTCCGCGGTGACCGCTCGGACGTTGCTCGCCGTCGACGATCCCGACTGGTGTGCCGCGCTGATCGAGGCCTTGCCTGCCGCGAGCGTCTACCAGCTGACCCACCTCGATGGCACCGACAACGACTTCCTGGATGCCTGGCTGGCCGGACTCTCCGGCGTACCACCGATGTCGAAGTTCCTCGTATGACCAATCCGTTCGGGGTCCGGCCCGTCATCAACGCATCAGCGACACTCACCGCGCTGGGCGGCTCGCTGATGCCGCCTTCGGTGCTGAAGGCGATGACGGAGGGGGCGGCCCACTTCGTCGACCTGCCCGAACTCCACGACCACGTCGGTGAGCGCCTGGCCGCGCTCACCCGCAACGAGGCGGCCTGCGTGACGTCCGGCGCCGCGGCGGCGATCACCCTCACGGTCGCGTCGTGTGTCGGTGAGCCCGCGCAGGCGTTCCCGGCCGATGCCGAGGTCGTCATGTTCGCCGGCCAACGCAACGGCTACGACTACGCGGCCCGCCTGACCGGCGCCCGCATCGTAGAAGTCGGCCCGTCGATCGAGGAGCTCCGAGCCGCCCTGGTACGACGCCCCGCCTGCGTGCTGTGGTTCGCCGGCGCCCACTACGCGGCGGATGCTCTGCCGATCGAGGACGTGATCCGCGTCGCCCGGGAGCTCGCCCCGGCCGGCCCGACCCCCGCCGGTCCACCGGCTGTGCCGGTGATCGTGGATGCGGCGGCCCAGATTCCACCGGTCTCCTCGCTGTGGCGATTCACCGCGGAGCTCGGTGCGGATGCCGTGATCTTCAGCGGGGGGAAAGGGCTGCGCGGACCGCAGTCCAGCGGGCTGGTGCTGGGGAAACGGTGGATCGTCGACGGGTGCCGGGCGCATGCGTCGCCGAATCAGCAGATCGGGCGCGGGATGAAGGTCGGGAAGGAGGAGCTGCTCGGGCTGTACGCCGCGGTCGAGTGGACGCTGGAGCAGGACGAGGAGGCGCTGCTCGCGGGCTATGAGCAGATGGTCGGCCGGTGGATCGCCGGCTTGCGCGAAGTGCCGGGTGTCGTCGCCGAGCGCGGGTACCCGAGTGAGGCGGGCCAGCCGCACGGGCGAGCGGTGGTCCGATTGTCGACAACCAGCGGCTGGACCCGGGACGGGCTGGTGCAGGCTTTGTGGGACGGGGACCCGCGGATCGCGGTCGGCGTGTCCGGCGTACCCGACGACGCGATCGCGCTGAACCCGCAGACGATCGAGCCGGGGGAAGACCTGGTGGTTCTCGACGCGCTGGTTCGGCACCTGAGCTCTGGCAAAAGCAGATAGGCCCGCAGATCCCCGAGGGTGCGGGCGAGGCGTGAACTCAGCCGGGGGTCAGCCGGTCCAGGTGGTAGCGGACGGTGGCGAGGGCTTCCTCGGGGTCGCGCAGGCCCAGGAGCAGCTCGGAACCGAGCCCGTCGAGCATGGCGAGCAGCGCGACGGACTCGAGCCGGGGGTCCAGCCCGGCGCGCAACTCGCCGTCCCGCTGCCCCTGGACGATCAGGTCGGCGACCCGCTCGCTCAGCCACCGGTCGCCCTCTCCCAGGTCCTTCATCAGCTCGGGGACGCCGACGGCCAGGGCGGTGAACGCCTGCCCCGCCCGGCGCTCGGCCCGGCGGCGGGCGTCCAGCGGCAGCATCTCGGAGGCCATCGACAGCAGGAACGATCGCACCGGCGACGCCGACGCCACCGCGGGCGCGCACATCCCCGCCATGATCCGCTCGGTGACGACCTCGCCCAGGTACTGCACCACGTAGCGGAGCATGTCGTCCTTGCTCGCGAAGTAGTGCTGCACGGAGCCGAGCGACATGCCCGCCTCGACGGCGACGTCACGCAGCCTCGCGCCGTCGAGCCCGTCGCGGCCGGCGATCCGCAGCACCGCCTCCGCGATGTGCCTGCGCCGCTCGTCGTGGTCGACCTTCTTCGGCATGTGGCTCCTTTTTTCGTACCGGCGTATTATAATACAGCGGTATGGCAACCGTAGCGTTCTTCGCCCCCATCGGAGCCGGCCACGTCAACCCCACGCTGGGCCTGGCCGCCGAGCTCGTCCGGCGCGGCCATCGCGTCACGTACGCCACCACCGAGGCGAACGCCGAGCGCGTGGCGGAAACCGGCGCCGAGATCATCCCATGGAGCTCGACCTGGGACACGCTCGACCAGGGCGTGGTGCCGCAGATGCACGGCAAAGAGCTGATCAGGGCCATGGGCCTGCTGCTGGACGAGACCAGGTCGGCGCTGGCCCAGCTCGCCGGTGGCGAACGCCCCGACCTGGTCGTGCACGACGGCCCGCTGTGCTGGTGGGGGCGGATCCTGGCCGCCCGCTGGCAGGTCCCCTCCGTCGAGACCTGGCCGAACCTGGTCAGCAACGGGCATTGGTCGATGCAGCGGCAGTACACGACCTTCAATCCCCTGAGCTTCGGCTTCCTGCGCATGGCCGTGCGGCTCGGCCGCCTCCTGCGCAAGGAGGGGCTCGGCGACATGCAGGCGTTCATGCGGGGCGACCGGGCCGCGATCAGGCTGGTGCTGCTGCCGCGGGCATTCCAGTACGCGGGCGAGACGTTCGGCGGCGGCTACGCGTTCGTGGGGCCGGGCCTGACCGGGCGCGCCTACCAGGGCGAATGGGAGCCCCCCGGCGGCAACCTGCCGGTGGTGCTGGTCTCGCTGGGCACCGCGTACAACGACCGGCCCGACTTCTACCGTACGGTGCTGCGCGGGGCCGAGGGCCGGCCGTGGCATGTCGTGCTGGCAGTCGGCGGCGTGGACCCGGGCGACCTCGGCCCGATCCCGCCCAACGTGGAGGTGCACGGCAGCGCGCCGCAGTTGGCCGTGCTCCGTCACGCACGCGCGTTCGTCACCCACGCCGGGATGGGCAGCACGATGGAGAGCCTGCACTTCGGGGTTCCGATGGTGGCGGTGCCGCAGATGGCCGAGCAGCGCGCCAACGCCGACCGCATCGCCGAGCTGGGCCTGGGCCGGGCGCTGCCGACCGGCGGGCTCACCGGCTCCGCACTGTGGGAGGCGGTAGAGGAGGTGGCCGCCGACCAGCACGTACACGAGCGGCTGAGCTGGATGCGGGACGAGCTGGCGGCAGCGGGCGGGGCTCCAGCAGCGGCGGACGAGGTGGAAAAGGTGCTCATGGCCTGCTCGACCGCGAAGAAGCCGAGCCTCTGAGCCGACGTCGAACCCGTCAATCGGGCACTATGACGGCTCGTCCCTTCAGCTGTCCGGTGCGCAGCCGGGTCAGCGCCTCGAGGGCGGCGGAGAGCGGGAACCGTTCGACTTCGACATGGAGCGCGCCGGAACGGCCGAGCGAGATCACCTCGGTGAGTTCGGAGCGGGTGCCCCAGAACGGCAGTGAGATCCGGGCGCCCTGGGGGAGTGGGCCCGGTTTCCGGACGCTCAGCTGTCCGCGTCCGCTGCCGACCACCACGAGCTCCCCGTCGGCGCGGAGGCTCCCGGCGGACAGACCGAGCGTCGAGTCGGTGCCCACGAAGTCGAGCACGACGTCGACGCCGTGACCGCCGCTCGCGGTCCGCAGGACCCGGCTGGTGTCTCCCGACATGCGGGTGCTCAGGTGGGCTCCGCAGCTGTCGGCGAGACTCAGGGCTTCGTCGCGCACGTCGACGGCGAACACCCGGCTCGGTGTCATCGCGCGGAGGATCTGGATGGCCAGGTGTCCCAGGCCGCCGACGCCGATGACGGCGACCGTCGACCCCTCGCCCAGCGCCGGCCTGCATCGCTGGATGGCGTGGTAGGGCGTCAGGGCGGCATCCGTCATCGGCGCCGCCTGCAGGGGATCCAACTCGCCGATGGGTTCGAGGTGGCGGGCCGACGGCACGAGGACGTACTCGGCCATCCCGCCGTCGCGGCCGAGCCCGGCCCCGGCCCACGGCAGTTCCGCCCTGCGGTCGCAGTAGTTGTCCTTACCGGCCAGGCAGCGCGGGCACTCACCGCAGCCCCATGGACCGTAGACCGCGACGGGATCTCCGACGGCGAGGTCGGTGACGGCCGGGCCCACGGCCGCGACACGGCCGGCGATCTCGTGGCCGAGGGTGAACGGTGCCGGAAAGGGCATGACCGCCGGACCCGCGTCGAGGACGTGCAGGTCGGAGTGGCACAGGCCCGCGGCCTCCACCCGTAGCAGGACCTCGCCGTCTCGGGGGGACGGCCGCTCGACGTCGGTGAGGATCGCTGGGGCGCCCCAGTCCGGAAGCCTGAGCGCTCTCACCGCGCCACCCGGCTCGTCATCGGACGGGGCGCGGCGACCGCTCGGCCGCCGATGATCGACATCAGCATGGCTCCCATGCTAGTAAACTGAAGTCAGTTCACCAAGACCCGGCGCCTCTGCCCGCCGGGCGGCCGGAGTCCGACTGGGCTCCGCTGCTGGCCGGCGCGGCGGAGCCGGCCGTGCGGGCCTGGTCCGAGCCGGCGGGCGCGGGCTTCGGGCATTGCGGCATGCGGGACCGTCGCGTCAGCCGGTGTCGTTGGCCGGCTCCAGGACGAAGAGCGGGATGTCGCGATCGGTCGCGGCCCGGTAGGCGACGAAGGGCGGGTAGTCGGCGTCCGCGCGCTTCCACCACTCGGCTTTCTCCTCGCCGTGCAGCTCGCGAGCGATCATGTCCTGCTTGACGCCTCGGTCCTGCACCTCGACGAGGGGATGGGCGACCACGTTGTTGTACCAGGCCGGGTGCCGGTCCGCGCCCCCGTTGGAGGCGGCCACCGCATAGCAGCCGTCGTGCTCCACCCGCATCAGGGGCGTTTTTCGGATTTTTCCGGACTTGACGCCCTTGGTGGTCAGGATGATGACCGGCAGCCCCAGGAAGGACCCGCCGCGCACGCCGTCGGTGCCCTCGTACTGCGCGACCTGGTTGCGCACCCATGAGGCGGCGCTCGGCTCGTACTCACCATGTAGAGGCATTGTTGTGCTCCTGGGTTGTTTTCAAGGCGCGGCCCAAGTATGCGCGCTTCCGGGTCGGCCGGGTGTGTCGATGCGGCACTGCGCGACAAGTCCCACGCCCGCACCGCCGACGAAGATGGTGTGGCGTGGTGTCAGCCGGCCGAGGAAGAGACCGGCCACGGCGGACCGGCGATCAGGGCGTCGCGTTGCGCGGAGCTCAGGCGGTCCGGCCTCGGGGTGATGGCGTACGTGCCGCGCCCGACCTGCTCCACCGTGAGCGGGTCGGAGAGGACCGGGCGGCGGCTGATCGCGTCCAGGGCGTCGACCGTCCGCCGGACGGGCCAGTCCAGCGCCGTGGCGAGGTCGTCCACGGTGAGTGGCCGAGCGGCGTACACCAGCGCGGCCAGCACCGTCAGCGCGTCACGCGTGACGGCGTCGGTGAGGCCGCTGCCGTTCATCTGGTCGCTGATCCAGGCGAAGAACCGAGCCATCTGGCCCAGCCGGGTGCCGGCGGGCGTGCCGGAGCCGAAGATCTCGATCCCGCGCCGCGCGGCCGCCGCGATCTCGGCGTGTGCCCCGGTGTCGGCCTCGAACGCCCGGAGCCAGACGTCGTCGTCGATGACGTACCGCTCACGGCGGCCGGACTCCTGGGTGCGCCTGACCAGCTCGATCGCCTCGAGGTAGCCGATGGCCTTGGACACCGACGCCGGGCTGACCTGCAGCAGGCGTACGAGTTCGGCGGACGTCAGGCCCCCGGAGTCGGAGGTGAGCAGGCAGACGAACACGCGCGCGGGCATCCGGGAAAGGCCGGTCCCGACCAGCAGCGTCGCGAACTGCTCCACGAAAGCGCGCACGGACTCGGCCGGCCGCCCGTCGGCCGGTGGCTCCGTGGCCTGAACCGGTCTGCGGCGGCGGGCGCGCTGCCCGGCGGCCTGCTGGGCGCGGTCGGCCAGGTAGCCGGCCTGCGCCCTGTTGCGTGCCACTTCGCGGCTGATCGTGGACGTGGGCCTGCCCAGCCGCCGGGCGATCTCGGCGTATCCCAGCCCTTCGGCCAGCCAGATCGCGATCTGCCGGCGATCCTCGTGGGTCAGCCTGCCTCCGGGCATCGGCCTGCCCTCCTGTTCGTGTCCACGGGTGCGTTCACCAACAGTACATTGCAACGGCCGATCGATATGAATTGCATTTATCGACAATACTGTTGCAACGATTTACGTGAAAGCCCAGCACTGACGAGGCTTTACGTTGACGGAGTTTGAAATGCAACGTAGCCTTTTCTCGCTTCGAAAGAATCGGGCAGGACGAGGAACCCCTTATGACAAGAGCGTTGGATGTGACCCGGTTGCGCGCACGCGTCGCCGAGCTGCTCGCCGAATACCGGATCCCGAGCGCCGCGATCGGCGTCCTCCGCGACGGAGAGATCACCGATTTCGCCGTCGGCGTCAAGAACATCTCCACGCGGGAGCCCGCGAGGACCGACACCATCTACCAGTGCGGCTCCGTGTCCAAGACCTGGACCGCCCTCGCCTTCATGCGGCTCGTCGACGAGGGGAAGGTCGACCTGGACGAGCCGGTGCGGACCTACCTCCCTGATTTCCGGGTCGCCGACCCCGACGTCAGCGCCAAGGTCACACCCCGCCGGCTCCTCAACCACACCAACGGCATCGAGGAGGACTACGGAGATCCGGGCGAGGGCGACGACGTGTACGAGCGCATGGTGGCGAACATCGCCGGCGCGCGCCAGGTCCACCCCTTGGGCCACACCCACGGCTACAGCGCGGCCCTGGGCTACGCGATCCTCGCCCGCATCATGGAGGTGATCGACGGCAGGCGGTGGGACGACATCATGAAGGACCGCCTGTTCGGCCCCTTGGGGCTGACCTCGACGAGCAGCCGGCGTGACCTCGTGGACCAGGATCGGGCCGCGACCGGATATCTGATCCGATCCCTCGAAGAGGGGCCCATCCTCTCACCGCTGGGTCACCTGCCGCGCTCCTTCGGTCCCGGAGGCAACGTCAACACGACCGCCCGGGACTTGCTCACGATGGCGTACGTCTTCCTCAACGAAGGAAAGGCGCCGAACGGGACCAGAATCGTCTCACCCGGCATCATCCGCGAGATGACGGAGTCGCGGGTCTCCATACCTGACCCGTACATGTTCGGGCCGGAATGGGCACTCGGCCTCATCGTCTGCGACTGGCACGGCCAGACCGTCTACGCCCACGACGGCAGCGCGGTCAGCCAGAGCGCCCGCCTGCGGATCCTGCCGGAATCGAACCTCGCCATCTCGATGCTGGCGAACGCCGGGCCGCGCGACAGCTTCTACCGGAAAGTGTTCAACGAAATCCTGGCCGACCTCGGCGCGGTCACGATCCCCGGCCTGCCGGAGCCCGACCCGGCCCTGGCCCTTGATCTGTCCCGGTACGAAGGCTCCTACGGGCGCCCCGGCACCCGCTACGAAGTGGCGGCCGAACGCGGGAAGCTCCACCTCAAATTCACCCTGAACCCCGTGGAGGCGCAACTCCTCAACAAACCAGAACAGCTCGACTACGAGCTGCTCCCGATCAGCGAGACCCACTTCTTGATGCCTTCTGATGATCCGCTCGAAGACCCGCAGACCGTCGCGATCTACGACTTCAAGAATGGTGCCGCACAGTATCTCCACACCAATTGCCGAGTAAATCCGAGAGTCAATGAGGAGGATGCCACGATGCACGTCATGGCTGTTTCCGCGATTTCCGACAACGACGGTTTCTGGGATTCCATGAAGAAGGCGTACGGCCGGCTTCCCAAGGGTGCCAGGTGGACGCTGGCGGTGGCGAGCACCGACGGGACCAAGGCGGTGAACGTCATCGTTCATGACTCGATCGACGGCGTCAGGACCTTCTTCGAGGACCACGCCGGCGCCTTCGCCACGACGGACTACTTCGAGGCCGACGCGGCCAACTCGGTCGGCCTCCCCACGAAGTAGCCGCCCCTCGCACTGCCGTCCGCCCAAGCAGCAGGCGTCCGCGCGTGATGAACCCGATACCCTCGGCCGGCCGGCGGGAGCATGCCTGGCTGATCGCCTGCGAAAAGGGCGCGGCTCGGGCCCGCGGCCGTTACCCGGGTGGGCGGAGCAGCCGGACGGCGTCGGCGATGACCACCCCATCCGCGGCGTTGCTCAGCTCGACCCGCCCCACCCCCTCGGTGATGCGGAACGTGCCGAGCGAGACCCAGGAGCCGCCGCGCGGTTCCGTCGCCCCGCTGCTGCGCTGACTGATCCGTACGAGCGTGGTCCCGTCGGCGTGGCGGACCGTGAAGGGCGCGTTGGTCGCGCGGTTCGCATGCCCGGTGAACGAGACCTGCACCTCGTAGTCGCCGGTACGGGGGACTATCGGCCGCCACCGGACGACGCGATCGCCCGTGCCGGCGGGCGCCCACCGGTAGTCGCCGCCCCGGTAGCCCGGCACGCTTGAGCTGGTCGACCAGGTGCCGCTGATCACCTCGTAGCCGAGTTCGTCGTTGTCGACCACGGCCTCCTCCCGGACGTCGGGCTGCGAGGGTGCGTCGATCAAGCTCAGCGTGTCCAGCGAGACCAGCCTGCCGCCGCCGCGGCCCACCCCGGACGCGGTGAACCGGATCTTGTGCGAGCCGGCTGTCAGCGCAAGGCTGCCGAGTTGCGCGACGTCGTAGCCGTCGGCCCGGTCGGCGGTGGTGTCCACCAGCGCCGACCGGGGCTTGAGACCGTCGACCGTGACGGTGACCAGACCTCCGGCGGCGCTCCGGAAGTAGCGCAGCAGCAGCTCATAGGTGCCTTGCGTCGGGACGTTCACGGTGTATTCGAAGTAGGCGCCGGTCACGGACGAGGTGAACACCACCCGTTTCCCCCCACGGGCCACGGGGTCCTGGACGACCGACATGGTGCCGCCCGACGTGGCGGCGCTGGTGGTGAGATCGAGGAGCCGTTCGGCGTAGCCGGGCCCCGCGGACAAGCTGTCACGGCCCTCGCTCAGCCAGTCGAACGTGAACCGGCACATGACCACCCGGCGGGGGAAGCTGGGGTTGTCGCCGTCACGGCCGTACACGAGCAGGATCCTGCCATCGGAAAGCCGGCCGAGTTCTGAGTAGTACGACCGCCCCTCGTTGATCACCCGGCTGTAGCGGAAGGAGTGCGCGTCGTCGTAGCTGATCGACACGGTCAGGTTGGTACGCACGGGGGAGTCGGGGCGGCTGAACAACACCCTGCTCACGTCGGACGTGCCTGGCCCGCCGGTGTAGCGCAACAGGCTCGCGTCCACGGCGTTGAACGTGCCGGTGGCCCCGTCAAGACGCGGCGGCGACCAGGTCAGCCCGCGATCGGCGCTGACCGACACGATCCGCTGCCGGTTGCCGCCCGCCGCGGCCCGGCCGTTGATCAACACCGTGCCGTCGGACCTTTGGACGAGCCTGGCCTCGTTGATGGGGTAGTCGACGGAGACCGGCACCTCCCCGGTGGCATGCCAGGTCCGGCCGTGGTCGTCACTGTAGATCGACGCCACGCCGTAGCGGCGTTCCGTGACGGTGTTGCCGGTGACCGCGCGGCGGTGGGCGCAGTTGAGCAGCAGCCGGCCGTTGTCCAACTGGATGCCGTGTCCGGGGCCGGGGCCGTGCAGCGTCCATCCGTACGGGAAATGGCCGAACAGGCCCGACATGTCGCGCGGCGCGCTCCAGGTGCGGCCACCGTCGCCGCTGGAAATCATGTACAGATCGCCGATGTCGCCGGAGCAGCCGGTGTTCTCCGGCAGCCGGATGGAGAGCATGTAGAACAGGAAGATGTCGCCGGTGACCCGGTCGAGGACGAAAGTCGGGTTTCCCCACGACTGGCCGTTGACCGAGGCGACCAGCGTCTGCGTCGGTTCCCAGGTGTCACCCCCGTCGGGGCTGCGGCGGACCAGCAGGTCTCGGGGGCCCGCATCGCAGACCTCGTGCCGGCCTTCCGTGACGACCAGGACCGTGTCGTCCGGCAGCACGGTCAGCCCGTGAACGTGGTAGCTCTCCAGCGGATCCACGGTGTTGTCCCACAGCGTCGTCTCGTCGAACGGCGTCGCCGATCGCCGCAGCCCCGTCGCGCCGGCGGGTAAGGCAGGGCCGAGTGCGGCCGCCAACGACGCCGCGGCCACTGTGAGGCCGAAGGCTCGGCGTCCGATGGGGGAGTGATGGGAATCCGACTGTGACATGTGCTGCCTCCGGCAATGGGGGATGGGGGGCAAGGGCCAGCGATCAGTCAGGAGCGGACACGTGACGGCCGCCGCGCGTTTGGTAGATCATCTCACCGGACGGGGGAGACGCCGATCACATTGCCCGCCCTGACGTGGCGGCGGGCCGAAATCGGCGGTGCGACTGCTGGTCTGGGTTGAAGGGCGCGGCTCGGTCGGCAGGGCGTAGCGGGTGGTGTCGAGGAAGCCGTGGCCGAGGAGCTCGGCGGCGGGGTATTCCTTGTGAGCCGTCGGGCGGCTCGGGAGCGCTCAGGCGCCCCGCCCGGGGCGGCTATCGGCGACGGCGCAGCCCGTCGAGGACGATGTCGAGCAGATGCCGGGCTCTGGCGTCCCATTCGCCCTGCTCAAGACGCGTCAGATAGCCGATGAGGAGGATGACGTCCCGGGCGTCCACGTTGGGGCGGACGGTTCCGGCGGCCTTGCCCGCGTCGAGGAGCGTGGTCAGCGCGTCGCCGATCGGGCCGAGGCTGTGTGCCGAGAGGTCCTGCCACACCCCCACCTCCACCGCGGCGAACACCCCGCGCTTGACCTCCGCGTAGTCGGCCACCCGGTCGAGCCACCGGGCCAGGGCGGTGATCGGGTCGTGCTCGGCCAGCAGCTTCGGCGCCGCCGCCACGAGCTCGTCCACGTCCTGCCGGTAGACCTCGGCGAGCAGGTCCTCGCGGGTCGGGAAGTGGCGGTAGAGGGTGCCCTGGCCGACCCCCGCCCGCTTGGCGATCTCGTTGAGCCGCACCTCGTCCGCACTCGCGACCACCTCTCGGGCGACCTGGATGATCCGGGCGCGGTTCTCGGCGGCGTCGGCTCGGCGGCGGGGTGCGTTCATCTGTTTCTCCGCATGACGGCTTGGCTAAGCGGACACGTGTCCGTTACAGTTGTGCCGGTAACCGGACACGTGTCCACTTTATCGTGGAGGAATCCCTCATGTCAGCCATCAACGACAAGGTCGTCGCCATCACCGGGGCGAGCAGCGGCATCGGCGAGGCCACCGCGCGCCTGCTCGCCGAGCGGGGTGCGGCCGTCGTCCTCGGCGCCCGGCGGACGCGGCGCCTCGACGAGATCGCCCGGGACATCCGCGACCGGGGCGGGCGCGCCATCACGCGCGCCGTCGACGTCACCCGCAGGGAGGACCTCGAAGGGCTCGTCGGCAGTGCCGTGACGGAGTTCGGCCGGCTCGACGTGCTGGTGGGCAACGCCGGCATCGCCAAGATCGGCCCTGTGGCCGACCTCGACGTGGACGGCTGGTCGGCGATGATCGACGTCAACCTCCGCGGGCTGCTCCACGGCATCTCCGCCGCCCTGCCGGTGTTCCGCCGACAGGGCCACGGCCACCTGGTGGCCACGGTGTCGACCGCCGGTCTGACGATCACCCCGACCATGGCGGTCTACGCCGCGACGAAGAACGCGGTACGCACTCTCCTGGAGGGGCTGCGGCAGGAGTCGACCGACGGCGTGCTGCGTACGACAGCCGTTTCGCCGGGCTTCGTCCGGACCGAACTCGCCGACTCGATCGACAACTCTCAAGTCCGCGAGCAGATCCTCCGCAACATGGAGAAGATCGGCATCGCGCCGGAAGCCGTCGCCCGCGCCATCGCGTTCGCCATCGAACAACCGCGAGACGTCGAAATCAGCGACATCACCATCCGCCCAACCACCCAAGGCTAGCCACCGCCACCGACGACCATGAACCGCCGTCGGCGGGTTGGCCATGGCCTGGACGGGGTCGGCTCCGACATTTTGGAGGTCGGTGCCGGTGCGCAGGACGCTGGTGGCGGCCCTTGTCGTGAGCCTGTCCGGCTGCGGTGTCGTCCCCGGGCTGCCCGCCAGGCACGCCGACGCGCCCACGTCGGCCCCTCCCACGTCACAGGGCACAAGTGCCGCCCCTGCTCCCGCCACGACCAGGACGGCGCTGACCATCTCGCAGGCCGGGCAGGCCATGCGGGGATGGGTGGACAAGTACAACGCGACGCTCAAGATGCGCAAGTGGTGGCGGCAGAACGCGCGGCTCGATGCGCTGTTCGTCGAAGCGGCGCTGCACGAGGGTGTGATCGAACGCAATCACGAGACCTTCAAGTGGAAGCCGGGGCACAGGCCGATCAACCTGACCGGCACGCCGACGATCTACCTCCCCAGGCCGGAGCGGCAGCCGCGGATCGGTGACTGGTTCATCGCGCAGGCAACCTACCGGGACACCAAGGGCCATGCCCGCCCGCACCTGCTCGCGTTCTTCCGCTCACCCGGGCAGCCCTTCAAGCTCGCCGTCGCGACCCCGATCCACTGGGGTCAGCGGATGCCCAAGCCGCGGCTCGACGCCGACGGCTATGTCTCCGACATGGACAGCGTTGTGGCGGGTGCCGTGGCCAAGGAATACCTGAACTTCTGGAACAACAAGAAGAAGGAGGGCGCCTCCGGCTACCGCCTGGCCAAGAACAGCTACAGCCGCAAGGCGTTCCCCGCCGTGAACAAGGGGCTGTACGTCGCGTTTGCCGGCCACGGCTCGGTCTTCGGTTTCCGAACGGCGGACGGCGGCTCGTTCTTCCTGTTCGCCCTGGTCAACGACGCGAAGAGCGTCAACCAGGTGCTGAGCGAAGCGCTGCTGGTGCCCAAGGGCGGCAACATCATCCAGGAGCTCGGCGCCGATTGGTTCTCCTAGAGAGTCGCCGGCGTCTCGATCGATCACCTCGCCATCACGGCCCTGGATCACTGAGTGCAGGCGACTTATTACCTTACGCCTTCATGAGAAGTCATAAATCGGACATACAGTGACAAACTATGACGGCAAGTCGGGACTGGCGGCACGAGTGGGTCGCCACCCTCACGTGGACGGCCGAGGCCTGGGTCGTCACCCTCGCCGCCTGCGCCGTGGCGGTCTGGCTGCTCACGCGATACACGGGGTGGGGGCGCCAGTTCAGGCAGCTCGCATTCCCCTACTTCGTACCGCTGCGCAGGCGGGGGCCGCTGCCCATGGTCCTGCTCATGCTCGCGCTCACGATCCTCGGGGTACGTCTCCAGGTGCTGATCTCGTATGCGCTGAACGACACGTTCACGGCGCTGGGGCGGCTGGACGCGCGGGACTTCTGGTTCTCCATCGGGCTCTTCGTGATCCTGGCCGCGCTGTACGTGGCCGGCTCTCTCACCAGTTATCTCCTCGCCCAGCGGTTCACCATCCGCTGGCGTACCTGGCTGACCGACCACATGATCTCCGACTGGCTGAAGGGGCAGGCCTACCATCGGGGCCAGTTCGTGACGGAGCCGGTCGACAACCCCGACCAGCGGATCCAGGAAGACGTCCAGCAGTTCGTCGAGGAGTCCCACTCCCTGGCGATCGGTGCGGTGGACGCCGCCTTGAGGTTGGTGTCGTTCACCGTGATCCTGTGGGGACTGTCGGGGCCGATCTCGCTCCTCGGCGTCGAGGTGCCACGGGCGATGATCGTGCTCTCCTACGTCTACGTGCTGGTGGCATCCCTCATCGCCTTCAGGGTCGGGCGCCCGCTGATCAGGCTGGAGTTCCTGCGTGAGGGGCTGTCGGCGTCCTTCCGCCACGCGCTGATCCGCCTGCGTGACCACTCCGAGAACATCGCCTTCTACGGCGGCGAGAGAGTCGAGCGGGCAACCCTGGCCACCAGATTCACCGACGTCATCTCCAACGCCTGGACCATCGCCCTGCGGAGACTGAAACTTCAGGGGTTCAACGACTCGGTCACCCAGCTGGCGCAGGTTTTCCCGTACGTGATCCAGGCACCGCGCTTCTTCGCCGGGACGATCACGCTCGGCGACGTCACCCAAGCCGGCGACGCGTTCGGCCAGGTGCACGACTCGTTGTCCTTCTTCAGGAACTCCTACGACTCCTTCGCCGGATACCGGGCGGCACTCGACCGGCTGACGGCCCTGATGGACGCGAACCACGACTCTCGCCGGCTGCCATCGCCGACCGTCGCCCACCATCCCGGTGCGCTGGTGATCGAGGGCCTGAAAGTCTGGCGTCCCGACCACGAGCCGCTGATCGAAGGCCTGAACCTGACTATGAACCCGGGCCAGGCGCTCCTGGTCAAGGGTGCCTCGGGCAGCGGCAAGACCAGCCTGCTGCGCAGCATGGCCAACATCTGGCCACATGCGCACGGCACCATCCGCAGGCCCATCGGCGGGCGCACGCTGTTCCTTTCGCAGCAGCCGTACCTGCCCATGGGCAGCCTTCGTGCCGCCCTGGCCTATCCGGAGCCGTCACATCAGATCGAGGATCAGCTCGCGCGCGAGATGTTGCACAAGGTGCAGCTCGGCCACCTGGAGCTCCGGATCGACGAGGAAGCCCACTGGTCCCGCATCCTGTCCCCCGGGGAGCAGCAGCGCCTCGGGTTCGCCAGGGTCCTGCTGAACCAGCCACACCTGGTCTTCCTCGACGAGGCCACGTCGGCCGTCGACGAAGGCCTCGAACACGCCCTGTACCGTCTGGTCCGCGAACGCCTGCCGAGATGCATGGTCGTCAGCGTCGGCCACCGAAGCACCCTGAACGCGTTCCACACTCTCCATCTCAACTTGCTGGGCGCCGGGCGTTGGGGCATGGCCGCGGCCTGAAACCCTGGAGGCCGACAGGCTCACCGCCTGATCGGCTCCGCCTGCGGAGCGCAGGCGGCTTGCGCGGGCCCGAGATCCGGCCACGGCGCTTGAACCGCGGGCGCGCCGGATGAGTGCCGCCGGACGCCGTACCTCGGCGTAGGTACGGGGCATCCGCCCCCGTCAACGATCTGATATGCCTTTTCCGCTGGTCTGGGCTATGGTCGGCCGTATGACGGGACCGTGGAGAACACCACACAGGTCCATCGCGTTCGCCGGCGTGATGGGCCTGGTCCTGCTGTCCCTGATTTTGCTGATGCTGACCGGCGCGGGGGGCAGGGCGAGCGGCAGCGGCCCGACCGCTGCGCAAGGGCCGGCCTCCGGCCCGGCGTGGAGCCTGGGCGGAGCGGACGCCGACCTGTCCAGCCTGCCGCCGCAGGCGGGGAGCGTCCGCGAGCACCACGTGCTGTCGTTGTGGCCGCCGCTGCGCGGCCAACGCCACGGCGATCTCGCCCATCTGGCGCTGCTGCCGTCACCGGGCTCGGACGCGGACACGCTTCGCGATCCTCAGCAGCTGGCGCACCGCACCGCGGGATCGCGCAGCCCGCCGCGCGCCTAGCCGACGTCTTCCCCGGCGGGCTCCGCAGCCACGCATGCCACACCGGCCACGTATGTGCCGCATCGGCCACCCGTGCCGCATCGGCCACGGATGCCGCATCGGCCACGTGTGCCGCGAAGCGTGACGCACCCGCCACGCGCGGCCGCGAAGACTGACGCACGCCCACGCCCAGGCTCACCCCTGGCGCTGATGCCCGCGCGCCATCGCGCCCGGAGACGTCTCGCAACCCATCCCTAGGACAAGGCAACCGGCAGCGCCGCCCGCCGGGGGCTCTTCCATGCCGTCCTCCGCCTCGACCTGCCTCGACACCAGCTAGGAGCCGATCATCGTCATGGCCGTTGTCAGATCAGTTCACCTCTCTTCTCGATTGAAGAGCCCAAGCGGGTCCGGCCGGCCGGACGCCCCGGCGGCCCGCGGGAGCGCGGGATGAGGCCGGCGCGGCGCTTCGTGGCGCTCGACCTGGGCACCGCCCGTACCCGATCACTGGTCCTGGGCGGGCACGCCATCGTCGACCGGCCGTCGGCGATCCTGCGGCGGTCGTCCGCCTCCGGCGAGCCGGACGTGGTGCGGCCCGTCCGGCACGGCATGGTGGCCGACCCGGGCGCCTGCCTGCGACTGGTGCGCCTGGTGGTGCGGGACACCCGGCTCTATGACAGCCGGCCGCTGGAACGGGTGCTGGCCGGGGTGCCGGTGGCGGCCTCGCCGAGCGATCGCAAGGCGGTCCGCGCCGCGGTCGCCGAGATCGCCGGATGCGAGGTGGCCCTGGTGGAGGAGCCGCTGGCCGCCGCCGTCGGCGTCGGCCTGGACATCCTCGGCGGCCGGCCCCGCCTGCTGCTGGACGTCGGGGCGGGCATCGTCGAGGCGGTCGTCCTCGACCGTGGGGTCGTCACCGACGCGGTCGCCCTCCAGCTCAGCACCACCACCGACGCGGGGCTGACCTCGTATGCGCTGGAGAACGTCGTCGACATGACGGCGGGCCTGCTCCGCCGCCTGCCCGGCGCGCGCGAGCGGGGCCTGGTGGTCACCGGCGGCGGCGCGCAACAGGAGCAACTGCTGCGCCGGCTGCACGCCGCGCTGCGGATGCCGGTCACCGCGGCGCCCCAGCCGCAGCACGCCACCATCCGCGGCCTGATGCGGCTGTGCCTGCAGCCTGCCCTGGCCGGCGGCCCTGCCCTGTCCGACCGCTGACGCGTTCGGGCACGACGAGATCTCCAGGCGGGACTCCACCCGCCACATCCTCCCTGACGGGTACCGTCACAGAAAGGAAGAAATGATCATGACGCACACGGGCACCCACCTCAGCAGCGTGCAGTTGCAGTCGCTGCGCCAGGACCTGCAGGAGCAGCTGGAGCAGCGCAGGCGGCACCTGGACGGGCTGCGCGAGCAGGAGCGCGACAGCAACGGCGGCGACGGCACCTGGCAGGAGCTGGTCGTCGCGGTCACCGCCGCCGAGCGCGCCGTCGCCGAGCTGTCCCAGGCCTTCGACCGGCTGACAGCCGGCAGCTACGGCCGCTGCGCCCACTGCGAGGCGGGCATTCCGTTCGAACGGCTCAAGGTCCGGCCGCTGGCACGTACCTGCATCGACTGCCAGCGGCGGCACGAGGCCGCCTGACACCGCGAAAAGAGAAGGGGGCAGGGCGTCCTGCCCCCTTTCACCATCACGGAGCTGATCGTGATCACATTGGATCGCCTGGTGAACGTGCTCGGCGGGTACGGCGTGCGGCTGTGCAACCGTCCCGAGGCCCGCGCGGCGGGTCTGCGCAGCGTGGCCATGCCCGACGCCGCCGACCGCCACATCGCCGCCGACCTGTTCCTGGCCGTCGGCGCCACCTCGCTCGCCGAGGCGGTACGGTGGGCGGCCGCGGCCAGGGCCACAGCGGTCCTGGTCCGCCCCGCCAAGATCGGCCCAGACAGCGAAACCGGCAGCGGCGCGGACGTCGAGCGCCAGGCCGCCGCGCTCGGCGACCGGCACGAGGTGGCCGTTCTGCTGGCCGACGACGCCGTGTCGTGGAGCCAGCTGGCCGGCGTGGTGTACGGGCTGGTGCTGGAGGGCCGCGAGACCGCGTCGGGACGCGGCCCGACCGACCTGTTCGCCCTGGCCGACAGCCTGGCCGACGTCATCGGCGGGGCGGTGACCATCGAGGACCGGCACTCGCGGGTGCTGGCCTACTCCCGTTCGCAGCAGGCGGGCGACCCGGCCCGGCTGGAGACCATCCTCGCCCGCCGTGTTCCCGACCGGCTGCGCGAGCTGTTCCAGCAGCAGGGAGTCCTCGCCCGTCTGGCGGCCACGGACGAGCCGGTGTTCGTGCCCGCCGATCCCGGGCACGGCCTGACCGGACGGATGGCGGTGGCGGTGCGGGCCGGCCGCGAGTTGCTCGGCTCCGTGTGGGTGACCTGTGAGCGTCCGCCGGCAGGCGCCCACCGCCGCGCCCTGGCCGACGGCGCGCGCACGGTGGCGCTGCACCTGCTGCGCTCCCGGGCCAGCGCCGACCTGGAGCGGCAGGTGGAGTCCGATCTGGTCATCCAGCTGCTGGAGGGCGGCGCCGACGCCGTCACGGTGATCAGCCGGCTGGGTCTGGCGCCGCAGCCGTTGCGGGTCGTCGCCGTGCGCGCCCACACCGACGGCGAGCGCCACGTCGCGCTGCTGCTGGCCTTCGAGCAGGCCACCACCGGGTTCGGCTGGTCCAGGCCCGGCCGCAGCGCCCTGCTGGGCGAGACGCTCTACACCGTCCTGCCCGCCGAGCAGGCCGACGCGGCCCGCCGCTGGATCTCCGCGCTGCGCGCCGAGCTGCCCGCCCGGGTGCAGGTCACGGCCGGGATCGGCGCACCCGCCGAGATCGAGGAGCTACCCGCCGGCCGTCAGGAGGCCGACGAGTGCCTGGCGCTGCACGAGAGCAGCCCGGACAGCGTCCCGCCCGCGTACGACGAATCGTGGGACGACATCCTGCTGCGACGGTTGCGCGCGGCCGCGCGCGCCGGGCGGACCCCGGCTCGCGGACCGGTTTCCACGCTGATGCGGCACGACAGCCGTCACGGAACGCGCTTTGCCGCAACGCTGCGGGCCTGGCTGGAAACCCAGGGTGACCTCACGGTGGCCGCCGAGCGGCTCGGCGTGCATCCCAACACCGTCCGCAACCGGCTGCGCAAGATGGGCGAGCTCACCTCGCTGGACCTGGACGACGCCCGCCAGCGCCTCGCCATGATCATCATGCTGGCCGCCTCCGAGGACGAGCCCCGCCGATGACCTGCCGCCGGCGTTGTGCCGGATCCACAACGGCGGCGCCGCGATTGTCGCCCGCCCACAACGCCGCCGGCTGCCGCCGGGGCCATGCTGACTGCGACAGCGGCATTCGTACCCCTTGGAGGTTGGACATGGTCGGCAACTGGCCGCGCTCGGTGATCGTGGTGGGCGCGGGCATCGTGGGCCTGTCGACGGCCTGGTTCCTGCAGGAGCGCGGCGTCCAGGTCGACGTGGTCGACCGCGGCGGCGTGGCGGCCGGCGCGTCCTGGGGCAACGCCGGATGGGTCGCGCCGGGGCTGGCCATCCCGCTGAACGAACCCGCCGTGCTGCGCTACGGCCTGCGCTCCCTGCTCAATCCGGCCGCGCCGCTGCACGTGCCCGCCAGCCTCGATCCGGGCCTGTGGAGTTTCCTGGCCCGCTTCGCCGCCAACAGCCACTGGCGCTCCTGGACCCGCGCCGCGCGCGCCAACCTGCCGCTGAACGACGAATGCGTCGAGGCGTACGAGGTGCTGGCCGCCAACGGCGTGTCCGCCCCGGTCGTCGCCGCGCCGATCACCGCCGGGTTCCGCACTCCGCGCCAGGCCGAGAGCCTGCTGCGCGAGCTGCGCAGGCTCCAGGCGGTCGGGCAGCACGTCGAGCACACCGTGCTGGACGGCGACCGGCTGGCCGAGCACGTCCCGCTCGCCGGCGCGGCGCTGGGCGCGGGGGTCCGGATCGACGGCCAGCGCTACGTCGACCCGGGCGCCTTCGTGCACGCCCTGGGCAAGGCCGTCATGGGCCGGGGCGCCACCGTGTACGCCTTCGAGGTCGACGAGGTGCGCACCGACGACCGGAAGGCGATCGTGCGCTCGGCCAAGGGCACCGTCCTGACCGCCGACGCCGTGGTGCTGGCCACCGGCGCGTGGCTGCCCCGCCTGGCCCGGCAGTGGGGCGTGCGCGTCCCGGTGCGGGCCGGCCGCGGCTACTCCTTCACCGTGCCCGTGGACCATCCCGTCCCCGGCCCCGTCTACCTGCCCGACGTGCGGGTCGCGTGCACGCCCTACCGCGACGGGCTGCGCGTGGCGGGCACCATGGAGTTCCGCGCCCCGGACGCCCCCCAGGTGCCCGCCCGGCTGGAGGCCATCATCGCCTCCGCCCGTCCCCTGCTGCGGGGCGTGCACTGGGACGAGCGCACCGACGTCTGGGTGGGGCCTCGCCCGGTCACCCCGGACGGACGGCCGCTCATCGGCGCCACGGTGGCACCCACCGTCTACGTGGCGGGCGGCCACGGCATGTGGGGCCTGGCCCACGGCCCGATCACCGGCCGGCTGCTGGCCGAGCAGATCACGACCGGCAAGCAGCCCGCCGCCCTGGCCGACTTCGACCCCCTCCGCTGACGCGCAGGCGGCTACGAGGTGATGGGAGCGGAGGCTTCGGTCCAGCAGTAGTCCCTGCCTCCGACCTCACCGATCGTGGCGAACTGGGCCGAGTAGCCGACCGCGCGCTTGCCCGGCAGCACCAGGCCCGCCACGCCGTCGCGGCGCACCAGCCTGGCCACCCCGTCGGCGTCCGTGGTGCCGTCGCCGATCTGCTCGCCCAGTTTCTCCCCAGGTGCGCCGATCCGTGCGAAGAAATGGACGCGTGCGCGGGCGACGGGCCCGCCGTCCGCAGTGAGTCTGGCCGTGAACGTGACCGGCGCCGACCTGTCGCTCACGTGCAACGGCTCGACCTCCAGCCGCGTCTCGGCGCAGCCGCGGATCCATGAGCACCCCGTCACCGCGACCAGCACGGCGGCCGCCAGCGCGAGCCCGCGGGACGGGCGCGTCCCGCGGGCGTCGTGGTCACCGTTCATCCGGCTCACTGTAGAAGCTGCTCACAGCTTCCCGGGTCGAATCCGTGCACCTCCCAGTCGGCCCCGTCGAAGGGCGACATGAAGTGCGCGAACAGGTCGATGATGTAGTCCTGCACCTGGTCGTCGGGGTCGAGCAGGGTGACCATCTGCTGGCCGTCGGCTCCCTTCAGCGTGATCGTGTTCGCGCTCTTCGGCGGGACGAAGCCGGGCTTGGTGCTGAGCGACAGGCAGAACAGGTCGATGCCCACCTCGAACTGGAGCTTGGAGCTGATGTCCCGCAGCTGCTGGTCGTAGCGGTGCAGCTGCACGGTCGTGGCGGGCCGCAGCCGCAACGTGTCGTTGAACGCGTCCGGACCGAGGTCCCTGTCGATCTTCACGTTCAGCGTCACGTCGTGTTCGAGGTCGAGCTGGTTCACCCCGAGGTCGAGGGTGCCGTAGTCGCCCTCGAAGCCGGGGAAGACGAATCCGAGGGCCGCGGGCGCCTCGAGCCCGAACGGGACCTTGCCCGGCTTGATCCTCAGCGTGTTGACGTCGTGCGCGGCGATCCCGAAATCGCCGAGCCTGCTCTCGTCCAGCTGGTAGTCGCCGTCGAGCTGGAAGGCGAAGAACCCGGCGGTGTACGGGATGTCCTTGCGGACGAACACCGGCTGCTTGGCGACCGGCGAGATGACCACCCCCGCGTGCAGTTCGACGAGCTTGGTCGCCTGGGGCTCGGACACCACGTCGATCGAGAGATCCTCGTTGACCTTGACGCCGGTGTCTCCGGCCAGATCGGTGAACTGGAAGGAGGCGTCGATGAGCTCACCCTCCGGCCGTTCGACGAACTTCTTCAGCAGCGCCCCCTGCAGGCCGAACAGCCCGTCGAGCGTGCTCGCGGCGGAGTCGTAGGTGAAGTTGGGGACCTGCAGGCCCTTGCCCGTGACATTCGCGCCGATGGTGAACGCCGCGGGCACGTCGGTGAACTCGATCACGCCGGTGCCGCGTTCGTCCGTGTCCGGGTCGACCGTCACCTTGGCCAGCAGCTTGTCCACGGCGGCCGAGTTGTCGACCTTGACGCTGGTCTCCTTGCCGTAGGTGCCCTCGACGGAGAAGGCGGCGGGCACCTTGTCGATGACGATCTGGCCGCGTACGACGCCGAGGTCGGGGACCTTCGCCTCGGCCACGACCTCCACCTTGGGCAGCGTCGCCACGGGCTCGATCGTGTAGTTCGCCGTGATCGATCCCTTGCCCGCGTCGAAGTCGCCGATCTCCACCTTGGTGATCTGCTGCGGCAGCCCGGTCAGCGTGGCCAGCGCCTTGATCGGGACGGGCGGCAGGATCCCGGCCGCCACGTACAGCTTCAGCTCGTCCACCTTCGGCCGGTAGCCGGAGAAGGTGAACGTCTTCTTGGCCAGGTCGACGGTGACGGCGGACGGCAGCCCGCTGAGGTTGACGAAGCCGCGCACGCCGAAGCAGCCGCGAGCCGTGCAGAACGGGCCGTCGTCCTGGCTGCCGCCCGAGCCCTCCACCAGCGCGATGCCGTTGGCGAACCCGGGCGCGCCGTCCGGAATGCCCGCGGCCTTGCCCAGCCAGACGTCGGCCTTGAGGTCGAGCGACTCGCCGCCCGCGTTGTAGCTGATCGCGCCGCCCTTGGCCGCCGACACCTCGATGTGCCCGGGGATGGGACCGAGCGTGCCGAGCCCGCCGAAGCGCAGGCCGCCGGCCAGATAGAGGTCGGCGTCCAGCGCGACGACCTGGCGGGCCGCCTGGAAGTCGGCGGTGAAGCCGGTGTCCTGCTTGCTGAACTCGGCGTTGCTCAGCCCGTCGATGCGCACGCTCGCGTCGAGTTGCTTGTCCGACTCGCGATAGTGGGCCGCCAGATGGGGGCCGCTCGGTGCCAGGGCGCCGTCGTGGTTGGTGGCCGCGATGGTGGCCGAGCCGATCGGTCCTGACAGGCCGGTGAAGCGGTAGACGCCCTCGCCCCAGTCGGCCTCGAACCGGGCGGGCACGGTGGCGACCCTGGCGGCGACCCGGAAGTAGCTGCCTTGCGCGTTCACCCTGGCGAAGGCGAACACCGAGGTGACCGGTTTGTCGGCGGTCCAGTTGAGATGTCTGGCCACCATGTCGGCGGTCACCGTGATGTGGGTGGGGACGTCGTCGACCGTGGCCTGCAGGTCCTCGCCGCTGGTGGGGCTGACCTGCGTCACGTACGCCTTGTTGACGTAGAAATCGAGCTTCTTGAGGCTGGTGGAGGTGGTGACGTCCACGGCCGTCTGGTCGCCGAGCGTCCAGGTCGCGTCCACGCTGGCCGGGAGCGCGGTGAGCGTCCCGTCGACCGTGGGGCCGCTCTTGACGTTCGCGTACGCGGCCCGCAGCGAGTTGATCACCGAGGCGGCGCGGTATTTGGCCTTCCTGGCGGCCGGGTCGAGGTCCACCTCCACCGAGGCGGGCAGGTTGGAGATCGCCACCCGGGCCAGGTGGGTGCCGTCGATGTCGGCCGCGCCGGAGAACGCCTGGCCGCCCGGATTGAGCGTGAGCAGGGCGTGCGGGTGAGCGCCGTACGTCACGTCGAACCCGGCGAGGCCGCTGATCGTGGCGGACGCGCCGATGGCGGCCGCGTCCTTGATCAGCGTGACGTGGTCGCCGGCCGGCGCCGAGACGGCGCCCTCGTTCCGCTGCACCAGTGCGGCGATGCGGCCGATCTTGGAGTCGGTGGTGGCCGTGATGTGGCTGGCCGGGTGGTCGTAGTCCAGCGTCAGGTGGGCCGGGAGGTCGGTGAGCCCCGCCTTGACGATGGTCTTGCCGGCCGCGCGGTCGAAGTAGACCGCGTCGAGGGTCTTGGCCAGCGGTGCGTTGGCGGCCACGTCCAGCGTGGTGTGCTGGCCGTCGGTGGAGGCGTAATGCGCCCGGATGTCGGTGGGGAGCTTGGTGAGCGCGCCTTCGGCCACCTTGTCGAGGCGTTCGCCGGTGTAGAGGTAGTTGTGCACCGACGCCTGCTCGATCGCCGCCGAGCTGGTGAAGTGCACGTCCGCCTCGCCGTTCCTGGTGTCGCGGGTGAGCTCGGCGGTCACCTGCGCGGGGAGCTGGTTGACGTAGATCTCGGTGAACTGGTCCTCGGCCTTGTCGGTGAGGACGAGGCCGTCCAGGACGGCCGGCTGCGACGAGGTGACCTCCAGCCTGCCCTCGATCCTGCCCGTGTCGAACCTGGCCCTGGCGGTGAACCGCTGCGGCACCGGGCTCTGCCTGAGGCTGGCCAGCGTGGGCTCGACGAGCTGCCTGCTCTCCAGGTCGGCGAGCCCGGCCACGGTGGCGATGGCCGTACCGGGCTGGAACCTGCACAAGCTGGCGCGGACGTCCACGATCCCGCGGGTCGCGGCGACGGGATCGACGGTGTAGACGCCCCAGTCGAGGGCCGACAGCGAGGTGCCGCGGCGGTAGCCGTCAAAACCGATGGAGAACCGCTTGAAGGAGGCGAAGTCGAGCGAGGCGGGAATGTCGTACTGCGCCCAGACCTGCGCCTTGAGCTCCCCGCCGTGCGTCTCGCTGGTCGGCAGCCGGGCGCTCAGCAGGCCGAGACCCGCGGCGATCTGGATGCTGAGGTCGTAGCGCTGCTGGGCGAGCTGCTTTTCCAGCTGCTTCTTCAGGTTGAGCAGCTCCAGCAGCTTCAGCGGGTCGTTGAGGATCTCCGTGATGTCCTTGATCACCTGGTTGAGGCGCTGCTGGGTGGAGTTGAGCGCGTTGGCGGCCGTGGTGATGAGATTGATGTCGAGCGCGGGCACGAGATCGGCCAGCACATCGGGGGTGCCGTCGCCGGTGACGTCGGCGACGACGGGCACCACGATCGGGCGCGGGATCGAGCACGAGACGGACCTGGAGGCGCTCTCTGCGCACAGCCGGTACGTGATCAGCGGGATGCCCTCGGGCAACGCCCGGTACAGCGCCACGAGGTCGAAGCCGCTGAGCTCCTTGACCTTGGCCGCCGCCTGGCCGACCGCATCGGCCACGGGTCCGGGCAGATCGAGGACGCCGGCCTGATCGGTGGCGGGCATGTACTTGCGCACGTCGAGGTCGACCTTGCCGCCGGTGACCAGTCCGTGGCTGGTCAGCCGGGCCTTGGCGGCGGTGTCGAGCTGATCGAACAGGGCGGGGCCCGCGGGGATGGTCACCTGCGGGGGCTCGGGGCCGACGGGGCGCGCCTCCACCGGGCGCGCGGCCAGGGACGGGCCTCTGGGCACGTTCACCGTGCCGTCGGGCGGGACCTCGATCTTCGGCACCTGCTCGATGACCGGTTTGGCGGCGATCGCGGGGCCGGCGGTGGCGACGGGGCCCTCGGTGGACAGCGGGAGTGGAGCGGGGTCGGCGATGGCGGGGGCGGCCCCCAGCGCGATCACGCAGGATAAGGCGGACATGACGATGAGTGCACGCGATAACGCATGCCTGAGGGCGCGGCGCATGTGGTTCTCCCCGTGGATCGCTCGACGTTCCAGGGAGAGCGGATCATCTCGTTGGACTAGGCGTCAATAACGAAACCACAACAAGATCTGGGATACCAGGTCAAACATCGAGTTAGCGCCATCAAACGCTCATATCGGAAGCGGCGGGGCCGGTCGGCTAAGAAATGCGCTTCCAGTAAGAGGAAATGAAACCCCAGAGCAGATTCCGGTCCAGACTCAGGCTCGCGTTCTTGTCATACCAGAGGCCCGTGAAGCCTCGTTGAACGTCGAACGCACGTGTCATCGGCTTGAGATCGAGCTCCACGATCTTGTTGGCGAATGGGCCGATCCACCCGGGCCTGCCGGCCAGATCCGCTTCGTTCCAGCGTGGGCCGAGAACGGGACCGAGGGCTGATATCGTCCGCTGCCTGTCGCTCAGCAACAGCGGCCGGTTGTCCACGACCGACATGTCTCCCTTGATGAGGACGTTGTAGGCCATCTGGCCGATCTCGTCGAAGGTGGATTTCGCCCAAGCCTTGCCGACCTTCGTACGCTGCGGATCCGATGCGCCGAGGCTGCTTTCCTTGCCGTCGGTTATTTTCATCGTGCGGCCCTTGAGAACGTCGAACTCGCGGCCGAACTGGCCGATCCGTTTCTGTAAGAAGAAGGGATTCCTTCCGTCCTCGGCGAACTTCGCGAGCGCGAAGAGGGCGGTCGCGGGAGCGGTGATCGTAAGAATCCCCAGAGCCCACTTGACGTCATGCCACCGCTTGGCCGGACTCTGCTTCCAGTCCCGGCCCTTCAGGCTCGCATAGCGGGGGGCGGGCCAGGTCCGGGCGGCGATGCCCGCGCCGGTGCTGAGCAAAGCCGTGCCGAATCCCAGCTCAGCGGCGTGCTTCCAGTCCCAGCCGGCGCCGCCGGCCCATCCCGTGGCCGCCAGCACGGTTGTGCTCACCGCCCCGCCGGCCAGGATCCTGGAGAAGGCCCGCTCCCAGGTGGCCGACTCCATGGCCTCGGCCAGGCCGGTCAGCGCGGGTCCGCCTCGGCGCAGGAGCGCGGGCAGCGCGCCGTGCGCACCGGCCATCAACCCGCCGGCGAGCACCCCGAACGACATGTCCCGGACCAGCTTCCCCACCTCGACGGTGCCGGTGGCGAACAACTGATCGATCGCGCTCAGCCCGCCGGAGAACATCGCGCCCAGCGCGGCCTGACGGATCATCAGCAGGATGATCCGCAGGGCCAGGCCCTCCGTTCGGATCAGCTTCTTCACCACGACGTCGAGCAGCGGGCCGAGCCGGGGGGCCAGCAGCTTCGCGAGGAACATCAGCGCCACCACGAACGCCGCGCAGGCCAGGAATTTCTCCCTGGCCTTCACGATCGCGTCGTAGGCGACCTGGCCGCACGCGGCGAGATGCTCGCACCGCCGCCGCAGGTCCGCCAGTTGCCCCCGCTCACCGTGCACCACCCGCGCGGCCCTGCCGAACGCGGCCGTGGCGAGCCCGGACCCGGCCCCGGCCCCGGTCACCCGACCGGCCTGACCGGCGACCTGCTCCTGAACCTCGCCGACCAGGCGTCCCAGCGCCGCCGCGGCGTCCCGCAGCCGCGCCACCCCGCCGAGATCACCGTCCGGCCACGCGGACCCGCAACCTACCGACTCGAGGAACCAGATCGCCTGGCTCACGAAGCCGGGCGGCGGCGTGGTCGTCGGCAGGCCGCCCGGGCCCACCGGGGGCCGGTATTCCTCCGGGTCCGTCAGCCATCCTGGGCACGACTGCGCATAGGGGATCCCGGTGTCCGCGGCATACCTGCCCCCGGCGCGGATCATCCTCGCGTTCGCGTTCTCGGCCGCGGCATGCGTACACCCGGCGACAGCCATTCCGGCGGCCATCCTGCGTAGCAGGTTCACCGCCGCGGCCAGGTCCTTCAGCAGATCGTCGCGTAGCCCGGCGAATCCCGGCACGTTCTCCTTGGGAACGCCCTCGAACAGCGCCCGGCCCAGATCGTCCTGGCCGAAAGGCCGCTCATCCATGGCCCGGCAGAACCTGTCCACGCCCTCGGCCAGATCGTCGGCAACCTCCCGGACGCCTCTCCCCGCGCTGACCCAGGTCCCCGGGGCGAATATCAGCACCCCCGAAGAGGCCAGATCGTTGGTGGCGATGTCCATCAACCTCGGTAGTTCGGCGATCGGGAAATCGTAGAGAACGCTATGACATGGGACCGCCGATTGTCAGGTCAGTGTGCTCCGGCGGCGCGGAGCAGGGCGGCCACTTCGGCCTGGCCTTTGGCGGTGGCGTGGGCGAGCGGGGTCGTGCCGTCGTGGTCGGCGAGGTCCACGTCGGCGCCCGCGGCGATGAGCAGGCGGACGATCTCCTGGTACGGCCCGCCTCCGTCGCCGAGGATGACGGCCTCCAGCAGCCCGGTCCAGCCGAGGTCGTTGATGTGGTCGACGTCGATGCCGGTCTTCAGCACCTCGCGGACGTAGTCCACGTGCCCGCGCTCGCAGGCGGGGATGAGGGAGACGCCTCCGTAGCGGTTGCGCACGGTCAGGTCGGGCCCGGCCGGGAGGAGGGTCCTGAGCATCGCGACGCTTCCCGTGACCCCGGTGACCAGCCAGGGAGTGTCCTTCCTTGAGTCCTGCGCGTTGGGGTCGGCACCGGCCGCGACCAGTACTTCGGCCACCTCGACCTGGTCGGCCGCCGCGGCGAGCAGCAGGGCCGTGCGGCCTTGCCCGTCGCGGGCCTCGATGTCCGCCCCGGACTCCAGCGCGGCCAGGACGGCCGCGGCATCTCCTCGTCCGGCGCTCGCCGGCAGTTCCTCGTCGATCACATCTTCTCCTGTCACCTTCCGGACGCCGCACGCCGCGAGCGTCACGCCGATTATGGGGCCGGGGACGACCCGGTCAGCCCTCCTGGGCGAGGTCCAGGAAGAGGGCGGCCGACCAGCCGAAGGCGCTCGTCGCGCGGCCCGCGCGACGACCGGTCAGCGGGTTCCAGTATTCGTGGAGGCCGCCGCCGTCGCGGACCATGGCCAGCGTGCGCTCGCGCAGCTCGGCGGCCGTCTCCTGATGTCCCGAGCGGCGCAGGCCGTCGATGAGCAGGTAGTTGACGTTCAGCCAGACCGGTCCGCGCCACATGGCCTCGGGGTCGAATCTCGGGTCGTCGAAGGCGACGGTCGGCACCGGGCGCTCGGCCCAGAATCCGGGCGAGCGCAGGTCGGCGACGAGCCGGTCCGCGATCGCGGCGGGGAGCCTCCCGGTGAAGAGCGGCATCAGCTCCAGCGGGGTGCGCACGTCCGCCTCGCGCCCGCCGACCACGGTGGCGAACCTCGTGCCGTTCCACCGGCGCGCGATCATGCGGTCCACCAGCGCCTGCGCCCTGGCCCGCCACGGTGCGGCGTCCTTGCCGAGCGCCTGCGCGATGTCGCCCAGCCGGTCGTACTGGAGGGCGAGGTAGGCGTTCAGGTCGGGCGGCTCGGCGCGGGGGCCGCCGTCCCAGATGGGGCTGTCGTCCAGGCCGGACGAGTACGGATGCAGGTACTCGGCCAGGCCGTCGCCGTCGGGGTCGGAGTGCCTGAACCACCACTCCTGGGAGCGGGCCAGCGGCTCGTAGACCTCGGCGAGGAAGGCGGGGTCGGGGTCCACCTCGTGGATCTTCCACACCGCCCAGGCGGTGAGCGGCGGCTTGGTGACGGGGACGGCCTCCCCGATCGGCTCGCCCCCGACGTGCTCGGCCAGCCTGGCCAGATCGGAGCGGGGCAGGTCGGTGGTCTCGGCCAGCACGCCGTGGTCGTGTACGACGTCGGGGATCAGCCCGTCGGGGCGCTGGTGGTCGAGCAGGATGCGGATCTGCTCCCTGGCCAGGGCGGGGTCGGCGTGCCTGAGCGCGATGGCGTGGAAGTAGGAGTCCCAGTTCCACAGGCCGACGTAGCCGTTCTTGGAGGGGATGAGTGACTCCCGGCCCTGGATCCGTACCAGGTTCACCGCCAGCGTCCACCACGCGTCCTCCGCCCGTTCGCGCAGGTCGGAGGGCACGGCGGGCATGCGGGCGAACCAGCCGCGCCAGCGCTCGGCCGCCGCGCCGAGCACCGCCGCCGCGTCGTGCGTCGCGCGATCCGGGCCGACCAGGGTGACGCAGCCGTCGATGCCGGCCTCGCCGCCGTCCCACACGGCCCGCGCCCCCGTACCGGTCAGGACGAGCGTGTCCGGTCCCGCGAAGGCCATGGCCACACCGGCCGCGAACTCCACGCGGTCCGGCAGCACCCGCAGCACCGGCAGCTCGCCGCTCCCCGAGAGGATCCGCAGGCCGGTGAGCACGGTCGCGTCGGCGAGCCTGGTCTCGTGCAGGGCCCTGGCGATCCAGAGCGAGCCGTCGTCCGCGGCCATCACCAGCAGCCGCGAGCCGCGGTCGGTGAACGGACGTTCGCGTAGATCCGGCATCAGCGACCTCCCAGGCCGGAAGCGGCCATCGAGTTGATGATCTTCCGCTGGCCGATGAGGAACGCGATGAGCGTCGGCACGACGGCGATCGCGGAGGCGGCCAGGATGAGCCCGTAGTCCACGGCCGTGCGCTGGCCGGAGAACTGGCTGAGCAGCAGCGGCACCGTGGCCAGCTCGGGCGAGTTCAGGAAGATCAGGGGGAAGAAGAAGGAGTTCCAGGACGCGAGGAAGGCGATGATGCCGAGCGCGCCGAGACCGGGGCGGATGTTCGGCAGCACGACGTTCCAGAAGCAGCGCCAGCGGCCCGCCCCGTCGATCCTGGCGGCCTCCTCCAGCTCCACGGGCACGGCCCTGATGAACTGGCGCAGCAGGAACACCGCGAACGGGTTCGCGATGCTCGGCACGATGAGCGACAGGTGCGAGTCGATCCAGCCGAACCTGGCCAGCATCAGGTAGAGCGGCACGACCGTCACCTGCGCGGGCACCATCTGGGTGGCCAGGAACACCAGGAACAGCACGCCGGAGCCGCGGAACCTGATCCGGGCGAAGGCGTAGGCGGCCATGGCCGAGGTCAGCAGCGTGAGCGTGACGTTCAGCCC
This sequence comes from Nonomuraea sp. NPDC005650, assembly GCF_040605375.1. Lineage (NCBI taxonomy): Bacteria > Bacillati > Actinomycetota > Actinomycetes > Streptosporangiales > Streptosporangiaceae > Nonomuraea > Nonomuraea sp. NPDC005650. The sequence goes on from NZ_JBEXCR010000070.1 coordinate 37,521, forward strand.
GGCGATGTAGAAGCTGTTCCAGTACGCGGTGCCGAACGGCATCGCGCCGAGCGCGTCGGGGTAGTTCTCCCAGCGCCACGGGCCGGGCAGCCAGTCGAGCGGGTTGTTCAGCATCTGCCGCACGCCCTTGAACGACGTCAGCAGCATCCAGACGAACGGGAAGAGCATCGCCAGCCCGCCGAGAGTGAGCACGGCGTGCAGGGCTACCTGCCTGGGTCGCATCCCTGCCCCCTCACGAGTCGTAGTGGACGAGGCGCTTCTGCGCCGCGAACTGGACGAGCGTCACGAGCAGCGTCAGGACCAGGAGGAGCAGCGCGGCGGCACTGCTCATGCCGAACTGGAAGTCCTTGAAGCCCAGCTCGTAGACCTGGTAGACGATGGTCCTCGCGCCCTCGTTGTCCTCCGGGTCCACCAGCACGTAGATCTGGTCGAAGGCCTGGAACGAGCTGATCACCGCGACGACGGCGGAGAAGAAGATCGTCGGCGAGAGCAGTGGCAGCGTGACCGAGCGGAAGATGCGCGGGCTGCCCGCGCCGTCCATGCGCGCGGCCTCGACGATCTGCGGCGGGATCGTCTGGAGCCCGGCCAGGAAGATCACCACGTTGAGGCCGAGCGACGACCAGATGGTCACGACGGCGATGGCCACGATCACCCAGCCGGGGTCGCCGAGCCAGTCGGGCGCGGTGATGCCGAACCAGCGCTCCAGCGACGAGTTCAGGACGCCGTAGTCGTTGCCGGCCAGGATGATCTGCCACATCAGCGCGACGGCCACGGAGCTGGTGACCACCGGGAGGAAGTACAGCACCCGGTAGAAGCCGCCGCCCTTGACGTTGTTCAGCGCGACGGCGATGAGCAGCGCGAGGGCGAGCCCGAGCGGCACGGTCAGCAGCGCCAGCTTGATCGTGTTCCACACCGCCAGCCCGAACTCGGGATCGGAGAGCTGGGCGGCGAAGTTGTCGAAACCGACCCATTCCTTCTGCCCGAGCCCGTCCCAGCGCATGAACGCCAGCACGACGGCGAAGCCGAGCGGGAAGACGAGGAACACCAGCAGCGCGGCGACCTGCGGCGCGAGGAAGAACGCGGCCCACCAGCCGTCGCGGTTGCGCACGGGCCGCGCGCGGTGGAGCGTGCGGGGCCGGGCCCGCGTCAGGACGGTCACGGCTAGCCCAGCTTGCCGTCGACGAGCTTCTGGAGCTGGGTCATGCCCTCGTCGAAGCCGATCTTGCCGGTCCACACCTTCATCAGGTGCTCGTTGATGTCCGCGGTCAGGCCGGGCACGGCGACCTCCTCGGGGTAGTTCGCGAAGCCGGTGTCGCGCACGTCGAGGAAGGTCTGCGCGTGGGCGGGGTAGCCGTCGGCGAGGACGATCTGCTCGGCGCCCTTGACGGACGGCACGGCCCCGCCGCCCTTGAGCCTGATGAGCTGGCCCTCCTTGCCGACGAACTCGGTGAGGAAGGTGAACGCCTGCTCGGGCAGCTTGGTCTCCTTGTTGAGGGCCAGGTAGGAGGCGGCCACCGCGCCGGGCATGGGCCGGCCGGTCTGGGAGGGGAACGGCACGATGTCGTAGTCGTCCAGCTCGCCGCCCTTCTTCAGGGAGTCGATCATCCACCGGCCTCCGGCGTAGAAGCCGGCCTTGTGCTTGAGGAACTGCGTGCTCGGGCCGTTGCTGTCGGGCAGCAGGTCGGCGCTGAGGAAGGTCTTGTCCTGGTAGCCCTTGGCCAGCGCCTGCAGGGCCGCGCGTGCCTTGGGGTCGGTGGCGGCGACGAACTTCCCGCCGTCCCAGACCTTGCCGCCGAAGCCGTTGATCATGGAGTACGTGGAGCCGTACCAGTTCCAGAAGATCGACCCGGCCTTGCCCGCGGCCTTGAGCTTGGCGTTCATGTCGAGGTACGTGGCCATGGTCCACCGCCCGGCCGCGTTGAGCGCGGCGGGGTCCTCGGTGATGCCGGCGTCCTTGAGCGCCTTCTTGTCGAACCAGAGCACCTCGGGGTTGGTGTCGTTGGGGACGCCGTAGATCTGGCCGTCCTTTCTGGCGCCGCCGTAGATGCCCTCGAAGAACTCCTCGGGCCTGCTCTTGGAGGTGGGGCCGGCCAGCCTGTCGTTGAGCGGGGTCAGCACCCCGGCGGAGACGAACTTGCCGATGTTGTCGTCGCCCACGAAGAACACGTCCGGGGCGGTCCTGCTGGTGAGCTGGGCGAGCAGCTTGGGGTGGTAGTCCTCGTACTTGGCGACCGGTTCCAGCTTGAGCTTGATGTCGGGGTGGCGCTTCTCGAAGTCCTCGGTGAACTTCTCGTAGAGCTTGATGTCCTCGGCCGATCCCCAGGTGGACCAGCGGACGGTGACCGGGCCGGATCCGGTGCTCACTCCTGGGACGTTCCCGCCGCCGCTGCCGCTGCACGCGGTCGTCGCGACGGCGAGGATGCCCAGGACTGCCAGGGCACGGTTCATGGTCGGCTCCTTACGGGGGTTTGCGTGGGGGGTGTGGGTCAGGCGAGCCCGCCGCCGTCGACGACGAGGGCGGAGCCGGTGATGTAGCTGGCCGCGTCGCCGGCCAGGAAGAGCACGGCCCGGGCGATCTCGTCCGGGGTGCCCGCGCGGCCCATCGGCCGGTCCGCCGCGTCGGACTGGAAGGCGGTCCAGTCCTCGCCGAGCTGGCGGGCCTCGTCGCGCAGCATGGGCGTGTCGGTGTCGCCGGGGTTGACGGAGTTGACCCGGATGCCGGCCCTGGCGTGGTCGATGGCGAGCGCGCGGGTCATGTTGACCACGGCGGCCTTGGAGGCGCAGTACGAGATGGCGTTGCCGCCGCCCTTGAGGCCCCATCCCGACCCCGTGTTCACGATCGAGCCGCCCTCGGTCATCGCCGGGATGGCGTGCTTGCACATGAGGAAGACCGAGCGGACGTTGACCGCCATGACGCGGTCCCACTCCTCGACGTCGAGGTCGAGCGCGGTGGTGCGGCGGATGATGCCCGCGTTGTTGAACAGGACGTGCAGGCCGCCGAAGGTCTCGACGGCGGTGCCGACGACCCGCCGGCAGTCCTCGGGGTCGGAGACGTCGGCCTGCACGGCGATCGCCTCTCCCGCCTCCGCGGCGATCTGCGCCACGGTGGCGCCGGCGCCGGCCGCGTCGATGTCGGCGACCACCACCCGGGCGCCCTCCCTGGCGAAGAGCAGGGCGGTGGCCCGCCCGATGCCCGAGGCGCCGCCCGTGACGATCGCGACCTTTCCATCGAGCGTCTTCATCCGTCGTACTCCTCACTTGCCGCACAAATGCGATAAATCGTGCTTTCGCGGTATCCAGTGATCACCTGGACGTGCCCGCCGAGCTTCTTGTCGAGGTCCTCGTCGCCGCTGTCGGCCAGCAGCGGCCGTCCCTTCAGCGACGCGAGCTTCTGCTGGGTGGCCAGGACGAGGAGCCGTCCGGAGTGGTCCCCGTCGAGCACCGCGTCGAGCACCCGGGGCGAGACCTGCTGGTTCCCGCGCCCCAGTACGAACCCCTGCCCGCCGATGACCGACAGAACCAGCACCGACTCCCTGCCGCCGACCAGGCCGAACAGCTCGGTCTCCGCGACGTCCGCCGCCACCAGGCGCCCGCCTTCCGGTGCGCGTTCGACCACGTCCACGCCGAGCAGCGTGGTGGCGAGGGCCAGCGCGCGGCCGACCGCCCGCGTGGTGGCGCCGGGCCCGAGGACGTACCGGACGCCGGGCCGCATCCTGGCCACGACCTCCCGCGCGACGCCCTCGGCGGTGGCGGGCGCCACGCCTGACGATCCGGCCTTGCGCCCCGACAGCGCGGCGCGGGCGGCGGGGACGCGCAGGCTGCCGTACAACCGGGGGCTGACCAGGCCGCGGCGGTAGGCGTCCTCGTCGAGATCCACCACCTCGGCCTCGGCCGTCCGCGCCGGGTCGAACTCCGCCGCGACGAATCCGGCGGCGGCCGGGCTGACGGCGAAACAGCCGGAGTACACCTTCACCCCGGCCGGGACGCCCAGCACGGGCGGCGCCTGGCCGCCGAGCGCGCGGACCGCGTCGAGCACGTCGCGCGCCGTCCCGTCGCCGCCCGCGAACAGCAGCAGATCCACCCCGGCCAGCGCTGCCACGGCACGCCGCGTGTCCTCCGCGCTCGTCCCGCCGGGAGACGGGGCCGGTGGTCTGACCAGGTCGTACGAGGCGCCGGAGGCACGCACGCTGTCCTCGCCCATCCGGCCCGGCACCGTGCGGACCCGGGTCCCGGGGCGGCGGGCCAGCAGCGTGCGGACGGCACGCGCCGCCCGCTCGCCGGCCTTGGGCGTCGCGCCCCTGGCCAGGGCCGCGCGCTGCACCTCCACGCCGTCGCTGCCCTTGAGCCCGGCGGCGCCGCCGAGCCCGGCGACCGGGTTGACGACCAGCCCGACCACCGCCGCGCCCGTCATGACAGGTGCTTGCGGACGTAGGCGCGCCAGGTGGGCGCCCATTCCTTGGGGTCGTCGAGCGACGTCATGTCGATCTTGTGAATGGTCTGGTTGTACGGCGCGCCCTTGACGAACCCGGGATCGCGCCGCGCCTCCTCGGCCACGTGCGCCAGGATGAGCGCGTACTCGTCGAGGTCCTCCTTCGAGTACGACTCCGTGGGCTCCAGCGTGAACGGCTCGGGCACCACGTACGGGTGGTGGCTGGTCCAGTAGTGCACCCCGAAGTCGGCGGCTCTGACGCCGATCTCCTCCGAGTGCACCCCGGTCTGCTCCGACAGCTCCTGCCAGGAATAACGCACCTGCTCGATCCTGCGCCGGCCCCACGGCGCGGACGCGCCCGGGATCTGCAGGACCTTGTGCATCAGGTAGTTGTTGTTGAGCGCGGCCGTCTCGGCGACCTGCCGCAGGCCCTCGGCCCCGAGCGCCATGATCCAGGCGTAGGCGCGCACGATGTTCGGGGTGACGCCGAGGAACGGCCGCACCTTGCCCATGGAGGCGGGCGGCGTCTCCAGGCGGTAGGACTCGCCGTCGAAGGCGACGACCGGGCCGGGCAGGAACGGCGCCAGGTCCTCGGAGACGCCGCACGCCCCCGCCGCCGGGCCGCCGCAGGCGTGCGGCGTGGAGAACGTCTTGTGCAGGTTGAAGTGGCACAGGTCGAATCCGGCGTCGCGGGCACGGGTGATGCCGAGGATGCCGTTGGCGTTCGCCTGGTCGTAGCAGGCCAGGCCGCCCGCCTCGTGCACCAGGTCCACGAACTCCCTGATCCGGGGGTTGAAGATGCCGGTGTCCTCCGGGTTGGTGATCATCAGTGCGGCGGTGCGCGGGCCGACGGCGGCACGCAGGGCCTCGATGTCGGGCAGGCCGTCGGCGTCCGGCATCAGGGTGATGACCTCGTAGCCCGCGGTCTTGGCGCAGGCCGCGTTCGACGGGTGGGAGAACATCGTGGTGATCACCTGGTCACGGTGCGCCTCGCCGCGGGCCGCGTGGTACGCGCGGATCATGGCGATGTTGGCGTAGATGGCCGCCGATCCGGAGCCCGGCTGGAGCGAGACCCGCGCCATGCCGGAGATCTCCGCCAGCATGCGTTCGAGCCGCCAGTAGATCTCCAGCACGCCCTGAACGGTGTCCTCGTGCTGGAGCGGGTGCAGCTCGGCGATGGCGGCGGCGAACCTGTCGTTGACCTTGGGGCTGTGCTTCATCGTGCAGGTGCCCTGCCCGACGTCGATATTGAGGTCGGCGCCCAGGTTCTCCTGCGACAGCCGCAGGTAGTGCCGCAGCACGTGCAGCTGCGACATCTCGGGCAGCTTCGGCGGCCGCGCGCGGCTCACCGAGGCGGGCAGCTCGACGCGGGGGGCGCCGGGCTCGGGGACGGCGAGGCCGCGGCGGCCGGGCGCGGACAGCTCGAAGATGATCGGCTCGTCCCAGCGTGCCTGGTGGAAGCGGCGCAGCGGCGGCTTCGGCGTGACGGGGAGCTCGGCGAAGGACTCCGTGGGGTTCACAGCGTCTCCTGTACGGCTGTGGCGAGCCGGTCGATGTCGGCGATGGAGTGGCGTTCGGTCACGCAGACCAGGACCGTGCGGTCGTCGAGCGCGACGCCGCCGTAGATGCCGCGCTCGCGCAACCCGTCGAGCAGGGCCGCGCTGGAGGGCACCTCGATGGCGAACTCGCGGAAGTGGATCGCGTCGCGGTGCAGCACCGTGACCGACTCGGCCAGGGCGTCCATGGCGTAGCGGGTGCGGGCCAGGATCGTCTCACCCAGGTCACGCATGCCCTGCGGGCCCATGAGCGCCAGGTAGACCCCGGCCGTGATGCCCCAGAGGGCGGCGGCGGTACCGACCCACTCCTTGCCCTCCTCGCGGTGCGCGAAGGAGGTGCGGTCGTAGTAGACGTCGCCGAACCCGTACTCGCCGGGCACCTTCGTCGGCGCGATGCCGAACAGCCGGGACGGGAACTCCGCGACCAGCGGCTCGTGGTCCTGGGTGGCGATGTAGCCGGCGTGGCCGCCGCCGTAGCTCTGGTGCATGCCGAGCGACTGGATGTCGCCGCAGACGATGTCCGCGCCGTAGGAGGCGGGCGGAGCGAGCACGCCGAGGGAGATCGGGTCGGCGCCGGCCACGAGCAGCGCGCCGTGCGCGTGGGCCAGGCCGGCCAGCTCGCGACCGCGGGTCTCGACGACGCCGTAGACGTTCGGGGTCTCCAGGTAGATCGCGGCGTAGGAGTCGTCGAACGCCTCGACCGCGATCTCGCCGCCCTCCTCCACCGGAGCCAGGACGATCTCGACGTCCGGGGCGAGGAAGTCGCGCAGCTTGCTCAGTTTGTCGGCGCTGATCGCGGCGCTGACGAGGACCTTCGAGCGCCGGGTGTAGCGGCACGCCATGCGCAGGGCGGTGCCGGCGGCCTGGAAGCCGTCGTAGGTCGGCACGTTGACGACGTCCATCTCCAGCAGTTCGCCCATCATGCTGACGTACTCGAACAGGGCCTGGAAGCGGCCGTGGTCCTCGTACGGCTCGCCCGCGTACGCGGTGAGGAACTCGCTCCTGCTGTTCACCTCGTCGCACACCGCCGGGACGTGGTGCGGGTAGCAGCCGTGGCCGAGGAAGCTCAGCGCCTGCTCCGTGTCGGTGACGCGGTCCAGCAGGCCCTTCATGTGGCGTATCAGGTCGTGTTCCGCCGTGAACGGCGCGGGCAGATCGAGCGGCCGGGCCAGGCGCAGCTCGGCGGGGATGTCGGCGTAGAAGTCCTCGACGCTCGACGCGCCGATCGCGGCGAGCATCTCGGCCCGGACGCCGGGTTCGGCGTTCGGGATGTACGGGTGCGTCACGTGTCTCCTTCGATCCTGAGCACTGCGGCGTCGCGCGGGGCGAGCTCGATCTCGCCGCGCAGGCGGGTCTGGGTGAGCAGGTCCGTGCCGGGGTACGGCAGGGTGACCCGCTGCGAGGTGGTCGTGTGGTTGAGCAGGAAGAGGTGGTGCCGGCGGCGGACGGCCTCCACGCCCGCGGGCACCTCGACGGCCGCGACGCCGCCGAGCACCTGGTCGAGCACGGGCGTCACGTCGTCGAGCAGGCAGCTGACGTAGGTGACGTTGCCTTTGCGGGTGATCGCGGGCAGGCCGTCGAGGTCGCCGCCCTCGTACGTGGCCAGCACCGCCGCGGGGTCGTGGTCGTCGAGGCGCACCCACTCGGTCCAGGTCCTGGCCACGCCGGTGGCGCCGCCCGCGTGCAGCACCGGCTGGGTCGCGCCGCCGGCGAGCGGCCAGAACTCGTCGACCGTGACGCCGAGCAGGTCGCGCAGCGGGCCGGGCGCGCCGCCGTCGTGGACGCGGTCGGCGGCGTCCACGACGCCGCTGAACGGGCCGATCACCAGCTCGCCGGTGACGGACGCGAGCCTGGCGGCCTGTTCGGGGGTGCACAGGTAGAGGTTCGGGACGATCACCACGCGGTAGCCGGACAGGTCGCCGTCCGGCGGCGCGAGGTCGACCGTGATGCCGCGCGCGTGCAGCGGCGCGTACCAGTCGAGCAGCAGGTCCTTGAGCTTGAGCCGGTTGGACGGCATCGACTCCGGCGCCTCCAGGCCCCACCAGCTGTCCCAGCCGAGCACGAGCGCCACCTCGGCCCGCGTGCCCGTGCCCGCGACCTCCGCGAGCCGCCGCAGGTCGGAGCCGAGGCGGAGGGTGTCCTGCCAGCCGCGGGAGCGCGTGCCGCCGTGGGGGAGGAGGGCGGAGTGGAACTTCTCGGGGCCGTACCTGGCCTGACGCCACTGGAAGAACAGCACGCCGTCGGCGCCGTGCGCCACCGCCTGAAGGCTGTGCAGCCGCATCATGCCGGGTGGTTTGGGGACGTTCACCTCGCGCCAGGACACCGCCGACGGCGCCGACTCCAGCAGCAGCCAGGGGCGCCGCTTGAGTGAGCGCATCAGGTCGTAGCTGAGCGCGACCGCCACGTGCGACCGCGGGTCGGCCGGGTCGGGATAGGCGTCGTCGCTCACCAGGTCCTCGGCCGCGGCCCACGTCCAGTAGTCGAGGCCGTGCAGGATGCTCATGAAGTTCGTGGTGACGGGGATGTCCGGGGTCATCGCGCGCACCGCGTCACGCTCGGCCGTGAACAGCTCCAGCAGCGCGTCGCTGCAGAAGCGGCGCCAGTCGAGGAGCTGCGCCGGGTTGATCGGGCCCGGTGCCTTGCGTGGCGGCTCGACCTGGGCGAACGCGGTGTAGTGCTGGCCCCAGCAGGACGTGCCCCAGGCGGCGTTCAGCGACTCGACCGTGCCGTGGCGGGCCTCCAGCCAGGCGCGGAAGTGCCGGGCCGACTCCGGGCAGAAGCACTCCAGCGTATGGTCGGCGTACTCGTTGCCGACGTGCCACATGGCCAGGGCGGGGTGGCCGCCGTACCGCTCGGCCATGGCGGTGGCCAGCCGTACGGCGTGCTCCCGGAAGACCGGCGAGCTGGGGCAGTAGCCCTGGCGCGAGCCGAACTCCAGCCGCACCCCCTGCGCGTCGACCGGCATGACGTCGGGGTGCTCGCGGACCAGCCACGGCGGCGGGGTCGCGGTCGCGGTGGCGAGGTCGACGGCGACGCCGTGCTTGTGCAGCAGGTCGAGGACGCGGTCGAGCCAGTCGAAGTCGTACGTGCCCGGCCGCGGCTCCAGCCGCGACCACGAGAAGACCGCGACCGTGACCATGGTGACCCCGGCCTCGGCCATGAGCCGCGCGTCCTCGGCCCAGACCTCCGCGGGCCATTGCTCGGGGTTGTAATCGCCGCCGAACAGCAGCCCGGGCACACGGGTCAGGCTCACTCCGATCTCCCTTCTCACGACTTGTGATATTTTGTATTCAGAATTCATAGTGCAGTATTTTGCATCACGTCAAGCGGTAAGCTTGGCCCGGCCGGAAAGCGAAGGAGCGGCATGCCCATCGAGCGGCGACCTCTGCGCGAGCAGATCAGAGAAGAGCTGCTGGCCAGGCTTGACCGGGGCGACTTCGCCGCGGGCACCGACATCAACGAGGCCGCGCTCGCCGCGGAGCTGGGCGTCAGCCGCACGCCTCTGCGGGAGGCGCTCATCACTCTCGCGGGCGAGGGCGTGCTGGAGAGCAACCAGGGCCGCGGCTTCAGGTTCGCGCCCGTGAGCCGCAAGGAGCTCACGGAGCTGTGCGAGATCGTCGCGGCGCTGGAGTCGCTCGCACTCGACTGCTCCGACCCCGCCCACCTGCGCCGGATCGCACCCGAGCTGCTGAGGATGGCCCAGGAGTTCCCCGACCGGATCGCGGAGCAGCAGGTGATAGAGAGTCACGACGACGAGTGGCACGACCTGCTGTTGAGCGGCTGCCGCAACGAGCGGCTGCTCGACCTCATCACCAGCGTCAAGGCGGGGATGCGGCGCTACACCCACCTGCTGGCGGGCGACGACACCCCGCTGGAGCGGGAGGCGACCGAGCACCGCCGGGTGGCCGAGCTGCTCATCGCCGGCGACCATGCCAAGGCCGCGCAGGCCCTGCGCGACAACTGGGTCAACGGCATGGAACGCATGATGTTCCGCATCCCCTCGGCCGACTAGCTCCACCGCGTCGCGCACGGGCCGCGACACCGCGAGGTGCGGTGAGGCCGTTCCGAAGCTCGGCCGAAGCCGTCGAGGTCAGTGCTTGGACTCCACGTTCTCCAGGAGGCGGCTGAGCAGCCCGCTCAGCGTCTCCTGCTCCTGCGCGTCCAGCACATAGACCATCTCCGCCTCCACCTCCCCCCGGATCCGCATGGCCTCAAGCCACAGTTCGTGGCCTTTGTCGGTCAGCTCCACGTCCACCCGCCGGCGGTCCTCCGCGCTGCGCAGCCGCCGTACCAGCCCGGACTTCTCCAGCGTGTCGAGCCGCCCGGTCATCCCGGCGGGCGAGAGCATCAGCTCGACCGCCAGCTCGGACGGCGTCGCGGCCCCGCCGTGAGCGACCAGCCGGTGCAGCGTCTCGAACTCGAAGTCCTGCATCCCCACCTGCGCCAGCGCCGCCTCCTTCGTCTGGCGCAGGTGCTTGACGAGGAACTGCATCCGCGTCACGACCGCCTCGACCCGCTCGTCGTACGGCGCCTTGCCCCGCCACCGGGCGAGATGACGATCCACTGAATCCACAGAGCAACGATACGCCAGCGAGTATTTAGTTGACGAAATATTCGTCAGCGAAATAGTCTGGCCGCCCATGAGACTGCTGATCGGCCGGGCCGTGTCCGCCCTGGCCACCGCGTTGATCCCGACCACGATCACCCTCGCCGTGCTGCGCGCCACCGATGACGCCGGGGCCGTCGGCACGGTGCTGGCGTGTGAGGCGATCCCGTTGCTGGTGTTCCTGCCGGTGGGCGGGGTGTTGGCCGACAGGGTCAGACCCGAGCGGCTGGCGCTGGTCACCGACCTGGTACGCGGCCTGACGCAGGCCGCCATCGCGATCGAGCTGCTGACCGGCGCCGCCAGCGTGCCACGCCTGGCCGTGCTGGCCGTGCTGGCCGGAATCGCGGTCGCGTTCGGGCTGCCGGCCGTGCCGAGGCTGGTGGTGGCGGTGGTGCCGGCACCGGAGCGGCTGCGCGTGAACGCCCGGCTCGGCGTCGCGACCAGCCTGGCCGCCGTGCTGGCTCCCGCCCTGGCGGGCGGCGTGGTGCTGCTGGCCGGTCCAGGCTGGGCCGCGCTGCTCACGGCCGCGCTGTTCGCCTGCTCGGCGCTGACCCTGGGCGGAGTACGTACGGCCAAGCGCCCCGGCGCCCAGCACAACACGTTCCTCAGGGACCTGAAAGAGGGATGGGGCGAAGTGCGGCGGAGGCCGTGGTTCCTGACGTCTGTCCTGGCCCACGGCGTGTGGCACTTCATGGCCGGGCTGTTCCTCACGCTCGGCCCGCTGGCGGCGGTCAAGGAGCTGGGCGGTGAGGCCAGCTGGGTGCTGATCGTGCAGTGCGGCACGGTGGGGCTGGTCGCGGGAGTCTTCGCGGCGCCCAGGCTGCCCATCCGGCGACCGCTGGTGGCCGTGCAGGTGGGCGCGGCGCTGTACGTGCTGCCGATGGCGGCCCTGGCGCTGCCGGCGAGCGCGTGGTTGATCGCGGGGGCGTACTTCGTGGCGATGTTCGGGCTGGGCGTGCTCAGCCCGCTGTGGGAGACCGTGGTCGCCGAGCAGATCCCTGAGGCGGCGCTGGGCCGGGTGCGGTCGTTCGACCAGCTCATCTCGTTCGCGACCCGGCCGTTCGGGCTGGCCATGGCGGCCCCGCTGGCCGGGCTGGCCGGCGCGCGGGGGCTGCTGCTGACCGGCGCCGTGCTCGTCGCCGTCGCGAACCTGGCCGCGATCGTCACCTTCCCCCGCCGCCGCGACCAGGCGACCACCCCGGAGCGCCCGAAGCGGGTGGCCACGTGACCGCGGCACGCCTTCGCCGGACGACCGGCCATCCCGGTCAGTCGTCCAGCACCGCCAGGGCGTCGACCTCCACGAGCAGTCCCGGCGGAAGCCGCATGTAGACGGTGGTGCGGGCGGGGAAGGGCGCACCGACGGCCGCCGCGTAAGCCTGGCTGTCAGGGCGGGGGCGTTCTCGGTGGTGACGACGGTTCTGGTCATGGCGTGCCCTTCACGTGCCCAGGCCTGTCGTTCCTGGCTGCGGGGGTCGTGAGATTCTGAAGAGACGGCAGGCCACCGCCCGCCCAGGCGCTCGTCCGGTGAACTGGTCGCCATACGCGGCGGCGGGGCGGCCGGCGCGGCCGGTGCGCACCCAGGACTTCGCCCGCGCTGATAGAACTCGGCCGTCGTGCCGGTGCCGCGGGCGAGCGGCGAACGTAGGCCCGCCATCGGATCGGGCTCGGTTGTCTGGGCGTGGGCGGTGGTGGCGAGGGCCGGCGCTTCAGTGGCCGAGCTGTCGCGAAGCCGGAGACGAGTCGAGGACGTGGTGCGACCGGGCGGAGGGGGCCGGCAGTTCTTCGTCCGACGGCCGCAGGCTCGACAGCAGCAGCGCCAGGTAGCGGCGGACATCGCCGCATTCGGGGTCGCCCGGAGGCATGGTGGCCAGCACCATGACCACGATGGCGGCCAGGTCGCGGACGATCAGGTCGGGGCGCACCTCGCCCCGCTGCTTGGCTCTGGCCAGCACGACGCCGAACGGCCCCATGAACCGTGCGGCGATGTCGACGGTGACCGCGCCCGTCCCCTTCGCCGCCCGCAACAGCCCGTGGTGGGCGGCGAGGGTCTCGACTATGGCGGTCAGCGCCTCGGTCAGCGCCCGTCCGGCGTCGTCGGCGTCGCGGGCGGCCAGGACCAGCGGCTCGATCTCTTCGGCGAAGTACGTCTGGAAGGCCGCTCTGATCACGCCGTCGCGGTCGCCGAACCTGCGATAGACGGTGGCGCTGCCGATGCCGGCGTGCCGGGCGATCTCCTCGAGTGAGACGTCCGGGCCGTGCTCGCGCAGACTCGCGATGGCGGCCCGGACGATCTTGTCCGCGTTACGCAGCGCGTCGGCTCGCTGTCGCTGCTCGTGCACATGTGAACGCTAGCAGCCAACGCGCCCAGGGTTCACCAGGCGACTTCGAAGCTGGTCAGCCCGAAGACGATGTGGAAGGAGCGGAACTCGGCGGGGGCGCCGCTCTCGCGCAGCCCGGGGAAGCGCTCGAACAGGGCGGGGAAGGCGATGCGCAGCTCCATCCTGGCCAGCGGCGCGCCCAGGCAGTGGTGCACGCCGTGGCCGAAGGCGACGTGGCCCATCTCGCCGCGGGTGATGTCGAAGCGCTCGGGGTCGGAGATGAACTCCGGGTCGCGGTTGGCCGAGGGCAGCGCCAGCATCACCAGATCGCCCGCCGGGATGTGCTGTCCCGCGACCTCGACGTCGGTGGTGGTCACCTTGGCGACGCCCGAGTGCACGATGCTGAGCCAGCGCAGCAGCTCCTCCACCGTGGCGCCGATCCGCTCGGGCTCCTTCATGAGCAGTTCGAGCTGGTCGGGGTGGCGAAGCAGGGCCAGGGTGCCGAGCCCGAGCATGTTGGAGGTCGTCTCGTGGCCGGCCAGGAGCAGCAGGCTCGAGATGCCGGCGAGCTCGTCGATCGACAGATCGTCGCCGTGCTCGCGCACCAGCATGCCGAGCATGTCCTCGCCCGGTTCGGCCATGGCTCGGGCGACCAGCTCGGACATGTAGGCACGCGACTCCAGCGAGGCCGCCGTGCGCTCCTCGGCGGGCCTGGAGATGTCGAGCAGCGTGTTGGTACGCCGCTGGAAGTCCTCGCGGTGCTCGTACGGGACGCCGAGCAGCTCGCAGATCACCAGCGAGGGGATGGGCAGCGCGAAGGTCTTGATCAGGTCGACCGGTGAGCCCGCGCGCTCCATGGCGTCGAGGTGGTCGTTGACGATGTCGTGGATGCGGGGCTCGAGCCGGCGCATGCGGCGCATGGTGAACTCCGGCGTCAGCATCTTGCGCAGCCGGCTGTGCTCGGGCGGGTCGAACAGCAGCAGGTTGCCCGCCTGCATCTTCGCGACCTGCTCGGGGCTCAGGTTCTGCATGCCGGGCATCGGGAAGTTCTGCGGACGCCTGTTGCTGAACCGCTCGGCGTCTCCAAGGATCTCCTTGACGTCGGCGTAGCGGGTGACGAGCCAGGCGTCGAGCCCGAACGGCGTGGGCACCCGCTCGATGCCCGCGCTGTCGCGGAGTTTCGCGAGCTCGGGGACCGGGTCGAACGCGGTGCGCCGCATATGCAGGGGCAGAGTCACAGGATCGCTCATGTCATCTCCTGGAGAGAGGCCGATGTGCCGGAAACGCCCTTCAAAAACGACAGTAGCCCATCACTTGGCCGCGTGAGCGCCTACTGGCACACGGCGCGTTCCCGCCCGTATCAGCCCGCGTGTGGCCTCAGCTATTCGCTGTTGCTAGGTACTGGTAGTCAGTGTTACTTTGTACCGGTAGTCGGCATCATTGAGTAGCTGAAGAGGGGTGTTCCGAATGGGAAATGGCAATGGCGGCTTCTCCGAAGCGGGGCTGCGCAGACTGCGTGAGGTGCTGGCGGGGCATGTCGGGTCCGGGAGGATTCCCGGGCTGGTCGCCCTGGTCAGCCGGGGTGAGGAGACGCATGTCGAGGCGCTCGGGACGATGCGCCACGACGGTGGCGCGCCGATGCGCCGCGACACCATCTTCCGGATGGCCTCGACGACCAAGCCGGTCGCGGTGGCGGCGGCGATGGTCCTGCTGGATGAGTGCCGGCTGCGGCTGGACGACCCGGTCGATCGGTGGCTCCCGGAACTGGCCGACCGGCAGGTGCTGGCGCGGCCCGACGGTCCGCTGGAGGACACCGTGCCGGCGCGGCGGCCGATCACCGTACGGGACCTGCTCACCTCCACGTTCGGGCTCGGCATCGACATGACGGCGAAGGGATCCCCGATCCTGGCCGCGCTCTTCGAGCAGGGCATCTATGGCCAGGAGGACGGGTGGCTGCTGCCGGCGCCGGAGCCGGATGAGTGGATGCGCCGCCTCGGCGGGCTGCCGCTGGCCTATCAGCCGGGAGAGCGGTGGCAGTACAACATCGGCGACGACGTGCTCGGCGTGCTGGTGGCCAGGGTCACCGGCCAGTCGTTCGAGACGTTCCTGCGCGAACGCATCTTCGATCCGCTGGGCATGACCGACACCGCCTTCCACGTGCCCGCCGACAAGATCCACCGGCTGCCGCCCCTGTACGCCCCCGACTGGCAGACCGGTGAGTTCGCCGTGGAGGACGAGGCCGAAGGGGGGCACCACAGCAAGCCTCCGGCGTTCCAGTCCGGCGGCGGCGGACTGGACTCCACCGTCGACGACTATCACGCCTACTTCCGGATGCTGCTCAACGGCGGGATGCACGGCGGCGAACGGATCCTGTCCCGGCCCGCCGTCGAGTTGATGACCGGCAACCGCCTCACGCCCGAGCAACAAGCCGCCCGGGAAGCCTGGGCCCGCAACGCCGCCCATCTGGGTTACGGCCTGGGGCAGCACGGCGGCTGGGGCTTCGGGATGGCGGTGCGCACCTACCGCGGCGACTACGCGCCCGTCGGCCAGTTCGGCTGGGACGGCGGGGCCGGCACCACCACCTATGCCGACCCGCACAACCAGGTCGTCGGCATCCTGCTCACCCAGACCGGGATGTCCACCCCCGATTCGTCGCGGGCCATCCACGACTTCTGGGCCACCCTCTACCAGGCAATCGACGACTGAACGTCTTGCGGAGCCGGTGACGCAGGCCGCATCGGGTGGTGAGGCGGGGACGGCGGACCAGCCCGAAGAGAAGCGTGGAATTAAGAAAATTAAGATCAACCTATTGAAAATTGAAGTCTCGCTTGGGTATAACTTTAGATATGACCGAGCAGGCGATGGACTGGCAGGAGCTCACGAACCTGACCCGGGGTCAGCCGTTCGTCGTCGAGCGGGTGCGCCTGGCGGGTAACGGTGTGGCGATCGA
>NZ_JBEXCR010000071.1:0-52682 GCF_040605375.1 Nonomuraea sp. NPDC005650
GCCAACACGTTCAACAAATTCGATCCGGCCTCGCCGTTCGGCGGTTACAAGGAGTCGGGGTACGGCCGTGAGGGCGGGCTGCACGGATTGGAGGCCTACCTTGACGTGTGAGCATCGCCGTCCCCGCCGCGCCAGGCGGCGGGCGCAGGCCACCAGGGGTCACGCCTTCGCCAGGGCCGGGCGGCCCGTCCGCACCGGCTGGTACGCCCACCGCTGCGGCGTGAGCCGGTGCGGCCAGGTCTTCGTGCCGGTCCAGATGTCGCAGGAGTCCACGTGGAGAGGGCGGGGCGATGAGTAGGTTGTCCGTCAGAAAGACCTACAAGCTGTTCATCGGAGGGGCGTTCCCGCGCTCGGAGAGTGGGAGGTCCTACCCCGTGACCTCGGCCAAGGGCGAATTCCTCGCCAACGCCTCCCGTGCCTCGCGCAAGGACGCCCGCGACGCCGTGGTGGCCGCGCGCAAGGCGTTCTCCGGCTGGTCCGGCGCCACCGCCTACAACCGGGGCCAGATCCTCTACCGGGTCGCCGAGATGCTGGAGGGCCGCCGCGCCCAGTTCGCCGACGAACTCGGCGGCGGCAAGAAGGCGGCGCTGGAGCAGGTGGACGCCGCGATCGACCGGCTGGTCTGGTACGCGGGGTGGTCCGACAAGATCGCCGCCGTGCACGGGGCGGCCAATCCGGTGGCGGGCCCGTACTTCAACCTGTCCTCGCCCGAGCCGACCGGCGTGGTGGCCGTGATCGCGCCCGCCGACCCGCTGCTCGGGCTGGTGTCGGTGGTCGCGCCCGTGATCGTGACCGGCAACACGTGCGTCGTCGTGGCGTCCGAGCGCTCGCCGCTCGTGTCGATCACGCTGGCCGAGGTACTGGCCACGTCCGACCTGCCCGGAGGCGTCGTGAACGTCCTCACCGGGCACCAGGCGGAGCTGGCACCCTGGCTGGCGGCGCACATGGACGTCAACGGGCTCGACCTGACCGGGGTCGAGGACGCCGACCTGGCGCTGAGCTGCGAGCAGGCCGCGGCTGAAAACCTCAAGCGCGTCCTGCGGCCCTCCCGGCAGGACTGGACGGCCGACCCCGGGACCGGCCGGATGACGCGGTTCCTGGAGACCAAGACCGTCTGGCATCCGGTCGGCGTCTGAGCACGGCACTCCACGGCGGGCGCACCGAGGTGCGCCCGCCGGTCGGGGGGCCGGGAGAGGGAGTCGATGAGCCTCGGTGAGTTCCTTCGAGCCCGGCGCGCCCGGCTCAAGCCGCAGGACGTGGGGCTGGGGCCGGGGGTGCGGCACCGGCGCGTGGCGGGGCTGCGCAGGGAGGAGCTGGCGCCGCTGGCGGGCGTGAGCGTCGGCTACTACACCCGGCTGGAGCAGGGGCAGAGCCCGAACGTGTCCGACGAGGTGCTCGACTCCCTCGCCCGCGTGCTGCGGCTGGACGACGACGAGCGGGCCCACCTGCACCGCCTGGCCCGCGCCGTCCGCTCCCACCCGCCGGCCGCGCCGGAGGTGCTCAGGCCCGGGATCAGGCGCATGGTGGAGTCGTTCACCGAGGTGCCGGCCTGGGCGGTGGGGCGGCGGGCCGACGTGCTGGCCTGGAACCGGCCGGCGCACGCGCTGTTCACCCCGCACCTGGACTTCGACGCGCCGGACCGCGAGCCGCGCCCGAACTTCGCCCGGATGGACTTCCTCGACGACCGCTACCGCGAGCTGTATGCCGACTGGGAGGGCAAGGCCCGGGACGACATCGCGTACCTGCAGGTGTCGCTCGGCAAGTTCCCCGGCGACGAGGGGCTGCACGCGCTGGTGGACGAGCTGATGGCCGGGAGCGCCGAGTTCAGGGCCATGTGGGCGGAGCATCCGGTGAGCAACTGCGCCTCCATCTCGCGCGGCTACCGCCACCCCGAGCTGGGCGTCGTCACGCTCACCGCCGAGCTGCTGCGCACGCCCGACGACGAGGGGCAGGGCGTGGTGCTCTTCCAGCCGGAGCCCGGCGCGGAGGAGCGGCTCAGACAGTTGCTGCGGCAGAGCTAGCGCGGCGCAGCAGCAGGGCGCCCCCGGCTGCCCCGAGCAGCGCGACCGCCCCCGCCACCACGAACGCCGTGTGGAGGCCCGTCAGCAGCTCGGCGTCCGCCGACGCGATGGCGGTCAGCCCGGCCACCCCGATCGCCCCGACGAACGTGGGCATCTGCGCGAGGCTGCCCGCCACCCCCTGGTCGGCCGGGTCGAGCCCGGACGTGATCGTGGTGATCGCGGCCACCACGGTCAGCACGTGACCGAAGCCCATCGCCGCCGAGGTCGCCAGCAGCACCCCCAGCCCGCCCGAGGCAGGCAGGAACGCCATCGCCGCCGTCCCCAGGGCCTGCGCGGTCAGGCCGGCCGCCACGGTCGCGGGAGCGCCGTACGCGCCGATCAGCCGGGCCGCCAGCCCGCCCGCGACCAGGGCGGCCACGCCCTCGCCGAGGAACCCGAGCCCCGTCCGCAGCGCGGACCAGCCGAGCACGTCCTGCATGTAGACGCTCAGCAGCAGTGTCGCCCCGCCGCACATCCCGAACGTCACCAGCGCCACCGCCATCCCCCACTTCACCGTGGGGCGGCGCAGCAGCCGCGGCGGCACCAGCGGGGCGGCGTGCCTGGCCTCGACGGCGAGGAAGGCCCCCAGCAGCAGCACGGCGGCCGCGACGCCGGCCCACATGAGCGTGGAGATGCCGTAGACCAGGGCGAACAGCCCGGCGCTCGCCAGCACGGCGCCCGGCACGTCCAGCCGGACGGCACCGTGGTCGGCGCCGCCGGGGAGCACGCCGAACGCGCCCACCAGCACGACCACGCCGATCCCCGCCAGGATGAGCATGGTCCAGCGCCAGCTCAGCCCGCTGGTGACCAGGCCGCCGCCGATGGTCCCGGCCACGAAGCCGAGCGAGAGCAGCGCCCCGTTGACGCCCATCGCCCGCGTACGCTTCGGGCCCTCGGCGAAGGCCGTGGTCATGAGGGCCAGCGCGGTCGGGCCGACCATGGCCGCGGCCACGCCCTGCCCGGCCCTGGCGCCGACCAGCACGCCGGGCACGGGAGCCAGGGCCGCCAGCAAGGAGAAGGCGGTGAACGCCGTCACGCCGGTCGCGAACAGCCTGCGCCGCCCCACCACGTCCGACGCGCGCCCGAACAACGGCATCAACGCGGCCGTCGGCAGCAGGCAGGCCGTCACCACCCACTGCAGGTCGCCCCGCGTGGCGAAACCCAGATCACGGCCGATCTCGGGGAGCGCGACCGTGATGATCGAATAGTCCAGACCTGTCATGAACGTCGCGCCGCACAGCGTGACGAGCACGAGCCACTCACGTGTATTCATGCGGGCCAGGCTGCGGCATGGCCCGCGCGCCGACCAGCGCTCCGCTGGAGGTACACCTGCCAGGTGCACCCTCGGGGGTAGAACTGAGGAGCTCAGGGGCTCAGAACGCGAAGCCGGGCGGCCGGAGCGGCGGGTGGGCGGCCTGGAGCTGGGCGGCCAGGCCGAGGAGGTGGGGTTCGCCGCCGGGCGGGGCGACGATCTGGACGGCGATGGGCAGCGCGCTGGAATGCGTGGCCAGGGGGACCGTGATGGCGGGCCAGCCGCACATGTTCCAGGGGCCGGTGGCGGGGGCGTACCTGACGTTGGTCAGCGCGTTGCGGACGAAGCCGCGCTCGCCCCAGCGCTCGGCCTTCGGCGGGATGGCGGCCAGGGCGGGCGTGATCAGCACGTCGGCGTCCCCGAACCACTGGTCGGCCCCGTAGCCGCTCCAGCGCTCCCGGCCGCGCGCGCCGTCGAGCTTGAACGCGCCGAGCACCCGGCCCGCGCGGGCCAGTCCGCGGGTGCGGCGTTCGAGGCGGCGCCGGTCCAGGCCGTCGGCCGACTCGGCGGCCCTGGTGAGCCAGGTGGCGATCGTGGCGGGGCCGAGCCAGGCGGGCAGCCTGTCGCGGTGCTCGACCACCGTGTGCCCGGCCTGGCGTAGCGTCTCCGCCGCCCCGCGCACCGCGGCCTGGAACTCCCTGTCCATGGGCAGGCCGACCGGGAGCGGCTGGGGCGCGTACGCCACCCGCAGGTCGAACGGCTCGGGGCTGTCCTGGGGCGGCTGCGGCTCCCAGATCTCGTCGTCGTCCGCCCACACCGAGCGCAGCATGGGCGGGCGCGGCTCGACCCGCCGGCCGCCGCGCCAGGACTCGGCGAGCGCCGGGTCGGCCGCCAGCACCGACAGCGCCAGCGCCAGGTCGGACGCGGTCGTCGCCAGTGGGCCGTTCTCCGCGAGCCCGTCCCAGTGGTCGCTCGGCGGGGGCACGAGCCCGGTGCCGGGCTTGATGGCCAGCACGCCGCAGCAGGCGGCAGGGATGCGCAGCGAGCCCATGCCGTCGTTGCCCAGCGCCAACGGCACCATGCCCGCCGCCACGGCCGCGGCGCTGCCCGACGACGACCCGCCGGCGGTCCTGGCCGGGTTCCAGGGGTTGCGTACGATGCCGTACGCGCTGTCGCCGAGCGCGACGAGGCCCAGCTCGGGCAGGTTCGTCAGGCCGACGACCACCGCGCCCGCGGCCCGCAGCCGCGCCACCGTCACGTGGTCCTCCGGCGCGGGCGCGTCCGCCGTGACCGCGGACCCGCCGCGGGTGGCCTCGCCCGCGACCTCCAGGTTGTCCTTCACCGCCACCGGCACGCCGGCCAGCGGCAGCTCCGCCAGGTCGCGCCGTTTCTGTACGGCCCGCGCCTCCTCCACCGCCCGCTCTCTGATCAGCCGGAACGCCCTTACCTTGGAATCCCGCTCCGAGATGGCGTGAAGGTGCTCCTCGACGACGGTCGTGGCCGTGACGTCCCCACGCCGGACGGCCGTCGAGATCTCGACAGCGGACCTGCCTGCCCACAACATGACTAGAGTCTGCATCCTGGCCGCGCGGCTCGATAGGGTCGATCCACGTGAACGGACCATCCCTCGCCCTCCGCCAGCGCTCGCTGGGCGCCCCCGCGACCGAGTTCCCGCTGTTCCCGCCGCTGACGCGGGGGTGTCCAGAAACCAGCACCGACGAGATCGCCTATCCGCTGGAGATCACGTACGACTACGGGCGGGTGGATCGGCGCCTGTTCGAGCAGGAGCCGGGGACCGACATCGCGCGCTGGTCGCCGCTGCTGCCGCCGCTGGAGGCACCCACGCTGGGCGAGGGCGGGACACCGCTGGTGGAGTTCGACGGGATCTTCGTCAAGGACGAGTCCCGCAACCCGACCTGGTCCCACAAGGACCGCCTCAACCGGGTCGCGGTCAGCGCCGCCGTCGCCTCCGGCGCGCCCGGCGTGGTCGTGGCCTCGTCCGGCAACCACGGGGCCTCGGCCGCCGCCTACGCCGCGCGGGCCGGGCTGCCGGCCATCGTGCTGGCCTCGGCGGATTCGCCGCCCGCCGTGCAGGCGTTCGTGCGCGCGTACGGGGCCAAGGTCGTCTCCGTGCCCGCCGAGGCACGCTGGCCGCTGCTGCGGGAGGTCGTGGACCGGCTCGGCTACCACCCGGTCAGCAACCAGACTGTGACGCACACCGGGCACCCGTTCGGGCCCGAGGGCTACAAGACCATCGCCTATGAGCTGTTCCTGCAGCTCGGAGGCGTGCCCGCGGCCGTCTTCACCCCCACCGGCTACGCCGAGCTGCTCTACGGGGTGTGGAAGGGGTTCGTGGAGCTGCGGCTGCTCGGGCTGGCCGACGCCGTGCCGCGGATGTTCTCCTGCGAGACGGCGGCCGGCGGGCCCCACGCGCGGGCGCTGGCCACCGGTGCTCCTGCCGCGATCGTCGAGCTGGGGGCCAGCGACGCGTACGGCATCGCCGGGCCGGTCGGCGGGCACCGCGGGGTGGTGGCCGTGCGCGACAGCGGCGGCGAGGCCCTGCTCCTGACGGACGAGGAGCTGCGGGCGGCGCAGCGGGACCTGGCCGCGCGGGGGCTGTGGCAGGAGCTGTCGGGCGCGGCCGGGCTGGCGGGACATCGGAAGCTGCGGCGGGACTTCGACGGGCCGGTGGTGTGCGTCGCCACGTCGAGCGGGTTCAAGGACTTGGGGGTTGGGGCCGAGCGGTTCCCGGTGCTGGAGCACCCGACCCTAGACGATCTTGCTCCAGACGCGTAGGGGCCCAGACGCGTAGGGGCTCCCGGTCGCGCAGCGCGGCGGTGTCGCTCACCGCCTCCAGGGCGATCGCGGGCCCGCGTCGATGCGGCCGAGCACGTCGGTCATGCTCGTCTCTCCTTGGCGCGCCGGGTGGGAGGCGCGGTCAGCGGGTCCTCCGGCCAGGGGTGCCTGGGGTAACGGCCGCGGAGCTCCGCGCGTACGGAACGGTAGCCGTCGCGCCAGAACGACGCCAGGTCCGCGGTGACGGCCACCGGGCGGCCCGCGGGGGAGAGCAGGTGCACCAGGACGGGCACGCCGGAGATCTCGGGCGTCTCCTGCCGGCCGAACAGCTCCTGCAGCTTCACCGCCAGCACCGGCCGGTCGCCCGAGTAGTCGACGCGGATGTGGGAGCCGCTGGGGACCTCGATGCGTTCGGGGGCCGCCGTCTCCAGGCGCTCGCTCCAGGGGATCAGGCGTTTCAGCGCCGCGGCCACGTCTATGCGCTCCAGGTCGGCCCGGCGGCGAGCCCTGGACAGCTCGGGCTCCAGCCACTGGTCCGCCAGGTCGATGAGCGCGTCCGTAGGGGGCCAGGGGGCGCCGATGGCGCGGTGGCAGAAGGCCAGGCGGTCCCTCAGGTCCTTGGCCTGTTTCGTCCAGGTCAGGACGTCGGGCTCGGTGCGCAGGCCGTACAGGACGGCTTCACGGACGTCGGCGTCCTTGAGCGGGGTCGCGGACAGCTCGATCGCGCCCAGGCGTTCGACCCGGCGGGCGCGCACGTCGCCGCGGCGTTCGCCCGGGGGGACGTGCCAGGCGATCTCGTCCTGGGTGGTGGCGGGGTGCGTCAGCCTGGCGGTCTCCTCGTCGATCTCCACGGCCTGCCTGATGCGGGCCGACGCGGAGCCCGTCTGCCGGTCGGCGACCGCGATGGCCAGCCACTGGGCGGTGTGCAGCTTGGAGCCCTCGGGGAGCTGGGCCTGCGTGCCGGACGCCATGAGGTAGCCGCCGCCCCGCCTTCGGGCCACCCGCTCGGGGAACGC
Source organism: Nonomuraea sp. NPDC005650 (assembly GCF_040605375.1). NCBI lineage: Bacteria > Bacillati > Actinomycetota > Actinomycetes > Streptosporangiales > Streptosporangiaceae > Nonomuraea > Nonomuraea sp. NPDC005650. The sequence continues at coordinate 7,125 of NZ_JBEXCR010000071.1, forward strand.
CAGCGCCACCGCCGTCCCGGCCAGCTCGTCATCGGCCACACCACGACGTCCCGCGGCGGCCTGGCCGGTGGTTCGCTGGAGGCGTCTGGTCTCCTGGCGCCAGCGGGCGGCGAAGCCGGTGCCGCCGCGGCGGGCCGTGCGCCAGACCTCCACCAGGTCGTCGCCCGCATCGCGCGGCAGCTGCTCTGACAGCAGGGCCACCACCTCGGCCGCCTGCGGGCCGAGGTCGAGCAGGGCCCTGGCCAGGCGGGGGTGCACGCCCGCGAGCGCCATCCGGCGCCCGCGGTCCGTCACCCGCGCGGCGGGGTCGAGCGCGCCCAGCGCCTCCAGGGTGCGGGCGGCGGCGGACATCGCGGCGGGCGGAGGCGGGTCCAGCAGGGCCAGGCCCGACGCGTCGGGCGCGCCCCAGCAGGCCGCCTGCAACGCGAACCCCGTCAGGTCCGCGAGCGCGATCTCCGGCCGCGCGTGGTCGGCGAGGCGGTCGTGGTCGGCCGCCGACCAGCAGCGGTAGACCGTGCCCGGCGCCTCGCGCCCCGCCCGGCCCGCGCGCTGGCCGGCCGACGCCTTCGAGACCCTGACCGTGGTGAGGGAGCCCAGGCCGCGGGCGTGGTCGGTACGGGGTTCGCGGGCCAGGCCGGAGTCGACCACCACCCGCACGCCGGGGACGGTCAGGCTCGACTCGGCGACGGACGTGGCCAGCACCACCCTGCGGTCCGAGCCCGGCGCGAGCACGGCGTCCTGGACGTGGGCCGGGGCCTGCCCGTGCACCTGCAGGACCGGCACGCCGTCCAGCATCCCGGCGACCTTGCCGATCTCGGCCACGCCGGGCAGGAAGCACAGCACGTCGCCGTCCCGCTCCGCCAGCGCCCTGCGTACCACCGAGGCCACGTGGGACAGGAGCGCGGGGTCGACGCGCAGGCCGTGCGGCGGGGCGACCGGGCGGGAAGGTGGGGCCCACACCGTCTCGACGGGGTACGCGGCTCCGGTGGCCGCGACGATCGGGCCGCCGATCAGCCGGGACCACGGCTCGGCGTCGGCGGTCGCCGACGTGGCCAGGAGGCGCAGGTCGGGCCGGAGCGTGTCGCGTACGTCCAGGAGGAACGCCAGGGAGGTGTCAGCGTCCAGGTGCCGCTCGTGGCACTCGTCGAGCATGACCGCGTCCACCCCGGCCAGCTCCTGGTCCCGCTGGAGGCGCTGGAGCAGGACACCGGTGGTGACGACCTCGACCATCGGGTTCGCGCCCGTGTGGCGCTCGCCCCTGATCGTGTAGCTCACGCCCATCCGCCTGGCCGCCGCGCGTACGGCCAGCCGGCGGGGCTCGGCGACCAGCACCCGCATGCCCGTCTCGGCCAGGGCCAGCGGCACGACCGTCGTCTTGCCCGTGCCGGGCGGGGCCGTGAGCACGGCGCTGCCGCGCCGGTCGAGCGCGGCGAGCAGCTCGGGCAGGACGTCCCGGATGGGCAGCGAGTCGTGGCGCATCAACGCTGTGCGGGCACGTCGGCGCTCGCGCTCAGGGCGGCAGCAGGCGGGTTCAGGTCGGCGGTTGGGCTCAGGACGGCGGCCGGGCTCAGGGCGGCAGTGGCCGGGCCCAGGTCGGCAGGCGGACTCAGGACGGTGGTCGGGATTCCGGCCGCCGAGAGGACCGAGTCGAGCAGGCCGGGGAAGCGGGACTCGAGGTCGTCGCGGCGCAGGCTCATGTACTTCACCCGCCCCTCCTGCTTGGTAAGGACCACGCCGGCCGCGCGCAGGGTGCGGTAGTGGTGCGAGGCGGTCGACTTGTGCACGCCGAGGTCGTCGCCCGCGTCGCCGCAGTTCATCACGCCGCGCAGGGCGAGCCGGACGACGATCTCCAGGCGGACGGGGTCTGACAGCGCCCGCAGGACCTCTGTGAGCTCGATGTCCTCCGTCGCCGGGTGAGGTAGCAGGCGCATGGTCCAACCCTACCTTCGTTTTATTGTTTGACAACAATCCAACTATAAGACAGTTTGATGTGTGTCCAACCGTGCTCTGGAGGCTTGATGACTTCGCGGCTCTACCCGCTTGCTGCCGGAAATTTCGCGATCGGCACAGGCATGTTCGTGACCGCCGGGCTCTTACCGCCCATCTCGAAGGACCTGGGGATCTCGTCCTCCGCGGCGGGCCAGCTCATGACCGTCTTCGCGCTGGCGTACGCGGTGCTGTCGCCCGTCCTCGCCGCCCTGACCGCCCGCCTGTCGCGCAGGACGGTGCTGCTGGTGGCGCTCGGCGTGTTCGTGCTGGGCAACGTCCTGACCGCGCTGGCTCCGACGTACGCGCTGGTCATGGCCACCCGGGTGGTCGCGGCGGCGGGGGCGGCGATGTTCACCCCGACCGCGTCGGGCGTGGCGAACGCGCTGACCGAGCCCGAGCGGCGCGGGCGCGCGCTCGCGCTGGTGATGGGCGGGTTGACGGTCGCCACCGCGATCGGCGTGCCCCTGGGCACCTGGCTGGGCTCGGTCTCGGGCTGGCGCTCCACGCTGTGGCTGGTGGTGGGGCTGGGCGTGATCGGGTTCGCCTGGGTCGCGGCGGTGGTGCCGGCGGTCAGGATCCCGGCGTCGGGGCGGCTGAGGGAGCGCCTCGCGCCGCTCGGCGACCGGCAGGTGCTGGCGGTGCTGGTGACGCAGTTGCTGATGTTCGCGGCGGGCTTCACCGCGTACACCTACATCGGGTCGCTGTTCGACCTGCCGCTGCCCGCCGTGCTGTGGGCGTGGGGGATCGGCGGCATCGTGGGCAACCAGCTCGGCGGGCGCTTCACCGACCTGTACGGGCCGCGCAGGATGGTGCTCCTCGCCCTGGGCGCGAGCACCGTGTTCCTGGCCCTCATCCCCGTCGCGAACCTGGCCCTGCCCGTCGCCCTGGTGTGGGCGTTCCTGTGGGGCGCGCTCGGCTGGCTGGTGGCCCCCGCCCAGCAGTTCAGGACCGTCTCCGTGGTGCCCGGCAACGTGCCGATCGGCCTGGGCCTGCTGTCCTCCGCGCAGTACGTGGGGCTGTTCGTGGCCGGGCTGGCCGGCGGCGCGACGCTCGACTGGTACGGCAGGGCGGGCGTGATCGTGCTGGCCACCGCGTTCGCGCTGGTGGCGCTGCTGTTCACGCTGGCGACCTACCGTCCGGCGGCGGTCTCCCCGAAGGAAGGAGTGTCCGTCGGGTAGCGGGCCGTCGGCCAGAATGGTGATCGTGGCTGACGACATCGACCCGCGGAACGAGCCCGCCCCCTTCGGCGCCGTGGTCCTCCTGACGGTCGCCTCGGCGGTGGCGGTCATGGGGCTCGGCGCGCTCCTGTCCGAGCCGCCGGCGCTGAAGTTCCTCCTGTTCGGCCCGATCGCTCTCGTGGTGTTCGAGGTGATGGTCCACGAGGTGTGGTGGCAGCGCTGGTGGGGCGCGATCCCCGGCGCGGTGGCGGGCCTGGCGCTCTACTTCGAGGGCCGCGTCACGCTGGCCGACCTCATCGGCGACACGTGGGCCCACCCCGTCGCGTACGTCGCCGCCTGGGCCCTCTTCGCCGTCGTCTTCGCCGTCTGCAGCCGCTACCCCCGGACCCTGCGGTCGACCTGATCTTCTCCGCCGCGCAGCGGACCCGGGGTCGGCCCGCAGGCGGACGACGGGCGGCGGGCGCGGCGCCTACCGTCGTCGGCATGTTGAACGACCAGGTGACCTTTCGGCGCGTCGCGGCGGGCGTGCTGCTCGTCGTGGCCCCGCTGCTCCAGGCCGTCGCCGTCGTCGTCGATCCCGGCACCTGGGGCGACGACCGGGAGGCGGTCAGCTACGGCGCGAACCCCGCGCTGGCCCAGACCGAGTCCGCGCTCTACCACTGGAGCTGGATGCTCATGGCCGTGGCCGCGCTCGGCCTGGCCCACCTGACCCGGCGCAAGGCCACGCGGCTCGGCCACGTGGCGGCGGGGATGACGGTGATCGGCTATCTCTCGATGTCCGCGCTGCTGATGATGGACCCCGTGGAGTGGTGGCTGGGGCAGCACCACCCGCCGGAGGAGGCCCAGCGGATCCTCGACGAGATGCTGAACCTGCCCGGGGTGATCTTCGGTTTCCAGCTGCCGTGGATGTTCTTCGCCATCGCCGGCCTGCCGTTGCTGACCGTCGCCGTGTGGCGGGCCGGCTTCGTCGGCTGGTGGGTGCCGCTGCTTGTCTTCGTGGGGTACGTCGTCTCGTTCCCCATCCCGTACGGGCCCGCGACCGTGGTGTTCTGGGCCCTGCCCGCCGTCGCCCTCGGCTGGACCGGGTTGAAGATCCTGCGCATGGGCGACGACGCGTGGGCGGCGTACTATCCGGCTCCGGCCCTCGTGTCAGCCTAGGGTCGGGATCCAGCCCGCGGTGGACGCGAGGATGAGGAAGAAGCCCAGGATGATCCGGTAGATCACGAAGCCGGTGAAGCGGTGGGTGCTGATGTAACGCAGGAACCAGGCCACGGCCAGGTATCCGACGACGAACGAGATGACCGTGGCCAGGATCGTCGGCCCCCACGCGGGGGCCGGGCCCTGACCGATCTCACGCAGCTCGTAGACGCCCGAGCCCAGCACGGCGGGGATGGCCAGCAGGAACGAGTATTTCGCGGCGTCCTCGCGGCGGTAGTCGAGCAGCAGGCCCGCGGTCGTGGTGCCGCCCGAGCGGGACACGCCGGGGATCAGTGCGAGCGCCTGGGCCAGGCCGTACACGATGGCGTGGGGGAAGCTGAGGTGCTTCTCCAGCGTGAGCTTGTTGCGGGCGGTGCGGTCGGCGAACCACAGGAGGAGGCCGAAGACGATCAGCGTGGTGCCCACCAGGCGCAGGTCGCGGAAGACGCCCTCGATCTGGTCCTTGAACGTCACGCCGAGCACCACGATCGGCAGCGAGCCGACGATGATGTACCACCCCATGCGGGCGCCCCACTGGCCGCGCAGGTCCTTGTTGAACAGGGATCTGGTCCAGGTGGAGATGATCTCCCAGATCTCCTTGCGGAAGTAGATCAGCACGGCCAGTTCGGTGCCGATCTGGATGACGGCGGTGAACGCCGCCCCCGGGTCCTGCCAGCCGGCGAAGGCGGAGACCACCCGGATGTGGGCGCTGGAGGAGATCGGCAGGAACTCCGTGAGCCCCTGGACCAACCCCAGAACCACCGCTTCTAGCCAGCCGATCACGACGACAACCTTCCGAGAATGCGGGAGTGACGAGGGTGAGGCTAGCGGATGCGAGGGCCGGTCAGTTGCTCGCGTAGCGTACAGACTCCCGGCCGGCCCCAACGTGTCTCACGTCTCTCGCCCTCGCCGGACTCTCACGGGCGCTGCCACATCGCGGCGGCGGCCGCGGCGTAGTCGGTGAAGTCGCGGGCCGGGCGGCCCAGGGCCTGCCGCACGCCGTCCGCCACGGAGGCGTTGCGGCCGTCCAGAATGCCGGTGAACAGCGCCGCCAGCCCCTCGGCCTCCTCCTGGGGCAGACCGTCCTTGACGGCCGCGGCCACGTACTCCTCCCGGGTCACCTGAACGAATGAGATCTCCCTGCCGGTGGCCACGGACAGCTCCTCGGCCGCCTGCGCGAACGTCAGCAGCCGCGGCCCCGTGAGCTCGTAGAGCCGGCCCGCGTGGCCGTCCCGGCTGAGGGCGGCGGCGGCCACGTCCGCGATGTCGTTCACGTCCACGAACGGCTCGGGCACGTCGGCGACCGGCATCGCGATGACGCCTTCGAGGACCTGGTCGAAGAAGAAGCCCTCGCTGAAGTTCTGCATGAACCAGCTGCAGCGGACGATCGTCCACTCGGCCCCGGACTCCTGGACGGTCCGCTCGCTGGCCTCCGCCTCCGGCTCGCCCCGCCCGGACAGCAGGACCAGCCGCCGCACGCCGCCGCTCACGGCCAGCTCGGTGAACGCCTTGACGTCCTCGTACGCGCCGGGCAGGGCCAGGTCGGGGACGTAGGCGAGGTAGACGGCCGTCACGCCGTCGAGCGCGGGCCGCCACGTGGAGCGGTCCCGCCAGTCGAAGAGGGGCCGGGAGCCGACCCGCACGGGCAGGCCGAGAGCGTTGAGCCGGTCGACCACACGGCGGCCGGTCTTGCCCGTGCCGCTCAGAACCAGAATTGTCATGCATCTAGTAAGCCGCCATACCCATAAGACTCTCCATGGTTGAGAAGCGCATTGGCATATGCGATCGTCTAACCCATGGACCAGCTCGCGGCGCTACTCGACGGCCCGCGGGCCCGTGGCGCCTTCCTGCTCCGCTCGATCCTGGATCCGCCCTGGTCGCTGCGCATCCAGGACGAGGCCCCGCTGTCGTTGATCGCGCAGGTGCGCGGGGAGTCGTGGATCGCGTTCGACTCGGGCGAGCCCGTGCGCCTGTCGCCGGGGGAGGTCGCGATCGCGCGGGGGCCGGCGCCGTACACGGTGGCCTCCGACCCCGACCTCAAGCCGCAGGTCGTCATCCTCCCCGGCCAGCAGTGCCGCACGATCGACGGGGAGTCGCCCTACGACACCATGTCCATGGGCGTGCGCACCTGGGGTAACGACGCGTCGGGCGGCACCGTGCTGCTCACCGGCACGTACAACCTGGAGGGCGAGGTCAGCAGGCGGCTGCTGGACGCGCTGCCGCCGCTGCTCACCCAGCCGGGAGACCCGATCATCTCGCTGCTCGGCGCCGAGATCGTCAAGGACGAGCCGGGCCAGGAGGCGGTCCTCGACCGGCTGCTCGACCTGCTGCTCATCGCGGTCCTGCGCTCGTGGTTCGCCACTCGCGCGGACGAGGCGCCCGGGTGGTACCGCGCGATGGGCGACCCGGTCGTGGGCAGGGCCATGCGCCTGCTGCAGAACAACCCGGCCCACCCGTGGACGGTCGCCGCCCTGGCCGGCGAGGTGGGCGTGTCCAGGGCGTCGCTGGCCAGGCGCTTCACCGATCTGGTCGGCGAGCCGCCCATGTCCTTTCTCACGGACTGGCGCCTCGCGCTGGCCGCCGACCTGCTGCGGGAGCCGGCCTCGACGATCGGCTCGGTGGCCAGGAAGGTCGGGTACGGCAGCCCGTTCGCGCTCAGTGCGGCCTTCAAGCGCGTGCGGGGCATCAGCCCGCAGGAATACCGGACCGGATGAAACCACTGCTGCTGCTGGACGTGGACGGCGTGCTCAACCCGATGGGGCGGCCCACGCCGGACTTCCGGCGTTTCCGGTGCACGATCGACGACGACGTCTACACCGTGCACCTCAACCCGCGCCACGGCCGCAGGCTCCTCGACCTGGCCATCGCGACCGGCTCCGAACTGGTCTGGGCGACGACGTGGGAGCACCACGCCAACGACTGGATCGCTCCCAGGCTCGGCCTCCCCTCGCTGCCCGTCATCCCCCTGGACCCGGACGTGGTCTCGGAGCGCGGGGAGATGTTCAAGACGCAGCACGTGGCCCGGTACGTGGGCCGGCGGCCGTTCGTCTGGTTCGACGACCAGGTGTGGGCGGAGGACGAGGAGTACCTCAGGGTGCGTCAGGGTCTGGCCGACTTCCTGCTCATCCATGTGGACCCGGAGCGGGGACTGACCAGCCGACATCTGGGCATGGCGCATGAGTGGCTGACCCTTACAGGGTTTTCTCAGGGTTCCTGACGGGAGTCCGTGGGCCCGGCCGTCCGTTGAACAGGTAGGTCGTCACACACGGAGGGAACATCATGTACCGCTCACGAGAGCACAGGATTCTGGCCGGCGTCTGCGGCGGACTCGCCGACAAGATGGGCCTGCCCCCCACTCTCGTCCGGATCCTGTGGCTGCTGCTGTCGCTCATCCCCGGGCCGCTCTGGGTCGTCTACGTCGTGATGTGGATCCTCATCCCGGAGGAGCCGAAGGGCTACCGCTCGGCCGCGTAGCGCCCGCCGTGTCTCGACCGAGATCGTCCTGCGTGCCACGCCAGGCGATCTCGGTGCCGAGGTCGGGAGCCGCCCGGGGCGCGTGCGCCGATGCCTGGGACGCGGCTTATCCTCGAAGGATGAGGGCAAGGCCGCTGACACTCATCCAGGATGATCTCGTCGACTACGACCCCGCGATGGAGCGCATGACCGACCTCGTCGGGCAGCGCCAGCGGGACGAGCGGCCGGACACGCTGTGGCTGCTCAGCCACCCGTCGGTCTACACGGTCGGGCGCCGTACGCCGCTGTCCCACCTGCCCGCCCCCGAGCGCGGCATCCCCGTCATGGAGACGGGGCGCGGCGGCCAGCTCACCTACCACGGGCCGGGCCAGCTCGTCGGCTACCTGATCGTCAAGCTCGCCCAGGACCAGGGCATCGTCGACTACGTACGCGAGGTCGAGCTGCGCCTGGTGGAGGCGCTGGGCAAGCTGGGGCTGCCCGCCGAGCGCCGCGACACGCCGCCGGGTTCGGAGCTGCTGACCGGGGTCTGGACGACCGGCACCAGCCGCAAGATCATCTCGATCGGGATGCGGCAGAGCCGGGGCGTCACGAGCCACGGGTTCGCGCTCAACGTGGACGGCGACCTGCAGCCGTGGGACTGGGCGGTCGCCTGCGGCATGCCCGACGTGGACATGACCTCGCTCAAGCGCGAGCTGGGCACGGCCTCGATGGACGAGGTCCGCACGGTCGTGGCCACCGCCTTCGAAGCCTCCTGACCGGCCCTTCAGCCGCGGGGGAAGACCCGCACGCCGGCGTCGTGCCCGCCACCGTCGAGCTTGCCGCCGCAGGTGTAGAGCGTTGCCATGAAGGGACGCCGGCAGGTTGCAAGCAGGCGGGTGCGGCCGCCGGTGGCCGTACCCGCCTGCAGGGTCAGGAGATCGGGACCTCGTCGACCGTACGGCGGGGGCCGGTGAACCAGTGCTTGGCCGACAGGGCCCACCACAGGGCGATGCCGACCAGCACCACCCCGACCGCGATCGGCGCGTAGTTGACCGAGGTCCAGGTGAAGGTCTTGTCGCCGGGCACCCCGGCGGGCGAGATCGGCAGGACGAAGTAGATCGACACGACGACGATCTCGACGCAGGCGATCCAGCAGAGGACCTTGTACTTGCGGCCGAGCGTCCACGGGCCCGGCTTGAAGGCGTCGCCCGCGCGGAGCCGGAGCCAGATCGGGATGAGGAAGGCCAGGTAGAGGCCGACGACCGCGATCGACACGACGGCCAGGAACGCGACCGGCGTGGTCAGTCCGGGAGGCGCGTAGAGGGCGGGCAGGGTGATCAGGGCGGCCACGACGCAGCCTCCGATGATCGCGTTGACCGGGGTGCGGTTGCGGTCCACCTTCGACCACAGCCGCCAGCCGGGCACGCCGCGGTCGCGGGAGAACGCGTACGTCATGCGCGACATCGAGGTCACGCAGCTCATCCCGCAGAAGAACTGGCCGATCGTGGAGATCGCGAAGACCGCCGTGGCCAGCGGGGCCGAGAGCGCGGTCTCGAAGATGGCTCCCACGAAGCCGCCCTGCTTGTTGATCTCGTCCACGTTCGTGGCCGCGAACAGGAACGACAGCAGCAGGATCCAGCCGCCGATCGCCGAGTAGAAGATCGACTGCCACAGCCCGCGGGCGGCGGTCCTGGCCGCGCCCTGGGTCTCCTCCGACACGTGCGCGCAGGCGTCGAAGCCGGTGATCGTGTACTGGGTGAGCAGGAAGCCGAGCGGCAGCACGTAGAACCAGAACGACAGCCCGTCGGAGCCGGAGCCGAAGCCGGAGTTGTTGTTCGTGCCGCCGAAGACGAAGCCGAGCGACTGGTGGTGGTCGGGCGCGAAGATCAGGATCCCGACCACGATCGCGGCGCCCGCGACGTGCCACCAGACCGAGACGTTCTGCAGCAGCGAGATGAGCTTGTGGCTGTAGATGTTGATCAGCGCGTGCGCCACGAGGATGATCACGAACAGCAGGAACGCCTGTGACAGCGTGGCTTCCCACGCGCCGTCGGTGACCAGCTTGAGCGTGGTGTTGAGGAACGTGGCGCAGCCGTAGTCGACCGACGCGGTGACCGCGATGAGGCCGATCAGGTTGAGCCAGCCGGTGAACCAGCCGTGGATCGGCTTGCCCAGCGTGGCGGCCCACCAGTAGATGCCGCCCGCCGTCGGGTACGCCGACACCAGCTCCGACATGCAGAAACCGATGATCAGGATGAACGCGGAGATCAGCGGCCAGCCCCAGGAGATGGCGATCGGGCCGCCGTAGTTCCAGGCTTGACCGAAGGTGGTGAAGCAGCCGGCGAGGATGGAGATGATCGAGAAGGAGATGGCGAAGTTCGAGAAACCGCTCCAGGTGCGGGCCAGCTCCTGCTTGTAGCCGAGCTCGGCCAGTCGCCTGGAATCCTCTTCAGTGGTCATTGAGGTCTCCCTGGGGGGCGCGGAGGACACTCCATTTGGACTACATCTAGACCATTTCTCACGAGAGGACAAGGCGTTACAGGTGGGTTTCGGCCTCGTCAGGGCGCATGGCCAACCTGCAGGACGATCTTCCCGGTGACGGCGCCGCCGAGCTGGGCGGCCTTCGCGTCGTCCAGGTCCTCCCACGAGCCGTGCCGCCCGATTTCGACGGAGAGCTCGCCCGCGGCGACGAGGGCGAGCAGGTGGGCGAGGTCGTCGGCGGGGGCCGTCACGTCGCCGAAGGAGTTGAGGGACCTGGCCCGGCCCAGGGAGAAGGTCGAGTTCGGGGGGAATGTGGCGGGCTGCCCGGAGGCCCAGCCGACGCTCTGGAGGTTGCCGCCGGGCTTCAGCAGGGCCCAGGCGGCGACGAGCGACGGGCCGCCGACCGTCTCGATCGCGATGTCGACCGGCTCGACGCCGTCGAGGCCGACGACCACTTCGACGGGCCCGAGCACTTCGACGGGCCCGAGGCTCGCGACCGCCTCGGCCGGGGCTCCGGCGGCAGGCTCGGCCAGGGTTTCGGTGGCAGGCTTGGCGCGGGTGAGGTGGGCTGTCAGGCGGTGGGCGCGTTCCGGTCTGCTGACGGAGGCCACGACGTGGGCGCTCGCGCGCCTGGCCAGCTGCACGGCCAGCCGCCCCACAGCCCCCGCCGCCCCGGTCACCAGGACGCGTGACCCCGGCGCCGGTCCGGCGGCCCGCAGGGAGCGCAGGGCGGTGAGGCCGGCCATCGGGAGCGCGGCGGCCCGTACCAGGTCCACCTCGTCGGGCGCCACCGCGATCGAGCCGGTGTCGAACGCCGCCCGCTCGGCCCACGCGCCCGCCCCGAACGCCGCCACCCGCGCGCCCGCACGCGGTCCCGTGCCGTCCGCGGCGGCGCGCAGGACGATCCCGGCGGCGTCGTAGCCGAGCACGGTGCCCTGCGGCAGGCGGCCCATGTGCCGCAGGTCGCTGAAGTTGACGGACGCGTGACGGACCTCGACCAGCGCCTGCCCGGGCCCCGGCACGGGCTCGGGCACCTCCGCGAAGCGTCCCTCGGCTTGCGGGCCCACGACCAACGCGCGCATGTTCGTTCCTCTCTGACGCCAGGATGGATTCGGACTGTTGGTCCGCTTTGCTCGCAGGGATAGTATGAGGACTGACGGTCCGCTTGCAAGGGGAGGTAGTGCCGGTGCGGTCAGACGCGACCCGTAATCGGGAGGCGATCCTGCGGGCCACGGAGGAGCTGCTCGCCGCCCACGGCGCCGAGCACATCTCCCTCGACCGGGTGGCCGCGGCGGCGGGGGTCGGCAAGGGCACGCTGTTCCGCCGCTTCGGCAGCCGTACCGGGCTGTTCCAGGAGCTGCTCGCCGAGCGGGCCGCCGCGCTCGCGCTCGCGATCGAGACGCCCGGCTCCGTGCTCGGCCCCGGCGCACCGCCCAAGGCCCGGCTGCTGGCCTTCCTGGACGAGCTGGCCGAGCTGGCCGAGCGGAACCTGGCGCTCTTCGCCGCGCACGAGCGGGCCTGCGCCGAGGACAAGTACCGCGATCCGACCTATCTGCGCTGGCACGCGCATGTGACCGCCCTGGTCGCCGAGGCCCGGCCGGACGGCGGCCTGGACGCGGAGTTCGCCGCCCACGCGCTGCTGGGCTCGTTCGACGCCGACCTGGCCCGGCACGTCATGGCGGACGGCGGGGTGGCGCGGCTGAAGTCCTCGGTCAGGGGCCTGGCCGAGGCCCTGCTCTGACCCTCGGCTACGCCGCGAACGCGTCGGCCGCGGCCTGGCAGAACGCCTTGAGGTCGTCCGGCTTGCGGCTGCTGACCAGGGTGTTCGGCCCTGACGTGCACACCACGACCTCCTGGTCCGTCCACGTCGCCCCCGCGTTGCGCAGGTCGGTCCGCAGGCTCGGCCAGGAGGTGACGGTACGGCCGCGCACGACGTCCGCCTCGATCAGCGTCCAGGGCGCGTGGCAGATGGCGGCCACGGGCTTGCCCAGGTCGAAGAAGGCGCGGGCGAACCGGACGGCCTGCGGCACCATCCGCAGGTAGTCGGGGTTCGCGACGCCTCCGGGGAGCACGAGGCCGTCGAACGAGGCCGGGTCGGCCTCCTCCACCGTGGCGTCCACGGCGAACCGGTCGGCTTTGTCCAGGTGGTTGAACGCCTGGATCTGGCCCCGCCTGGTGGAGACGAGGTTGGGCGTGCCGCCCGCGTGCTTCCCGTCCCCCTTTCCGGGTGGGCGCGTACTATGCGCATTTACCCCTAGGGGGTATAGTGGGCCAGCCAAAGGATCAAGGGTGAAGGAGCGAGCCATGACCGTCACGACGTACCAGGTTGAGGGCATGACCTGCGGCCACTGCGTGAGCGCCGTGACCGAGGAGGTCGGCAAGGTCGCGGGCGTGAGCGGGGTCGAGGTGGACCTGGCGACCAAGGCCGTGACCGTCACGAGCCAGGCGCCGCTCGACCGCGGGCTGATCGACGCGGCGGTGGTGGAGGCCGGCTACGAGCTGGCGGGCGCGATCGAGATGCTGCCGCAAGCAGGGGGTTCGTGCTGCGGTTCGGGTGGCTGCCACTGACGCCGCGTAGGATGCCGCACCGTCCCCTCGGGGGCGCCGGACCACGGCGGCCCCAAGGGGACTGAAAATTTACACCGCAAAAGGAAACGAGAATGAAACAATTTTCCGCAGCGCGTTGACACGCGGTCTCCGTATGGTGTGCCTTTCTCTACACAGGAAAACCCCGCCTGAAGGTGAGGCACATATGAGGAAATGGATCGCGCGCCTGGCAGTGCTGGGTGTCGCGCTGTTAGTGGCGGGTCAGGGCGCGACGGCCGCCCATGCCCAGGAGCCGGCGGCGGGGAAGAAGGTACTGCGCGTCGGGGCCACACAGTCGATGGACTCGATGAACCCGTTCCTGGCGGTCCGCCTGGTCTCGACGTCGATCCACCGCTGGATGTACGGCTTCCTCACGGTGCCCGACTCCAAGACGCTCCAGCCCAGCCCCGACCTGGCCGAGTCGTGGACCACGACGCCCGACGGGCTCACGTGGACGTTCAAGATCCGTGCGGCGAAGTGGTCGGACGGCAAGCCGATCACGGCCGATGACGCGGCCTGGACGTTCAACAAGATCATGACGGACGAGGCCGCCAAGACGGCCAACGGCCCGGCGGTCGAGAACTTCGAGAGCGTCACCGCCAGCGGCCAGGACCTGACGATCAAGCTCAAGGCGCCGCAGGCGTCCATGCTGGACAACCCGATCCCGATCATGCCCAAGCATGTCTGGGAGTCGGTCACCGACATGGCCAACTACGACGCCGAGAAGTACCCGGCCGTCACCAGCGGCCCGTACATCGCGATCGAGCACAAGAAGGACCAGTACGTCAAGCTGCAGGCCAACCCCAACTACTGGCGGGGCAAGCCCAAGCTCGACGAGCTGCAGGTCATCTTCTACGACAACCCGCAGGCCGCCATCGCCGGTCTGAAGAACGGCGACATCGACCTGATCGGCCGGCTCAGCCCGCCCGAGTACCAGGCCATCCAGAACGACCCGAACATCGAGGCGTGGAACACCCAGGGCCGCCGCGCGGCGTACCTGCAGATCAACCACGGCGCCACCACCACCGACAACAAGCCCGTCGGTGACGGCCACCCGGCCCTGAAGGACGTCAAGGTCCGCCAGGCGCTGCACTTCGCCATCGACAAGCAGAAGCTGGTCGACGAGGTCCAGAACGGCCTGGCCAAGCCCGCCGACGGCTCGATCGTGCCGCCGATGTTCAAGGACTTCTTCTGGGAGGCCACGGGCGACGAGAAGGTCACCTACGACCCCGCCAAGGCCAACAAGATCCTTGACGACGCCGGCTACAAGAAGGGCTCCGACGGCATCCGCACGATGCCCGACGGCAAGCGCAAGCTGGAGTTCCGCTTCAGCATCCACACCGACACCCCGATCGAGGACAAGCTCGCCGAGTACCTGACGGGCTTCTTCAAGGAGATCGGCATCACGCTGACCACCAAGAAGCTCGACTCCAGCAAGTTCACCGAGGAGACGGGCGTCACCGGGCTGTTCGACATCGCGATCAGCGGCTGGTCGGTCAACCCCGACCCCGAGGAGGTCCTGGCCACGCACCTGTGCAGCCGCAGGCCGGCCCCGGGCGGCGAGGGCGGCGGCACCGAGTCGTTCTTCTGCGACGAGACCTTCGAGAAGCTCTACCAGGAGCAGCTGAAGGAGCTCGACCGGCCCAAGCGCGCCGAGACCATCAAGAAGATGGAGGAGCGGCTCTACACCGAGGCCCCGGTCATCGCGATCTACTACCCGAACGACCTCGAGGGCTACCGCAAGGACCGGGTCACCAGCATCACCCCGATCCCTGAGGACAAGGGCCTCCTGTACGGCGGCAGCGGCTACTGGCCGTTCTACACCGTGGACGTCAAGGCCGCGGCGGCGAGCGGCGCCAGCGCCGAGGGCGGCTCCAACACCGGCCTCATCGCCGGCGTCGTGGGCGGCGTCGTGGTCATCGGACTGGTGGTCTTCCTCGTGACCAGGCGGCGTAAGAGCGTCGCCGACGAGCGCGAATGACCACTCCGCTGGAAGCAGCAGAGCCCGCCGTCCAGGCGGCGGGCCCTGGTGACGAGCGCTCCACCCACCGCGGCACGCTGCAGTACGCGCTGTCCAAGGTGGGCGGGGCGCTGTTCAGCATCGCCATGGTGATCGTCGGGACGTTCTTCGTGTTCCGGCTGCTGCCCGGCGACCCGGTGCGCAACCTCGCGCAGGGCCGCAACATGACGCCGGACCAGCTCAATCTCGAACGCCACCGACTTGGCCTGGACAAGCCGGTGCTCCAGCAGTTCTTCGACTTCGTGGGCAACACGCTCAGGCTCGACCTGGGCACGTCCTACGAGTACAAGCGCCCGGTCCTGGACCTGATCGGCGAGCGCATCGGCCCGACGGTGCTCCTCGCGGGCACGGGTCTGGTCATCGCCGTCAGCCTCGGCATCTGGCAGGGCACGCGGGCCGGCTGGCGGCCGGGCACCAGGACCGACCGCTTCTCCACCGGCGTGTCGCTGGTGCTCTGGTCGGTGCCCACGTTCTGGCTGGGGCTGCTGCTGATGATGGTGCTCGGCGTCGGCATCGGGCCCATCCCCGGCCTCTTCCCGTTCAGGGGCATCGAGAGCGTGGACGCGCCGGACGGCTTCGCGTACGTGCTGGACGTGGCCTCGCACATGGTGCTGCCGTGCCTGACCCTGGTGGGCGTGGTCTACGCCCAGTATCTGCTGGTCATGCGCTCGTCGCTGCTTGAGGAGATCAGCCAGGACTACGTGACCGTGGCCAGGGCCAAGGGGCTCCGGGACGACGAGGTCCGGCGCCGCCACGCGGTGCCCAACGCCTTGCTGCCCACGGTGACGCTGGTGTTCATGCGCATCGGCTTCGTGGTCGGCGGCGCGGTCACCGTCGAGACGATCTTCACCTGGCCCGGCCTGGGGCAGCTGTTCTACCGCGCGATCAAGGTGCCCGACTTCACCCTCATGCAGGGGACGTTCCTGCTGATCACCGTGGCCGTGATCGTCATGAACACGCTGGCCGACGTGGTCTACCACATGCTCGACCCGAGAGTGAGGTCGGCATGACCAGCGTCGCCGCGGCCCGCAGGAAGCTCGCCATGAGCCGGTTCTGGGCCGACTTCCGCACCCACAGAGCAGGCGTCGCCGGGACGGTGGTCCTGCTCGTCGCCGTGGTGCTCGCGCTGATCGCGCCGCTGTTCATCGACGAGGGCGTGACCAGCGTCGTCGACGCCCCCGGGGACGAGTTTGGCGCGCCGAGCCTGGACTTCCCCTTCGGGACCGACGAGTCCGGCCGCTCGATCCTGCTGATGGTCTGGTGGGGGTCGCGCACCTCGCTGCTCATCGGCTTCCTCGCCGCCGTGCTCAGCATCGTGATCGGCACGGTCGTCGGCATCGCCGCGGGGCACTACCGCGGGTGGGCCGGCGGCCTGCTCATGCGGGTCACGGACTGGTTCCTGGTGCTGCCTTCGCTGGTGACCGCCCTGGTGCTGGCGGCCATCCTGGGCGGCACCACGTTCACGGTGATCATGGCGATCGCGGTCACCTCCTGGCCGTCCACCGCCCGCCTGATCAGGGCCCAGACGCTCGCCGTCGAGGCCAGGCCCTACATCGAGCGGTCGAAGGCGCTCGGCGCCGGGCACTGGCACATCACGACCAGGCACGTGCTCCCCAACGTGGCGCCGCTGCTGCTGGCCAGCACCACGCTGGAGGTGGCCAGCGCGATCGTCACCGAGTCCACGCTGGCCTTCCTGGGCGCCAGCGCGAACAAGACGTCATGGGGGACCATGCTGCGCTCCTCCTACGACTACGGCGCGGCCACGCATGGCGCGTGGTGGTACATCCTCATCCCCGGTCTCGCGATCCTGGTCGTCGTCATGGCGTTCACCCTGGTCGGCCGGGCCCTGGAGGCCGTGCTGAACCCGCGGCTCAGGAGGGCGGCATGAGCGAGCGAAGCGAGGGAACGATCAAGCACAGCACCCTGCTCGAACTCGACGACGTGTCGGTGACGTACCGCATCGCCTCGGGCGAGGTGCCCGCCGTGCGCGGTGTGTCGCTGAAGCTCGACTCCGGAGCGGCACTCGGAGTCGCCGGCGAGTCAGGATCCGGCAAGTCGACGCTGGCCATGGCGCTGTTGCGGCTCCTGCCCCGCGACGTGCGCGTCGAAGGCCGGATCCTGCTCGACGGTGAGGACGTGCTCACCATGAAGTGGGGCCGCATGCGCGCCGTACGGTGGGCGGAGGCCTCGATCGTGTTCCAGGGCGCGCAGCACGGGCTCAACCCCGTGCGCAGGATCGGCGACCAGATCGCCGAGCCGCTGCTCGTCCACGGCCTGGCCAAGCCGGAGGCCGCCCGCAAGCGCGTGGCCGAGCTGCTCGACCAGGTCGGCCTGCCCGCCTGGCGGGCCCGCAGCTACCCGCACGAGCTGTCCGGCGGGCAGCGGCAGCGCGTGATGATCGCGATGGCGCTGGCCTGCTCGCCCCGGCTGATCATCGCCGACGAGCCGACCACCGCGCTCGACGTGATGGTGCAGGCCCAGGTCCTGGGCCTGATCAAGGAGCTGGTCGCCGAGCACGGCATCTCGCTGATCATGATCTCGCACGACCTGTCGGTGCTGGCGGACGTGTGCGACCAGCTCGCGGTCATGTACGCGGGCCGCATGGTCGAGTACGGGCCGTCCGCCGAGGTGTTCCACGACGCCAAGCACCCCTACAGCCGGGCGCTGGCGGCGGCGTTCCCCACAGTGGGCGACCCGGCCTCGCGGCTGGCGCCGAAGGGCCTCGGGGGCGACCCGCCCGACCCGATGCAGCTTCCCGGCGGGTGCTCGTTCCACCCGCGCTGCCCGGTCGCGCTGGACGAATGCGCCACGCTGGATGTGGAGCTGTGGCCCGCGGGTGAGCGCCGTACCGCCGCTTGCGTGCACGTACGCGAGAAGGAGGAGGCCTCATGACCGAGACGCAGACCACCGCCGAGGCGGTCTCGACGGCCCGGCCGAGCCTGTTGGAGGCCCGCGACCTGCACGTGGAGTTCTCCTCCCGCGGTCGCCGCGCCAAGGCCGTGGACGGTGTGAACCTGGCCATCGGCGAGGGCGAGATCGTGGCCCTGGTCGGTGAGTCCGGCTGCGGCAAGACCACGCTGGCGCGCACACTGCTCGGCCTCGAACGCCCCACCTCGGGCGAGGTCCGGTACGGAGGCGCGGCCCTGGACTACGGCTCCAAGGCGCTCAAGGCGTACCGCAGGCAGGTGCAGCTCGTCCTGCAGGACCCGACCGGCTCGCTCAACCCCAGGCACACCGTGTACGAGGCGGTCGCCGAAGGGCCGCGCATCCACGGGCTGCCGGACGAGCGGGAGGTCGTGGCCGAGGCGCTGTCCAGGGCTGGATTGCGCCCGCCCGACCGGTTCTTCCTGCGCTACCCGCACGAGCTGTCCGGCGGGCAGCGGCAGCGCGTGGTGATCGCCGGCGCGCTGGCGCTGAACCCGAAGGTGCTGGTCGCAGACGAGCCGGTGGCCTCGCTGGACGCCTCCGTGCGCGGCGAGATCCTGGCCCTGCTGCTGCGGCTGCGCGACGAGCTGGGGCTGTCGGCGCTGGTCGTCACCCATGACCTGGGCCTGGCCTGGAACATCGCCGACCGGGTGGCGGTCATGTATCTGGGCAGGATCGTCGAGTCGGGGCCGGTGGAGCAGGTGCTGACCGCGCCGCGGCACCCGTACACGCAGGCCCTGATGTCGGTGCTGCCGGAGTCTCCCGAGCGGGTGGTGCTGACCGGCGAGCCGCCGGACCCGACCCGGATCCCGGGCGGGTGCCGCTTCCACGCCCGCTGCCAGGTGCTCGCCTCAGGGAAGGCGGCCGAGGCGGGGGTGGACGCCAGGTGCCGGTCGGAGCTGCTGGACATCCTGCCCGCGGTGCCCGAGGCCCAGGCGGCCTGCTACTACGCGGACGCCGTCGACGCTTAGCCCAGGTCTAGCCCAGGTCGGCGTCGTGGACCAGGATGGCGGCCTGGACCCGGTTGGCCAGGCCCAGCTTGGCCAGCACTCGGCTGACGTGCGCCTTCACCGTCGCCTCGGTCAGGCGTAGCTGGCGGCCGATCTCGGCGTTGGACAGGCCGCGGGCGAGCGCCCTGATCACGTCCTCCTCCCGCCTGGTGAGCTGGGCGAGCTGCCTGCGGGCCACCTCGGCGCGGGAGGGGGCGCGGTTCGCGTACGAGGCGATCAGGCGCTTGGTGACCGAGGGCGAGAGCATGGCCTGGCCGCCGGCGACCGTGCGGACGGCGGCGGCCAGCTCTCTCGGCGGGGTGTCCTTGAGCAGGAACCCGACCGCGCCCAGGCGCAGCGCCTCGTGCACGTACTCGTCGAGGTCGAACGTGGTCAGCATGATCAGTTTGGGTGCGTCCGGCTCGGCCAGGAGCCGCGCGGCGGCGGTCAGTCCGTCCATGCCCGGCATGCGGACGTCCATCAGCACGACCTCCGGCCGCAGCCGCCGCACGGCGGACAGGGCCTCGGCGCCGTCGCGGGCCTCGCCGGCGATCGCGATGTCGCCCGCCGCCTCCAGGATCAGCCTCAGCCCCGAACGGACGAGCTCCTCGTCGTCCACGACCAGCACCCTGATCATGCCGGGATCCTGGCGCTCACGAGGAAACCGCCGCCGTCCTGCGCGCTCGTACGGAGCGTGCCGCCGAGCAGCTCCACCCGCTCCCGCAGCCCCACCAGACCCCAGCCCGAACCGGCCAGTTCCTGGGGCGGCCTTTCGGGTTTCTCGTTGCGCACCTCCACCTCCAGCTCCTCGGTCCGGTAGCGGATGAGCACGTCCGTGGCGGCGTCGCCCGCGTGCTTGTGCACGTTGGTCAGCGCCTCCTGGACCACCCGGTACGCGGTCCGCTCCACGGCCTGCTCGACCGGTCTCGCCTCGCCCTCGTCGTGCCTGGTCACCGTGATGCCCAGGGCACGGGACTGGTCGAGCAGCCGGTCGAGGTCCCCCAGGGCGGGCGGCGGCACGAGCGCGGAGTTCCCGGGTGTGCGCAGGACGCCCAGCACGTCGCGCAGGTTGGCCAGCGCCTCGCGCCCGATCCCGCCGATCAGGGTGGCGGCCCGCTCCGTCTCCTCGTCGGGCGCCCGCAGCTCCAGCGCCCCCGCGTGCAGCACGATGAGCGAGACCCGGTGCGCCACCACGTCGTGCATCTCCCTGGCGATCCTGGCCCGCTCCTGCGCCCTGGCCTGCTCGGCCCGCATGACCTGCTCGTGTTCGAGGCGTTCGGCGCGCTCCCTGGCGGCGTCCAGGCGGGCGCGCACCAGGAGGCCGAGCGCCAGCGGCAGCGCGATCACGGTGACCGCCAGGGCCAGGGCGTTGCCCGTGGTCGCGATCATCAGCTCGTACGGGCCGCTCCGCCGCGTGCCCATGAGCGCGGCGACCCCGCACACGACCGCGCAGCCGCCGACGTACGCGGCCAGGCGCCACCTGCTCAGGGTCAGGCCCGCGTAGTAGCAGGCCACCAGCAGCGGCGGCCACATCACCAGCCACACGTAGCCGACGGCGCCCACCGCGGCCAG
Organism: Nonomuraea sp. NPDC005650; assembly: GCF_040605375.1. NCBI lineage: Bacteria > Bacillati > Actinomycetota > Actinomycetes > Streptosporangiales > Streptosporangiaceae > Nonomuraea > Nonomuraea sp. NPDC005650. The sequence goes on from NZ_JBEXCR010000071.1 coordinate 27,515, forward strand.
CGGCCACCAGGACCGCCGAGCCCGCCAGGCGGCCAGGCCCGCGACCGCGGCGACCGCGACGAGCACCGGGAAGGGCAGGGTCGACGGCACCCCGGCCTCCCCCATCACCACGAGCAGCGAGGCCCCGAACACACCTGCGCCGAGCAGCACGAACCGCATGCCTCACAGCGTATGGGCCGACCGGAAAGGGATATTAAGCCGAAAGTAGTAAGAGCCGACCGACGATCGGGGCGTCCCCGGCGGCGGCCTCCGGCACCAGCCTGGGCCCATGCGTAAAACCCTTGTGACAGTCGTGATGTCCCTGGCCGCCTGCGCCGGAGCCGCTCCGGCGCAGGCGGCCGATCTCGCCCTTCCGAAGCCGACCGGGCCGCGGCCCGTCGGCACGACCAGCCTGCACCTGGTGGATGCGAGCCGCCCCGACCCCTGGAACCCTGAGGCGGCCCGGCGGGAGCTGATGGTCTCGCTCTGGTACCCGGCCGAGAAGGCCGCAGGGCGGCCCGCGCCGTACGTAACGCCCCAGGAGTCGGCCGCCATCCTCAAGGGCTTCCCTGACGTCTCCCCGGACGCGCTCACCAGGACCAGGACGTACGCCAGGCTCGACGCCCCCGTCAGAGGGGGCAGGCTGCCCCTGGTCGTCATGTCGCCGGGCTTCTCCTTCCCGCGCGCCACCCTGACCTCACTGGCCGAGGAGCTGGCCAGCAGGGGATACCTGGTGGCGGCGGTGGAGCACACGTACGAGTCGGTCGCGACCACGTTCCCCGACGGCCGGACCACCACCTGCCTGGCCTGCGTGAAGGGCCAGGACAACGGCAAGGTGGCCGCGAGCCGGGTCGAGGATGTGCGGTTCGTGCTCGGCGACCTGCTCAAGGGCCGGTGGGGCAAGGTGGTCGACCGGTCGCGGATCGCCATGGTCGGCCACTCCATGGGCGGGTACGCCGCCGCCCGGACCATGCTCGCCGACACCCGGATCAAGGCCGGCGTCAACCTGGACGGCACGTTCGAGCTGGACGAGCCGCTCGACCGGCCGTTCATGCTGGTCGGGGCGCCGGCCCACGCGCCCGGCTACGGCTCGTGGGACAAGGCCTGGGTCAACCTGAAGGGCTGGAAGCGCTGGATCACGGTGGCGGGGACCGACCACTCGGCCTTCGTCGACTACGCCGTGCTCAGGCCGGCGCTCGGTCTGCCCGCGCAGGAGCTGGACGGTGCGCGGGCTCTGCGGATCACCCGCGCTCACCTGGTCGGCTTCCTTGACCTGCACCTGCTCGGCAGGCGGACCCCGGTGGAGGACTATCCCGAGGTCACCGATCACGCCCGGAAGGCGTCGGCGTTCTCCGAGGCCCACTGAGCGAAGCCGCGCGCGTCCCGTCCGGTGACCTCGCGCACGGTCGGGACCACCGTGTAGCCGACCTCCGGGGTGCTCCCCAGCGCCTGGACCAGGAACTCGATGGTCTGCTCGCCCATGCCGTCGGCGGCCCACTTGGCGCGCGCCTCGTCCACGGTCAGCTCCACGTACGCGACGTCGCGGCCGATCGACGCCGCCAGGATCTCGACCTTCTGCCTGAGCGTGATCGCCTCGGGGCCCGTCAGCACGTACGTCCTGCCGCCGTGGCCGCCCTGGACCAGCACCGTCGCGGCCACGGCGGCGATGTCGCGCTCGTGCACGAGGGCGCTCAGCCGGTCGCCGAACGGCTCCTTGATGACGCCTTCGGTCTTCACCGTGTGCGCCCACCAGCGCAGTGTGTTGGACATGAACTCGACCGGGTGGAGCAGCGTCCACTCCAGGTCGGTCGCGGCCAGCGCCTGCTCAAGAGGGCCGTCCTCGCGGCCGCCCAGCACGGTGACCCGCCGCACGCCCGCCTGGACGGCCAGCTCCGCGATCGCGGCGCCGTCCGGCAGGGGCGCGTAGTCGTCGCCCGCGAAGTTGATGAAGTGCGCGGCGGTGACGCCCTCGAAGGCGTCCTTCAGCGAGTCGGGCCGGGCGAGGTCTCCGGCGACGACCTCGACGCCCTCGGGGAGTCCGGCCTTGGCGGGGTTCCTGGTCAGGGCGCGTACGTGCTGCCCGGCCGCGAGGAGCTCGTCGACGACGAGACGGCCGACGGTCCCGGTGGCTCCGGTGACGAGGATGGTCATGGCGAACCCCTTTTCTTTGGAACGGAACGTTCTGCTCTTAGACTAGCAGAACGGAACGCTTTATTCCATATAGTTCTTGAGCGTGATGGCGTTCGCGGCGCGGTGGATCGGGCCGGTGATCCTCTCGATCATCCGGTCGCGGCCGGGCAGGTGCGGGAGCAGCCTGATCATCCGGGTCTGGAACCAGACGGCCGCGGCCGAGCCGATCACCATGCCCTTGACGTTGGCCGGGCCGAGCGCCTGGTTGGCCTCGACGTACCCGCGCATCTCGCGCTCGTAGCCCTCCGTCCCGCCGCCCTTCGCCAGCTCGCCCGCCAGCACGTACGCGCCCACGAGCGCCAGGCTCGTGCCCTGTCCCGAGGCCGGCGAGGCACAGTACGCCGCGTCGCCCACCAGTACGACGCGCCCCTCGGACCAGCGGTTCATGTGGATCTGGCTGACCGAGTCGAAGTAGAAGTCCTCGGCGTCGCGTACGGACTCCAACAGCTCGGGCACCTCCCAGCCGACGCCCGCCATGGCCTTCACCAGCAGGTCCTTCTGGCCCTCGACGTCGCGGTGGTCGTAGGCCAGCGGCTCGGACGACCACATGAACAGGGCCTTGGCGCCGGTGCCCCGGCGGGTGCTGTAGACGTTCGCGGTCCGGCCGGCGGTCACGTGCACGGCCTCCTCGCGGTCCAGGCCCAGCGTGTTGGGGACGGTGCAGATGGAGATGTAGTAGCCGAGGTCGCGGGCGTATCGGGACTCCTCGCCGAAGGCGATCCTCCTGGTGTTGGAGTGCGCGCCGTCGGCCCCGACGACCAGGTCGAACCTGCGGGGCGCCGAGCGCTCGAACGTCACCGTGCCGTCCTCCGCGATGCCCGTGATGGAGTCGCCGAAGACGTACTCGACGTCGTGGCGGGTGAGGTCGTACAGGAGCTCGTTGAGGTCGCCGCGCATGATCTCGGCGTCGTCGCCCGTGCGCCCGCCGAACAGGTCGGCGTCCATGCTCGCGACCTTCCTGCCCCTGGCGTCGTAGTGGGTGGCGATCCGCATGTCCGTGCTCGCCTCGCGAACCGCCGCCATGAGGCCCATGCGCTCGACGACCTGGAGTGCCGCGCCCCGGATGTCGACCTTGTAGCCGCCCTCGCGGATCGCGGGGGACCGCTCGACCACGGTCACGTCGAAGCCGTGCCGCCTGAGCCAGTACGCGGTGGAGGTGCCGGCGATGCTTGCGCCCGAGATGAGGATGCTCTTCGTCATGGCCCTGACGGTACACATGTCTCAGACGCTTGTCTAGGACAGATTTTCCAGACACTTGTGCTAGGCTGTGGGCATGGGAAACAGGGAAGATCTGCTGGCCGGGGCCAAGCGGTGCTTGATCGAGAAGGGTTACTCGCGTACGACGGCGCGCGACATTACCAACGCGTCCGGGGTGAGCCTGGCGGGCATCGGCTACCACTTCAAGTCGAAGGAGGCGCTGATGAACGAGGCGCTCTTCGAGGCGATGCGGGAGTGGGGGGACGACCTGGCGGCGACCCTGTCGACCGACGTCAAGCCGGACGCGACGCCGCTGGAGCGGTTCGAGGCGGCCTGGGACCGGGTGGTGGAGTCGTTCACCCGCCTCCGGCCGCTGTGGCTGACGCAGTTCGAGTTGCTGGGGCAGATTGACCATCTGCCGGAGGTGCGCGAGCAACTGGTGGGTGCCACGGCGGAGGCGCGGCTGGGGCTGGCCGAGCTGTTCGAGGGGGTGGAGCTGGGGGGCGATCCGGAGCGGGAGCGGCTGGTGGGGACGCTCTATCAGGCGTTGCTGACGGGGTTCCTGTCGCAGTGGCTCCTCGACCCGGACAGCGCGCTGTCGGGCCGCGAGGTCGTCACGGCCCTGCGCTCCTTCGCCTCCTGACCCCGCCCGTCCCTACGCCCCATGCGCCGGCCGACGGCCCGCCGCACGCCCGGCGACTGCGGGTCAGAAGGCGCTGATGGTGGCCGGGGCGCGTTCGGCGCGGCTCAGCGTGCGGATGACCGCCGTGGCCCCGTGCCGGTGCACGGCAAGCCGGGCCAGCAGTTCGACGACGGGGTCGATGATCGAGGACGGCAGCTCCGGCGTGTCCAGGCCCACGCTCGCCGCCAGGTCGTCCGAGTGCACGACCAGCTCCATCAGCCGCGTGAGCAGGAAGTCGTCGAGCCGCAGCGACCAGCCCGCCCACGGCAGGTGCACGACCCGGTCGCCGGGCTCGGCGGGCAGGGCGGCGGTCAGCAGGTCGAGCAGCGCCTCCGTCCGGTCCACCAGCGCCGCGGGCCCGTCCGCGGCGGCGGCCTGGCCGCCGCGCCGGACGCTCACGTTGCTCTCGTGGTCGAGCCCCGCCTGCACCCACGGCGACCTCGAAAAGTGCTCCAGGAGCTCGACCGGCTCACCGGCCTCCCCGTCCGGCGTGAGCACGTCGCGGACCCTGACGAGCTGGTGGGCCAGGTGTCCCGCCAGCCCCGCGACGCTGAACTCGGTCAAGGCGCTCGGCTTGTCCCAGGCGGCCGCCACGGCGGGGTGGCCGAGCAGCGACACCGCCGACGCCGCGGCCACCAGATAGGACTGCCTGATTTCCCCCATTTGCCGCCCTTTCCCTGGTTTAGGTGGTAATCCGGGCCAAGACTATCCCTCCGACAATCAGGGCGAGCGCCGCCAGCCTGCCGGGCGAGACGGGGTCGCCGCTGACCGCGATGCCCAGGGTGATCGCGCCGACCGCGCCGATGCCGGTGAAGACGGCGTACGCGGTGCCGACGGGGAGCGTGTTCATCGCCTGGGAGAGCAGCCAGACGGCGGCGGCCATCAGGACGAGGGACACGAGCGTGGGCACGGGGCGGGTGAAGTTCTGCGTCGGTTTGATGCTCTGCGACCAGGCCACTTCGACGAGGCCGGCGAGGAGCAGGACGAGCCAGTTCACCGGGCCGCCTCCTTGAGCGCCGCGGCCAGGGACTCCTCGTGCCTGTCGCGCAGGTGCGCCAGGGCCGGGTCGAGCCGCGCGTTGACCAGCTCCGCGTGGATGAACGTCACGTCCTCGACCCTGAAGTGCCCCTTGAAGAAGTCGCGCAGGTAGCGCTCCTGGTGGTCGTAGGGCTCGCGGGGCGTGCCCGGCCCGTACGCGCCGCCCCGCGCGCCCGTCACCACGAACGAGCGGCCTTCGAGCGACATCTTCGGGAACGTGATCTGGTCGAGCCAGGCTTTCAACGACGAGGGGATCGAGTAGTTGTACATCGGCGTGCCGATCAGGATCACCTCCGCCGCCACCACCTCGTCGAGCAGCGGCTCCACGACGGCCCACGCCTGCCGCTGGGCGGGCGTCCGCACCGCCTCCCGATATCGCGAAATGTCGGTTATCTCGTGTTCGAGGATGTGGTCGCAGAGCTCGGTCCACGCCTCGCCGATGTGCGGCACCGGCTGCGCGGCCAGGTCCCGGTAGGCGTACCGGCGATCGGGATGCGCGGCCCGCCACGTGTCGGCGTACACGGCGGACAGCCTGCGCGAGAACGACGACGCCCGGCGCGCGCTCGCGTCCAGATGCAGCAACATGATCTCTCCTTGAACGGGTTAAGCGGACACGCTGTCCACTTCAATATAACCGGACGATGCGTCCAGATACAATCGGAGGCATGGAGAGAGCCGACGCCGCGCGGAACCGCGCGCGGATCCTGGAGGCGGCCGCCCAGCTCTTCGCGGAGCGGCCCCCGCAGGACGTGACGATGGAGGACATCGCCAAGAAGGCCGGGGTGGGCCGGGGCACGCTCTACCGCCGCTACCCCGACCGGGCGTCGATCGCGGTCGCGCTCCTCGACGAGCACGAGCGGGCGCTACAGGAGCGGCTGCTGCGCGGCGACCCGCCGCTCGGCCCGGGAGCGCCGCCCGGCGAGCGGCTGGCCGCCTTCTACGCCGCGATGGTGCGCCTGCTGGAGGACCACCGGCACCTGGTCCTCGGCTCGGAAGTGGGCCGCTCGCGCTTCGAGACGGGCGCGTACGGCTTCTGGCGGGCGCACGTGCGCGCGCTCCTGGTCGCCGCCCGCACCCCGGACCCCGACGCCCTGGTGGACGTCCTGCTCGCGCCCCTGGCCCCCGAGGTGTACGGCTACCAGCGCTCGGCGCTCGGCCTGACCCCGGAGGAGATCACGCAGGCGCTGGCCAAGCTCACGGCGACCCTCAGGTCAGGGCCTTCCTGATGGCGGACCTGACGAACGCGCGGGCCAGCCTCCCCCTCCTGAACTGGCTCAGCACCGGCCGCTCCGTGCCGTAGCGGCGGGCCCGGATGTCGGCCACCACGTTCTCCGGGGCCCCCAGCTCGGCGAGCACGTCGAGGGCCTCCCGCTTGGTGATCATCCGCCCTTCCCTGAGCGTGACCGTGGCGCGGGCGACCGTGAGCAGGCCCAGGTCCACCCAGATGTCGCGCAGCCAGCGCCGCCGGGCCCGCGTCTTGCCGAGCCAGTAGTCGCGCAGGTCACCGCGGACGAAGCCGGCCAGCTCCGCGTCCGACACCGGCGGCAGCAGCCCGGCGGGCGGCGGCCCGTACAGCTCCACGGCGCCCTCGTGCAGCTCGCGGCGGGTGACCGCGGTGACGGGGCGGCGGAAGATGCGCTCATGCGCCCAGGTCACGTGCTCGATCGAGGGGTCGGCCAGCTCTTGTCTGGCCATGTACGAGCAGTGCAGCTGGGCGGTCAGCGGCCCGTCGAGCGCCCGGTGGGCGGCCTTGATCCGGCGCCACTGCTCCATCGTCACCGGTGTGTCGACGATCGCGATCAGGTCGAGGTCGCTGCGCCCAGGCTGGTAGTCATCGGTGGCCAGCGAACCGTGCGCCCATAACGCGACCAAGGGCACGGCCGGTTCGACCCCCCGGAGAAAGTCGCTCAGCAGTCGTTCGGTCCCCGCGTGCATACTGGCAACTATGATCGATAAAGGGTCGAGTGGGAAAGCCGCGCAGATCACAGCGGGTCCCCGCGGCTCCGGTCAGGCCCTCACGACGCGTTGAACAGCGCGCTCACCGACTCCCCGTCGTGGATGCGGCGCATGGCCTCGGCCAGCGCGGGCGCGATCGACAGCACCGTGAGCTTGTCGCTGGGCTTGGGCGACGGCACGGTGTTGGTGCAGACGATCTCCATGACCTCCGGCAGCGCGCTCAGGCGCTCCACCGCCCCGCCCGCGAACAGCCCGTGCGTGCAGGCCACCCGCACCGAGCGTGCCCCGCGCTCGCGCAGCCGGTCGAGCAGCTCGATGACCGTGCTGCCCTTGGCGATCTCGTCGTCCAGGATGATCACGTCCTTGCCCCCGACGTCGCCGATCACGGAGCTGATCACCACGCGGTCGTCGCTGAAGCGCTGCTTGGCGCCCATGGCGACCCCGGTGCCGAGCAGGCGGGCGAAGTGGGCGGCCTCCTTGGCGTTGCCGAGGTCGGGGGAGACGACGACCGTGTTGGACAGGTCGTACTGGCGGAAGTGCGCGGCCAGCTCGCGCAGTGCGTGCAGGTGGTCGACGGGGACGCTGAAGAAGCCGTGCACCTGCGGCGAGTGCAGCGTCATCGCCAGCACCCGGCTGGCGCCCGCGGCCACCATCAGGTCGGCGACCAGCCGCGCGCCGATCGAGATGCGCGGGGCGTCCTTTTTGTCCGACCTGGCGTAGGCGTAATGCGGGAGAACGACCGTGGTCCGCGCCGCGGACGCGCCCCGCGCCGCGTCCAGCATCAGCAGCAGCTCGACCAGATGCTCCTGTACGGGTGGCACGAGCGGCTGGATGAGGAACACGTCGCGCTCACGGCAGTTGGCCTGGAGCTGCACTTCGAGGACGTCGTTGGCGAAGCGCTCGATGCGCACCGGGTGGAGTGGCGTGCCCAGGTGCTTGCAGATCTCTTCCGCCAGCTCAGGATGGGCACTACCAGAGAAAACCGTGATGTCTCGCACGATTCCGTAAGCATAGCCACCCGACCTCGGCGTTCACGAGAGCGACCCGGTGCTGTGCTCAAACAAGCAGCAGATCAGGGGTCAGCTCGTCGAGATCGGGCAGGACGCGCCAGGCCAGCGCCAGCGCGTCGGGAGCGGGCGGATAACGCGGGTGCGGCACGGCGATCACGCGCATGCCCGCCGCGTGCGCCGACCGCAGCCCGTTGCTCGAATCCTCCACCGCCACGCACTTGCGCGGATCCGCCCCGATCCGCCGGGCGGCCTCCAGGTAGCCGTCGGGCGCCGGCTTGCCGCGGGCGACCTCCTCGGTCGAGACCGTGGCCGCGAAGCACTCCTTGAGCTCGGCCGCGTCCAGCACCACGTCGATCAACCTGCGCGGCGACGAGCTGGCCAGTCCGAGCGTGAGGGCGTCGGACAGCCGCCGCACGGTCTCGACCGCCCCCGGCATCAGCGGCACCTCGTCGCGGTAGCGGGCGGCCATCTGGTCCACCACGCCCCGCGCGATCTCGTCGGGAGTCATCGACACCCCGAGCGAGTGCAGGTACGCGGCCCACTCCCCGGTGCTCATGCCCATGAGCCTGGACTGCGTGTCGGGCTGCCAGGTGCCGCCGTGCTCGGCGACGAACGCCCGGCGCACCTCCTCCCACACGGGCTCGGAGTCCACCAGCACGCCATCGAGGTCGAACACGCACGCTTCCACCCGACCAGCCAACCACACGGCCTCACGAACCCGAGCCAGGTCTGTCCTTATTGCCCTAGATTCATGCTATTAGGGGTGTTTGTTGAGCTATGTGGGTGTGATTCCCGGGCACTCGGCTAGACATGGCAGACCTTCCATTTCATGACAAGGACGACTTTGCCGACGCGGACCGCGGGTTCATCGCGAAGCTGAGTCCGGCAGTGATCCCAACGGTGGACGGCCGGGTCATCTGGGACAACGACTCCTATGACTTCCTGCAGGGGGAGTGCCCGGCGACGGCCCACCCCAGCCTCTGGCGCCAGGGCCAGCTGTGCGCCAGGCAGGGTCTGTACGAGGTCGCCGAGGGGGTCTACCAGGTACGCGGCCTGGACCTGTCGAACATGACCCTGGTCGAGGGCGAGCGCGGCGTCCTCGTGATCGACCCGCTGATCTCCACGGAGTGCGCCGCCGCCGCGCTGCGGCTCTACCGCGAGCACCGCGGCCACCGCCCGGTCACCGGCGTGGTCTACACGCACTCGCACATCGACCACTTCGGCGGCGTACGCGGCGTCACCGGGGGCGGCGTGCCGATCTTGGCCCCGGAGGGGTTCATGGAGCACGCGGTGTCGGAGAACGTCTACGCGGGCCCCGCCATGACCCGCCGGGCCGTCTACATGTACGGCCCCGCCCTGCCCCGCTCGCCCGAGGGCCAGATCGGCTGCGGTCTGGGCATGACCAACTCGACGGGCACCGTGTCACTCATCCCGCCCACGGTGGACGTCACCCGTACCGGCCAGGAGGAGACCGTCGACGGGGTCCGGATGGTCTTCCAGCTCACGCCCGGCGCCGAGGCCCCCGCCGAGATGAACTTCCTCTTCCCCGACCGCCGCGCCCTGTGCCTGGCCGAGAACGCCACGCACAACCAGCACAACATCCTCACCCTGCGCGGCGCGATGGTCCGCGACGCCCGCGCCTGGGCGCGCTACCTGGACGAGGCCGTCACGCTGTTCGCCGACCGGGCCGACGTCGCGTTCGCCTCGCACCACTGGCCCACCTGGGGCCGCGACGGCATCGTACGGTTCCTGGAGCAGCAGCGGGACATGTACGCGTACCTGCACGACCAGACGCTGCGGCTGCTCAACAAGGGCCTGACAGGACCCGAGATCGCCGAGGTCATGCACATGCCGCCCGAGCTGGAGCTGGCCTGGCACACGCACGGCTACTACGGCTCGGTCAGCCACAACGTCAAGGCCGTCTACCAGCGCTACCTGGGGTGGTTCGACGGGAACCCGGCGCATCTGTGGGAGCACCCGCCGCGGGAGAGCGCCGTCCGGTACGTCGACTGCCTGGGCGGCGGCTCGGCCGTGGTCGCGTTCGCCAGGCGCTACATCGGCGAGAACGACCTGCGCTTCGCCGCCCAGCTGCTCAACCACGCGGTCTTCGCCGACGAGGGCAACAAGGAGGCCCGCGACCTGCTCGCCGAGGTCTACACCCGGCTCGGCCACGGCGCAGAGAACGCCGTGTGGCGCAACTTCTACCTCATGGGCGCCCTGGAGCTGTCAGAGGGCATCGTGCCCGCCACCGTGGACTCCACCTCGCTCGACCTGCTCGGCGCGCTGTCCGTGGAGCAGATCTTCGACTCGCTCGCGATCCGCGTGGACGGGCCGCGTGCCTGGCACGAGCGGCTCTCGATCGACTGGCACCTGACCGACCTGGGGGAGCACTACCGTACGACGCTCTCGAACGGGGCGCTCATCCAGCAGCGGGAGCCCGCGGACGAGAGCGCCGACCTGACGCTCCGGCTGACGAAGGACCAGCTCGTGGGGCTGCTGGCGGGCAAGGGCGTCGGGGGCGTGGAGCGCGAGGGGGACACGGGGGCGCTGCAGCGGCTGGTCGCCGTGCTTGACCGGCCGGTGCCCGACTTCGCCATCGTGACGGCCTGACCGGGGCCCTTCACTCCGGCCGTTCGACCTCGCGGCTCAGCGCCTTGCCGGCCAGCGCCAGCAGCGTCACCACCGCGGCCCCGATGCCCGGCCCGACCACCAGCGGCAGGGTCAGCTCGCCGGCGTGCCACGCCGCCGCCAGGATCGCCGCCGAGGTCAGCACCGTCACCCCGAACATCGCCCCCCACAGCGGCAGCACGTCCAGGTACGCGAACAGCAGTGGAAAGGCCAGCCACACGTACGGCGGCGCCGCCACGGCCAGCACCACCCACCCGGCCGTCACGACCCCGAGCCACACGCCCCGCCGGCCGCCGGACACCACCAGGCCGGCGGCATGGGCGAGGCCGAGCAGCAGACCTCCGGCGGCCACGGCCGCCTGGCCCTCGCGCAGCGAGGTCACCACTGCGAGCACGAGAAGCACGCAGGCCGTGACATGCACAGCCCACCGCAGCAACCGCGACGGAATGTCCATCATTACTCACCAAGAGTAACCCCAGGACCTCGGCGGCGTCACGTCCCGCTGCGCCGCCGGGTGAAGACGGTGATCAGGAAGTACAGCAGCCCGGCCAGCACGAGGGCGATCACCACGCCGATGTTCGCCCCCGCGAACGTGCCCGCCCTCATCTCGTCGCTCATCAGGAAGCCGACGATCCTGGCGATGTTCGGGTCGGCCGACGTGATCAGCCCGAGCCCCACGGCCGACGCCACGACCAGCGACACCAGGCCGGCCCAGTTGAGCGCGGGCGCGCCCGGCCGCAGCAGCCGCTCGTCGTAGGACCTGCCGCCCGCGCGCAGCCGCCACATGTCCACCAGGAAGATCGCCACCCAGGCCGCCATCACCACCCCGATGATCGCCAGGAACGCCTGGAAGGTGCCGAGGAAGCTGCCGGACACGAACAGCAGGTAGTAGCCGCCGAGCACCATGAGCACGCCGTCGATCAGCACCGCGTAGTGCCGCCTGACCGGGACGCCGAGCGCCAGCATCGACAGCCCGGACGAGTAGATGTCCATGATCGCGCCGGCCAGGAAGCCGCCGATGGCGGTCAGCAGGTACGGCAGCAGGAACCACGTCGGCAGCGCCCCGGCCAGCGCGCCCACCGGGTCGCCGCCGGCCGCCTCGGCCAGCTTCGGATCGCCGCCCGCCAGCAGCACGCCGAACACGAGCAGCACCATCGGCGGGACCGCGCCCCCCAGCGTCGTCCACAGCGCCACCGATCTGGGGCGGGAGTTCGCGGGCAGGTAGCGGGAGTAGTCCGCGCCGCAGTTGACCCAGCCCAGGCCCAGCAGCGTCATGGCGAAGACGACCCCGCCGACCCATTCGCCGGGACCCCCTGTGCTCGTCAGCGATCCGCCGAGCTTCGGCAGCATGAGGGCCATGTAGACGACCGTCAGCACGACGAACGCGTACGTCAGGTACCGCTGGACCGCCATGATCATGGCGTGGCCGTACACGCCGACCGCGATCACCACGACGGCCGCGACGGCGAAGCACCCGGCGGTGGCCGTGGTGGCGGGGATGCCGGGCGCGAGCCGCGCGAGGATCGCGGCGCCGCTCTGCGCGGAGAGCGTGACGAGTACGATCTCCCAGCCGACATTTGAGACGTACGAGAGGACAGCGGGCAGTTTGTTCCCCTGGTAGCCGAACGGCGCCCGGCCCAGCGTCATCGTCGGCACGCCCGACCGCGTGCCCGCGACCGCGACCAGGCCCACCAGCAGGAACGACAGCGCGTACCCGACCGCCCCGGTGACGATCGCGGGGATCACGCCCAGGCCGAGACCGACCATGTAGACGCCGAAGGCGACCCCGAACAGGGAGAGGTTGGAGCCCGCCCACGGCCAGAAGAGATCCCCCGGCCGGCCGCGCCGCTCGGCCTCGGGGACCGCGTTGATGCCGTTCTGCTCGACGGCCATCGTGTCCATGATCGGACGTTACTCGCCCTCTGCCCGGTAAGAGAACCCTAAGGAGGGCGGTGAGAATCTGGGCACGACGAGCGCGGAGACCGGGTTCGGCAGGCGGCGGCACGCCCTGGCCGTTTGCCTGGTCGCGGCGTTCATGACCGGCCTGGACGTGAGCATCGTCAACGTGGCGCTGCCGTCGATCCGCGCCGGCCTGCACGCGACGGAGGACGGCCTGCAGTGGACGGTCTCCGGCTACGCGCTGACGTTCGGCCTCCTGCTGATCCCGGCCGGGCGCATGGGGGACGCCAGAAGCCGCAGGACGCTGTTCATGTGGGGTGTGGCGCTGTTCACGCTCTCCAGCGCGGCGTGCGGCCTCGCCTGGAACATGACGGTGCTGATCACGGCCAGGCTCGTGCAGGGCATGGCGGCCGGAGCGGTGAACCCGCAGGTCTCGGGGCTGATCCAGCAGATGTTCCAGCGGCGGGAGCGGGGCCGGGCGTTCGGCGCGCTGGGCGCCGCCATCGGCGTCTCCACGGCCGCCGGGCCGCTGATCGGCGGCGCCCTGGTCACCCTGTCCGGGCCCGAGCTGGGGTGGCGGTGGGTGTTCCTGGTGAACGTGCCGATCGGGCTGGTGCTGCTGCCCCTGGCCTGGCGCGTCCTGCCGGCCCCGCGGCAGGACGCGCCGCGGCGGCGGGAGAGCATGGATCCGGTGGGCGTCCTCCTGCTGGGCGTGGGGGTGGCGGGCCTGCTGCTCCCCTTCATCCAGCGCCACCAATGGGAGGGGAACGCCAAATGGCTCCTCATCCCCGCCTCGCTGCTGGTCCTGGCGGGGTTCGTGACGTGGGAGCGGTTCTACTGGCGGGAGCCCCTCGTGAACCTGGCGCTGTTCAGGAAACGCTCATATCGCCTCGGGACGGGCATAGCGCTGTTCTACTTCGCCGGATTCACCGGCATCTTCTTCATCTTCACCATGTACCTGCAGAGCGGGCTCCACTACACCGCCCTGCTGGCGGGCCTGTCGATCACGCCGTTCGCCCTCGGCTCGGCCTCGGCCAGCGTGGTGGGAGGGCGGCTGGTGTCCCGCGCGGGGCGCCGCGTGGTGGCCATCGGCCTGATCACGGTGATCGTCGGCCTGTCGGCGACGATGGCCGCCACCGTACTGGTGCCGGGGCCCGGTGTCGGCCTGGCCACCGCCCTGCCCCTGCTGGTCGCGGGCGTCGGCAGCGGCCTGGTCATCTCGCCCAACCAGGCCATCACGCTGTCGGAGGTCCCGCCCGCGGGCGGCGGGAGCGCCGCGGGGGTCCTGCAGACGGGCCAGCGGCTGGGCTCGGCGATCGGCATCGCGACGGCCGGCTCCACGTTCTTCGGCTCGCTCGGGGAGGGCTGGGCGACCGCGTTCCGCCACGGCCTCATGGTGATCATGTTGTTCGTCGTCATCGCCCTGTCGGCCGCAGCGTACGATCTCGCCCGTACGCGTTGACGCTCGTTCCGGGACCCCTCCCGGCGGATGGCCTGTAGAAAGGTCTCACCCCTCCGCGGCCGAACTCCACGTGTTGGCCGTGGCAGCCGACGAAAGGGAGACCATGCACCCTCGGATGGCCATCACCGCCCTGACCCTCGCCTGCGCCATGGTCGCACCGCCGGTCCTGGCCGCGGCCCCGGCCGCCGCCGCGGCCAAACCGAACCTGCGGGCCTGCTACGACGGGAAGTGTAAGTTCACGTTCACGAGGGCCGTGAGCTTCCGCGTCTCCAGCGCGTACGGGTTCACCAGCGTGCGCGTCTCCAAGGAGTACATGGGCGGCATCTTCAACCAGGACATGGTCGTCGTGCGGGCCCCGGGCCTGACCTCGTCACTCGGGGAGGGCGCCAGGGGAGAGTTCCGCTCCGGGAACAAGCGCACCCTCAACTTCCGCGTGTTGTCGATCACCGACGGCGGGGCGACGATCCGGTTCGAAGGGTGACCGTCACCCGGCCGTACCGAACACCATGCGGTGTCCGCGTGCGGTGTCCATGTACTCGCGGACACGGTGGATCAGCCCGTCCTTCAGCTCGAAGATCAAGCAGTAGTCGTTGACGTAGGCGTTCCCGTTCGCCAGGGTCGCGCTCATCGTCTCCTCCACGATCACGCGATCGCCCGCCGCGTAGACGCCGCGGAACTCGACGGCGACATCTCGTACGAAGAGCCGGGGGAAGTCGTCGGCGATGAACCGGGCGATCGCCTTCCTGCCGATCATGTGGCTCGGGCCGTCGAGCGCGACGGCGGTCGCGTTGCCCTCGGGGGCCAGCCACTCGGCATCCTCGGTGAAGAAGGCCGCGATCCGCTCGGCGTCGTGAGCGGCGAAGCTCCGCCATGCGCTGATGACGATGTCCCGGTTGTCCTGTGTCATCCCCAAGATCGTAGGGAGGCGCCGGACCTCGGACTGGCGGAAATCGGACCGCATCACCGGTGCCGGGTTGGCTAGGCTTCGACGCGGGGGTGATCACCATCCGGACGAGGCTGCGGAAGCTTCATGCGGGCGGGCGGGAGTTCGTGTGGAAGGGCGAGCTCCACCACGTGTCCGGCGGGCGCGACTGCCACAGGTGCGTCCGCCTGCGGGTCTGGGGTGCCGGGAAGAACAGCCGCGTGCTCCAGGCGGACCTGCTGTCGACGGCGGTCCTGCCGTGGGGCTGCGCGAGCGACGGCTCCTACCCGACGCCGGGGGACGTGCGGAAGGTCGTCGACCATGCCCTGGCGCGTGGCTGGGACCCGGACGCCGCCGGCGGGGTCTTCTTCCTGAGCGAGGAGGAGCACGACGCCGGGTTCGAACTGACGGGCTTCCTGCTCACCGACCGCCTCAGAGACGAGAACGCACCGGACCCGACCGCCCGCGTGCTCGCCGCCTTTGAAAGCGGGGGCTCGGCGTGATCGGGTTCATGGGCGCTGCTGGGACGTGCCGGGTCAGCCTCGCGTCAGGGTGATCCGCCAGCGGGTGAGAACCGCACCGCACAGCGTGGCACCGCCGGCCGCCATGAGCACGATCGCCGGGATTCTCACGAGGTTTCGAACGTCGTCACATCCGCCCGTCGCGGCTTTCGGCTCCCCGTCGGAAAGGAGCTCGTCGCGCGTACGCTCGACGAATGCCGACCCGCACTCGTCCCCATCCGAGGTGACCGGAAGAAGGCCGGTGAGAACGCCGGAGCCGATCAGGAGGAAGGCGACGAACGCCAGCGCTTTGGCATTCATGAGGACGGCCCCCTTCGGGTGGGATGCGACCGCGATGGATCATGCCATGCCGCGGTGACCGGTCGCCACCGAGGGGCACCTACCGGTCGGCCAGCGCGCCGACGCCTTCCGGCGCCCAGGCGTACTCGATCACGGGCAGCTCTACGCCTCCAGGAACGCGCTCCCAGAAATCCCGGGTGGCGCTGCCGCCGCATCGCTCGTAGAAGGCGATGGCCGGGGCGTTGTCCCTGAGCACCTCCAAGTAGACCGCCTTGCCGGGATGGCGAGCGGCCGCCCAGCCGAAGGCGCGGCGCATGAGCAGGCTTCCGATGCCGGAGCGCTTGCGGGTGGGGCGTACGTGGAGGTTGTCGAGCAGGATCCGGTCG
The DNA here is from genome assembly GCF_040605375.1 of Nonomuraea sp. NPDC005650. Taxonomy (NCBI): domain Bacteria; kingdom Bacillati; phylum Actinomycetota; class Actinomycetes; order Streptosporangiales; family Streptosporangiaceae; genus Nonomuraea; species Nonomuraea sp. NPDC005650. Next base: position 43,664 of record NZ_JBEXCR010000071.1, read on the forward strand.
TCGGGCTGCGTGATCAGGTAGGTGAAACCTTGGAGCGCGTCGTCCTGCTCGGCGAGCAGCAGGTAGGAGGCGTTCCCATCGCCGCCCGGCCCATCGCCGCCCGGCCCGTCGCCGCCTGGCCCGCCGGACGCGAGCCGGGCGGCCCAGAGCGCCCTGCGGTCCTCCAGGAGCGGGCCGTCGAGATAGGAGGCGGGCATGATCCCGGCGTACGCGGTCTGCCAGCTCTCGGTGTGCAACGCCGCGATGAGGTCGGCGTCGCGCGGTGTGCCCGTTCTGAAGCGCATGGGTCAGTCTGTCAGGATTTCGACCTCAGTCGTTGCCACCACGAAGGCTTGACGACCCGGGCAGTCGTCCCCCGTGGCGCCTCTCCGGTCACGGCGTACTTGAAGAACGACTCAAGATCATGCTCGGCCCCGTCGTGGATCCGCTTGGCGACCTTGTTGTGCGGATAGCCCCGAAGTCCTTCAGGGCTCTCCACGGCGGCGGCGTTCTCGTTCGTGCAGTAGACCCACGCCCAGCCGCAGTGCCGGACGATCATTTCCCCCAGATACGCCCCCGCACCCATGATCACGCTGTGGACGGCCTCAGGAGCGGGCTTCGAAGCGGCGAACTCGGTGCAGTAGTTGTCGAGATGGTGCATGAACGCCGGGTCCCAGTCGAAGGCGTATCCGTCCTGGCGGGTGTGCTCGGCGAAGAGCTCGGCCAGGCGCCGCATGTGCTCGGCGGTCTCGGCGTCGCTGGGTGGCGGGGCCTGCGGCGACTTCCTGCGCACCATCCACTCCTACGTCCCGGTCCGGATCCTGCTCCGATCTTCCCATCGCCCGCATCCGCTGATCCACAGCGTTAGCCTGATGATCGTGGCAACCAGGAACTCGCACTGCTCCTACTGCGGCACGCCCTACCTCCCGGACCAGGACTGGCCGCGAACCTGCACCGCCTGCGGGAACACCAGCTACCTCAACCCGCTGCCCGTCGCCGTGATGGTGCTGCCGGTGGACGAGAGCCTGCTGGTGATCCGCCGCGACATCGAACCGCACCGCGGCGGTCTCGCCCTGCCCGGCGGCTTCATCGACATGGGCGAGTCCTGGCAGCGGGCGGCCGCCCGAGAGCTCCGGGAGGAGACGGGCATCGCCGTCGAGGCGGGCGACGTCCGGCTGTTCGACGTGCTCAGCGCCCCCGACGGCACCGTACTGATCTTCGCTTTGGGGCCGCGTACGAGCTCGGCCGACCTGCCGCCGGTGACCGCCACGGCTGAGACGACGGAGTGGCTGCTGATCGACCGGCCGCAGGAGCTGGCGTTCCCGCTGCACACCCGGATCGTGACGAAGTACTTCGCGTACGGATCCGAAGACACAGTCGGGTAGGGCGGGCCTGGTGTCGTTCCAGCCCGAGCCCACGACCAGCCAGTTGTCCAGCGTCCTGCGTCGTAGCTCAGCCCCGAGAGCGCCACCAGCAGCAACACGTCACGCTGGTCCGCGGGCAGGGAGGCGATGGCCCTGGCCAGGGTGCCTTTGACGCCTTGCGCGCTCACCTTCGCCGTCACCTCGTCCTCATGGCCCCGGGCCGGTTCCGCCTCCGGATGCAGCCGGCCCATCGCACGAAGGACGCGCACCTCGTCGCGGCGGTACCGGCTGATCAGGTTGGTCGCGATGCCGTAGAGCCAGGGGCGGGCGCTGCGGTGGCTCGTGTCGTAGCGGCGACGCTGACGGAAGGCGAGGACGAACGTGTCAGCGGAGACGTCGTCGGCGGCGTGCGGACCGAGCCGGCGGGAGACGTACCGGTGGATCTCGGTGTAGTGCGCGTCGAAACGTTTGGGCTCCTCCCGGGACCGCTCGATCACCACGGCGTCGTCCTGCGACGGTGGGGCTTGCGCCCGTGGGTGTCCGGAAGTCATAGGGCAGGATCATCCCGATGAAGGAGACAACCGAATACGGCCGAGCGGCCCTGGTGAGCACGCGAATCTATGGGCATCGTCCTGTGCCGGCCCGGATGAGCGGCACGGTGCTGTACTCGGACCAGCTGTACTGGCGGCACCGGGGCCCGCGGCGGTATTTCTGGCTGGTCGAGGAGGACCTGCAGCTGATCTACGAACCCTTCGGCTGGCGTGACGAATGGTATGTGGACGTCGTCTCCTTCGAGCGCTCGGAACACGACGGATCACCCCTGTTCACCGTGCACGACCGCTATCTGGATTTCGTGGTCGAGGGAATGGGCCCCACTTACCGGGCGCTGGACCTGGACGAGGCCGGTGAAGCCCTGCTGGACGGCATGCTCACCCCGGCGGATCTGGCCCGGGCATTGTCGGCGGCACAACGCTTCGTCGACTCCTACCTGCACAGGGGCGCCACTTTCCCGCCGCCGCCGGTCAAGGAGTTGTTCTCGCCCGACCACCGATATCCGGATTGGGCCGAAGATCCTGTCGCGGTCTACAGCTCGCCGGCTCCGGACTGATGCTGCTCAGGCAGGTGGCTTTCCGCGTGTGCCCACACCAGGACGTTGTCGTGCCGTTCCCGCTGAAAGAAGGCCAGCACCTCCTCGTCGGAATGCCGCAGGCTGAAGTGCGTCAGAACGAACAGCGTCTCCGGGTGCGCCTCGACCACCGGTTTGAGCCGGCTCCAGACCGTGTGCCCGACCCGGTCGGCGCGCGCCAGCTCGCTGTCGTGCAGAAAGGTGCACTCGGTGATGATGACCGGATAGGTGAACAGCCAGGGATTTCGCTCGAACACCGACACATGCGTATCCCCGAGGAAGGCGAAAAGCGGACGGCGCACCTGCCGGTCGACCTCCACGCCTTCTCGCCGTTTCTGGGCCACGATCCGGCCGAACGCCTCACCGCGCCCGTCCCGTACGAAGGCGTCCCGCAGGTCCTGGAATTCGGGCAGCAGTTCCTTGCCGCTCTCGCTGAACGCGTAACCCACGCAGGGCACCTTGTGCTCGCATCGCACCACGCGAACATGATGGCCACGGGAGCCGAAGGTGAACTCGTCGTCCTGCCGCACGCCGTGCAGACGATAGGCCGGGGCCAGCGCCGGATCGTACGGTGCCGCGTGATTCAGCTCGGCGGACGCGCGCAGGAAAGCCTCCACATAGGGCAGCGCCTCGGCCGGCAGGTAAATGTCGGCCCCGGAGGTTCTGGAGGCGAGGTCGTCGAGATCCTTGGAGTGGTCGTGGTGCGTGTGCGTCAAGAAGACCGTCTCGGGCTGCCGCCCTTCGCACAGCCCGGCGTCCAGGGCACAGCGTAACTCCGGTATGTGGAAGAACGTCTTGTCGTTCGCCCGGGAGTATCCGGTGAGGGTGAACACGGTGCCGGGAATCCGCCACGTCTTCCACTGCCGGAAAGGATGTCCCTTCACCAGCAGGTCCGGATGTTGGGAGGTCTGTGTCATCAGGTGCGCCTTCCAGATGTCTTGACGGCTGCTGGATAGGTTCGCGGTCCGACGGCGAAATTTCCAGCGGATATCTCCGCCCGGCCGTACCGGCTCCGCCTTCCTCCCGCCATCAGCCGAGCGCACAATGGGCCGGTGACGATCGAACCGAGTTTGATCCCCGCACCGGCCCGACTCGAATGGGGCGGGAGCTCTGGCCCGTTCACAGGGGTCGTGCGTACGCGCGTCGATCCGTTGCTCCGACCCGAGGCATATCGACTGACCGTCTCGGCTGACGGCGCCGACATTGCCGGCGGCGACGAGGCCGGTGTCTTTTGGGGACGTCAGACCTTACGGCAACTCCAGGGCCTGGACGCCTTTCGCCGCGCCCCCATCGCACGGGAACCGGTCACGGTGCCGTACGTGACCGTGCACGACGCGCCACGATTCGCCTGGCGCGGATTCATGCTCGACGTCGCCCGCCATTTCCTGCCGAAGGAAGACGTAATGCGTTATGTCGACTTGCTGGCGGCCCACAAACTCAACGTGTTCCACCTGCATCTCACCGATGACCAGGGCTGGCGCGTCCAGATCGAGCGATATCCCAAGCTGACCGAGGTCGGCGCCTGGCGGCCGCGTACCCGCATGGGCTGGGGCGAGCCGGCGATCTGGGAGGAACGGCCGCACGGCGGGTTCTACACCAAGGATGACTTACGCGAGATCGTCGCGTACGCAGGGGAGCGGCACATCACGGTCGTCCCGGAGATCGACATCCCCGGCCATTCGCAGGCGGCCATCGCCGCCTATCCCGAACTGGGAAACACCGACGTCATCGACACCACCGCGCTGGGGGTGTGGACCGAATGGGGAAAGAGCCCCAATGTCCTCGCCCCGACCGACGCCGTACTGCGTTTCTACGAGGGTGTCCTGGAAGAGGTGCTGGAAGTTTTCCCCAGCCTGTTCATCCACCTCGGCGGCGACGAGTGCCTCAAGGGCCAATGGCGCGAGTCACCCACAGCGCAGGTCCGGATCAGGGAGTTGGGCCTCAAGGACGAGGACGAGCTCCAGTCCTGGCTGATCCGCCATTTCAACCGCTGGCTCACCGAGCGCGGACGTCGCCTGATCGGCTGGGACGAGATCCTGGAGGGCGGCCTGGCGGAGGGCGCCGCCGTCGCGTGCTGGCGCTGGTACACGGGCGGCATCGCCGCCGCTGAGGCCGGGCACGATGTGGTGATGTGCCCGCAGCAGGAGGTGTACCTCGACCACGTCCAGTCGCACGATGCCGAGGAGCCGGTCCCGTTCGGATGGGTGCACACGCTGGAGGACGTCTACCGCTTCGAGCCCATACCTCCCCGATTGGCGGGAACGGCGTACGCGGCCCACGTCATCGGCACCCAGGCCAACCTGTGGACGGAAGTCGCCGAAAATCGCGGTCGAGTGGACTATCAGGCCTTTCCCCGACTGGTCGCATTCGCAGAAGTGGCCTGGTCGGACCTGCCGGCTCCCGACGAACGCGACTTCACCGACTTCGAACGCCGAATGAACGCGGCCCACTACGCCCGCCTGGACGCGCTGGGCGTCGCCTACCGCCCACCCAACGGCCCTCACCCCTGGCAACAACGCCCCGGCATCCCCGGCCGCCCGCACCACAAACCCCGCCGCACCTGGCGAATGTCCTGACCTGCGAATCGTCGTCCTACTCGGGGATGATGCCGGACGATGGCACTCATCGGGGAATCGGAATTACGGCCGGGACGATCAGACCCGCTCTCTGTACGAGTGGCTGGATCCGGAGCGGGAGCGCCCCGCAGGCGGAGCCACAACTTCAGAGTGCCTTTCCGCCCTCTTCCGCTGCCTGCCGAACCGCCTCTTTCTTCAAGAGTGGAGGCCAGGTGCTGACAAAATCCCCCACAGTCGAATCCCACGGGCCGACGTTCTCGACGAAGGAGAACGCGACCAACTCGAACAGCCGGGCGTCCGTGGAGTGAAGGGCCTGCTCCAGGAAGTCGAGGCAGCGTCCCACGAGGTCCCGGTGTCCCTGTTGATAAGCGTCAAGGACGAATCTTGTGAGATCTCCAAAGAGCACGTGCGGCAGGACCTCGTCATTTGCGGCGATGTGATCGCGCAGGAACGGCCGGAACTCCGGAACCGCGGCCACGAACCCGTCCACCACATTCTCGTACGCCATGGGTTCCATGTAGCAAGCACCTTTCATCCTGGGTGGGGCCGCCACGTATACACGAGCCGATGAAACGTGATGACATGCCCGAGCCACGAAGCCGAGACGGCATGGGCGCAGTCGTGGGGGAAACAGACGCCGACCCATGGCAAATCGCCGCCGCCACCCAATAGCCGGCCGACCGCATCTCGAGCAATCAGTGGCAGCGAAGGGCTGATGTTCAGCGGGGCCGCAGGAAGCAGCAGCTCCCGGCGGCCCCAATCTTCCACTCACGCGACATGGTTGGAAGGCCTCCAGCCTATGCTTCAAGCGGATGTCTGGCGATGAGCCGCACCGATCCGTCGCCACTACTTCCCACAGGTCAGCGACCTCGTGGTGCAGACCTCGGCCATCATTACCTTGATCATCCGCTGTCATGATTTGCGAGTCTGCCGCATACAACCCAAACGTTCGAGCAGACCCACGGGTCAGCTTCGTCGCCGATCACAGAGTTGTCGAGGATGCCGTCGAGCGATGCTTCGACCTGCGGCCGCACGCGCGTGACGGCCCCCAGGCCGCACGTGCGTGCGGGTGGCCGCGCTCGGGCCGTGCGGCGGTGTGCAGAGCCGCCCTTGATCAGCACACCGTCCGAGGGCGGCAAGCCGATCGACCATCAGGCAAGCAAGATCAAAGACCAGGCTTCGCACCTCCCGCTGGCTCGCTGAGGCCCCATAACAAGGGCCCTGACCGTGGAGGCTCGTGATCGGTACGCTGATCGTCATGGGAACCGGTGAGGCATCTCTGCGGCTGGTGGACGTTACGTCGGCGTTAGAGACGACCCTCACCGCCCTGAGGGTAATGGGAGCAGACCCGAAGTACCGCGTAGGCGGCACAGGTGCCGCTCTGCTGCAAGGCGTTCATCTTCCTGTCGGAGATGTTGACCTCTTGGTGGCTCGGCGTGAGGACGTGGACACGTTCGCCGCCGCCCTCTCGTCTTTTCCCTGTCTGTACGCGGCATCTTGGATCCCCGAGAGTTCGCAGTACTTCACTAGGTACGAGGTGAACGGGGTCCATTTAGAGATCAGCACGGTTGAGCAGGAGACCGACTCCGATGGGATGGAGTGCATTGGCCGTGGCCCGTGGCAGCACTACGTCCTGATCACGTGTGGCTCGTATCGTGTTCCTGTGGTGCGCCTGGAACTGCGGTTGGCCACAGAACTGTTGCGTGACCGGTCCGATCGATACGAGCCTCTTATCGACCACATGGCGACGCAGGGCTTCGACGCAGATCTTCTGCACAGGGCTATGACTGCTCGCGGTCTTTCGATGGAACGCCAGCGTTTGGTTAACGACCGCCTCACCCATTCCTCTCACCGCTCCCGATAGCTCCTAAGGCGGATGGTGAGGCCCTGGTAGAAGGCGTGGGCGAGCATGGTCGCTTCGAGGCGGCGAAGTCGACGAGACGGGCTTCAAAGAGTTCAACGGTGTCTTCCCGGCCGGCGCGTGTGCCGGACAGAGTCAGGAGAGCTGACGGTCCATCGGCAATGCCATGACTCGGCAGCTTGAAGGATGAAGCGACGACGATGACGAAGGCACAGCCGGCGCCCTGGTACCTGCAGGGTGATCATGAGCCGATGGCCCGTAAATAGCCCGCGAAGATCGAACAAGTCCAGACACAATCAAGGCCCGGGTCGGGATTCACATCCCTGCCTGGGTCTCGGCAGATGGAGCGGATGACGGGAATCGAATCCGCGTTGTCAGCCTGGGAACTGCCAGGATCCCGGCTTGTCGAGGCATTGGCCAATCGAATGCTGATCATGTTGCCTACCAGGCGCGTAACCGCGCCCCGTCATGATCGCTTGGACATCAGCGGATTCCTCTGGCGAGAAGATCCTTGGCGGCCTGCGATGCTTTGGCCGGGGAACCTGCGTCAAATGGCGGCTGAGGGTCGTACTCGATCGCGAGCTGGATCGCCTCGGCCGTGGTCTGATCAGCGATACGCGCTGCCAAGGCGAGCGCCATATCAATGCCCGAAGACACCCCAGCAGCGGTCACGATCTTTCCTTGGAACACGACTCTCTCGGGTATATAGGTGGCCCCGAACGACTCCAGGACGTCGACCGCTCCCCAGTGGGTCGTCGCGGAAAGCCCGTTGAGCAGCCCGGCCGCAGCCAGCAGCAGCGAGCCCGTACAAACAGACGTCGTCCAGATATTCCTCTCGTGCATCCGACGGATCCAACCGAGAAGCTCGTCATTCTGGAGAAGTCCTCGACTGCCGGGACCTCCTGGAACGAGCAGCACGTCACAGGAGTCAACATCGGCGAACGCCGCGTCGGCACTGATGGCCAACCACTTGGGAACATCGCGCACAAGCCCAGGCTCCTCGGCGACGAACACGATCTCTGCGCCAGGGAGAAATTTGAGCACCTCGTACGGGCCAACTGCGTCAAGGGCCGTGAACCGATCGAACAACGGGATGGCGATGCGCACGAGGACTCCTCCGGTTGGCTTGATCATGCTACGACGGCGGCGCATTCTCTGTCGTTCCAGATTCGGGCGCTTGCGTTTACCCCCGCCTGCCTGCTCTTCCCCTTCGGGCGGGTCGATATCGGGCGGCCTGGTCTAAGCCACTGACCAACCCCGACTCGCGTGTGGCGATCACCCCGGAGCCGGAGCCGGGAACTCTTTCGGCTGACATGATCCATGCCGAAAATGAGGTTAGTTAGTGTGACCCGCGTGAGCCTGCGAGAGGTGGCAGCCGACCGGTTATCGCGCTTGGTCGCGTGGGCCCGGTCAGCCATATTGGTCGGGAAGATGGGTGGACGCCCCGCGCCCCTCGTCGAAGTGGCCGGTCTGCTGCTCGTGATCCTGCTGTTCTCGCGGCTCCATGCCGCCGTCGGGAGGGACGTCGCAGCCGCCACCGCCAACGCTCTGGCCCTGCAATTCATAGAGCGGGCCCTCCACCTGGACATCGCGCTCAGGGCGAACCGGTGGCTGACCGAGCATCCAGCCCTCATCCAGCCGGCGGTGTACTACTACCGCCTGTACTACCTCGTGATCATCGGTGTACTGCTTTGGGTCTTCGTCCGGCACGCTGACGTCTACATCAAGGTCCGCCGAACCCTCGTCGCGATGGTCGTCCTCGTGCTGCCCGTTTTCTGGGCGCTGCCCATGTCGCCCCCACGGTTCGCCCTACCGGGCGTCGTCGACATCATTGCCGAACACGACATCCTGGGCAGCCATGCCTCACGAGAGGTGGAGAACAGCAAGAACTCGTATTCGGCGATGCCCAGCATGCACGTGGGGTGGTCGTTGTGGTGCGCATATGCCGTGTGGTGCGCGCTGCGGGCATCCCATCCGCGATCGGCTCTGCTGCCGTGGATCTTTCCGCTAGGTATGGCGGTCGCGTCCGAGCTGCGGTGTAAAAGGAAACGAGCGTAGGTTGCCGTGTTGAACCGACCAAAGTTCGCACGACACAAGGACCTACGCTCGTGGC
>NZ_JBEXCR010000072.1:0-49996 GCF_040605375.1 Nonomuraea sp. NPDC005650
CAAGGTCATCGGCCGCTTCCCCGGCGAGACCTCCTGCGTCAGCTTGGTGTGGGCCGTCCTGGACCGTGCTGCCCGCGGTTGGCGCGGCTTCACCAACACCAGCAAGGGCCTGCGCGTCCTGCAGGACCTCCGCCGAGCCCTGCTCCACCCGCCCGCGCAGTTCCGCCCAACCGACGACCCGGCCTTGGCACCGGCTACCGAGGCCGCCTAAGATCCACCCACGGCACCTACCTCGTCGAGCCTTTTACACCGCTCCGAGGACGCGACCATGTTGACCCGGTAATTGATCTCGGACGGTGAACCATCAGGCTGGCTGCTTTCTCTTGTTTCAAGAGGTGGTCGTGGCTCGCCACCGAAGGTGTCCGTCCGGCCCTTGTCCCGATGGAAAAGGGCCGCAAGCTTCAGCGCTACCCGGACTGCCAAGGCCCTGATCAGGCTGCGGCGGGCAATCGTGGTGATGATGTCCGGCCAAGGCCACAGCGTGCCGAGCATCACCTCGTGGATACAGGTCGGCGAGGACTACGTACGCGATGTCATCCATGCCTTCAACGAGCGGGGTTCGACGCGCTGGACCCAATGGAGCGGGGCCTCATCGACCAGGACGTGGTCACCTCGATCATCCACCAGCATCTGTCGCGGATCCTGCGCGCGGGCAAGGTGACCTGCCAGAGCACCACTACCTGGAAATCCCGGGAACCAAAGCTTATTTCTTACGTGGGAAGGCCGACACCCGCGGCACTATGTCCGAGGAACGCCGCACGCAGGACCTGAATGGGCTCGGTGCCGGCATCCGCGGTGCGATAGGCGAGGGCGAGGGTGATCTCCCAGCGCGGCAGGTCGGCGATGGGCAGTTCGACCAGGATGCCAGCGCCGAGATCGGACATCGCCGTCGACCGGCTCAGCACGCCGACGTGGCTGCCCCGGCGAGCGAGGCTCGCGACGGTCTCGGCAGGAGAGACCAGGTGCAGCCGCGAGGAGGGGATCGGCGCGGCCCGTAGCGCCCGCAGGAACGGCTCCGTGCCGTCGCCCCACATGGTGTAGGCGACGGTGCAAACCGCCAGATCGGCCACGTGCACCGGGGAACGGTCGGCCAACTCGTGCGTGGGATGGACCACGCAGATCATCGGATCGGTGAGGAATGGCTCGACCGTGAGTGTGGACGGATACGGGCACGGGATCACGAAGCCGATATCGGCGATGCCGTCGTGCAGGAGCCGTACCACGTCGTCGCTGTGCGCGTCGGTGGAGCCGACCTCGATGTCCTGGGAGGCGAGGGCGTCGAGCACGTGCGGCATGAGACTCGGCGCGAAGGTGGCGTGTGTGGCCACGCGCAGGCGCGGCCGGTTGTGCTCGCCGCGGACCGCGATCACAGCCTCGTCCGCGAGGGCCAGGCACCGTTCGGCGTAAGGCAGCAGGCGTTCGCCGGCGGGTGTTAGCCGTACGCCGCGCCCGGTGCGCAGGAACAGCCGCCGGCCCAGGTCGCGTTCGAGCCGGGCCATGCGTTCGCTGACGGCCGGCTGACTCAGGTGCAGCCGAGCCGCGCCGCGTCCGAAACTCCCCGCAGCCGCGACGGACAGGAACACCCGCAGATCCTCCAACGACAGAGCCACAGGAAAAGGTTATAGCTCTCCATCAGAAGTACACCCCTTCCCTGTGGGTCCGCTGTTTGTGAGGCTGGATCCCATGACCGACAGCCTGGGGAGCAGCAGCATGACCGAATTCACCACCGAAACCTTCGCGGCCGAGCACGAGCGGATCGGCGCGATGGTGACGGAACTGGTCGCCGGTTACATGCGCTCGCTCGACGCCGCCCCGGTATGCTCCGGCGCGAGTCCGGCCGAGTTGCTGGCGCTGTTCGACGGTCCGCTGCCCGAGGAGGGGGCGGACGTGGAGCAGCTGCTGCAGGCTATTGCCGGCGACGTGATCCCGCACACAATGAACATCTCCAGCCCGCGGTACTTCGGCCTGTTCAACCCGGCGCCCCTGCCGATCGCAGTCTGGGTTGACGCGCTGTGCTCCGCCATCAACCAGAACAGCGCCGCCTGGCGGCAGTCGCCCTCGGCGAGCGCGTTGGAAGCCTGCGTGATCCGGTGGCTGTGCGGCCTCATCGGCCATCGCGAGGGCGGCTTCGGCACGCTGACCAGTGGCGGGTCGGAGGCCAATCTGATCGCGCTGAAGTGCGCCCGCGACGCTGCCGCGGCCCGCGCGTCGGCACACGGACTCAGCGGGGAGAGCGGGTCGTTGCGCGTGTACGCCTCGGAGCAGTGCCATTTTTCGCTGGTCAAGGCCGTCGACATCCTCGGGATCGGCCGAATCAACCTCAGGAAGATCGACACCGACGACCGGTTCCGCATCCGGGTCGACGCATTGCGCGAGGCCATCGAGGAGGACCTGACCGCCGGGTACCAGCCCTGCTGCCTCGTGGGCGTGGCCGGCGCCACCTCGACCGGCGCCATCGACCCGCTCGACGAGCTCGCCCGGACGGCCGAGGACTATGGATTGTGGTACCACGTGGACGCGGCCTACGGTGGCGCGATGATGTTCTCGCCCGCGCATCGCGGCGCGCTGCGGGGCATCGAGCGGGCCGACTCGGTGACCCTCGACCCGCACAAGTGGATGTTCGTGCCGTTCTCCTGCGGGGCGATGCTGGCCAGAGACGGTGTGCGGGTCCTGCGGGACGCCTTCGACACCACCCCCGAGTACCTGGGCGATGACAGCGCGCTCGACTTCTTCCGCTACGGCCAGCTCGGCACCCGACGCGCGAACGCGCTCAAGCTCTGGGCTGCGCTGCGCCGCCTGGGCCGCAACGGATATCGGGAGATCATCGAAAGGCAGCTGTCGCTCACCCGCTATCTCTCCTCCGTGCTGGCCGGGCTCGACGACTTCGAGGTGGTGGGCGACGTGCAGACAGCGGTCTGCTGCGTACGCTTCATGCCCGGCGGCGTGACCGGTGTCCATGACGACGATCTGCAAGACGCCCTGCAACAGCGTATCGAGCGCGGCGGGCAGGCCTGGCTGTCGACGACTGTCCTGCATGGGCGGCGAGCACTGCGCATCAACGTCAACAGCGTCCTCACTCAGCGAGAGCACATCGACGAGCTGATAACCCTGCTCCGCCACGAGGGCCGGACAGTCGTCGCCGAACTGCGCGCCTCTCGAGCGTCATGGGACGCGCCCTGATTCACCGAGGCCGAGCGGGCCGCGCCGTCTTGGTGACCGATGGCCCGGCGTTGGCCGGGGGAGGTCGTCGCGGGCGGGGTCCCGGCCTCCACTACGTTCATACCCACGAGCTCATCAGCATCCGAGCCCACCACGCCGCGTACGTGATCGTCTCGCCGGGCGCAGATCACCAACGGGTTCTTCAATGAGGAAGCCACGATCCTGGACTCGCCGCCCGTCACGGTGACGGCCTACGGGACCGACGGGAAGGTGCTGCGGCAGGAGAAGAACGTCGCGTTCGGGCCGCTGGGGCGCGGCAGCGGCTGACGGCATCCCGCGCCGGGCATCCGGCGGATCGGAACACACCAGCCGCAGGCAACCGCGACAGGCCGGCGCCCCCTGGCCCGAGCATGAGCAACCTCGCGGTCGCCTGTGACACACAAGGGGCCGCCCTCATGACGAGGAACACGGCCATCACCACCGACAGACGTCCGCTTCCATGGCAGACCGGATCGACTGCCGGCGCCGGTGCCGCGCATATGTACTTAGAGGTCACCTCATGAGACTGACGATCGCCTCGGGCGTGGCCGCGTTCTCCACGGCCCTGCTGCTCTATCCGCTCTTCCAGACCGCGGCCTGGTTCTGGACGTCGCTCGGCGCCGTGCTGGCCGTCATCGCCGCAGGCCTGCTGAGCAAGCGCCTGGTGCTGCCCGCGTGGGCGGCACCGCTGCTGGGTGTGGCCGCGACCTGGGTCTTCCTGACCGCGGCCTTCGCCTCCGACAAGGCATGGGCGCTGCTGGTGCCCACCAAGGCGTCGGTTCTGGAGCTGTCCAGGCTGCTGGGTGTCGGCTGGGCCGCCATCCAGCGCTTCGCGGCGCCGGTGCCGGAGACGGAGGGCATCAAGCTGCTGATCGCCGGCGGCGTGGCGCTTATCGCAATCTGCGTGGACCTGCTGGCCGCGCGGCTGCGTAAAGCGGCGCTGGCCGGGCTGCCGCTGCTGGCGCTGGCCACCGTGCCGGCGACGATCCTGCCCGACCCGATCAGCTGGCCGGCGTTCATCCTGGCCGCGCTCGGGTTCATCGGCCTGCTGAGCGCCGACGGGCGCGAGCGGGTGAGCTACTGGAGCAGGGTGATCCCGGTCCGCCGCACCCGGGCGGCCTCCATCCCGACCTCTGATCCGGTCCCGGGCAGGGCTCCCGGGCAGCAGCGGAACGCTCCCGCCGCCTCGGCGGACACCAACGGGCTGCGGCTGTCGGGCAAGCGCATCGGGTTCGCCGCGATCGCGCTGGCCGTGCTGCTGCCGGCCCTGCTGCCGGAGATGGAGCCGGTGCCGTTCTCCACCTTCGACGTGGGCGGCCGGGGCCCCGGGCCGGGGCAACTCGATCAGTATCCCGAACCCGATCGCCGGCCGGAAGGGCCAGCTCGAACTGCCGGAGCCACGGGTCGTCCTGACCTACACCAACTCCGACGACAAGGCGCGTTATCTGCGGATCTACGCGCTGGACACGTTCGACGGGCAGCAGTTCGGCATGACGCCGCTGAAGCGGGCGCCGCAGAACAGGACGGAGAACGGCCCCCTGCCGAAGCCGCCCGGCCTTGGCGTCGGCTCGAAGATCAACAACGTGGTCACCAACATCCAGATCAGCGACGAGATCGCGCAGCTGCGGTTCCTGCCGCTGCCGTACCCGCCTCGGGAGATCCAGGTGGACGGCGACTGGCAGGCCGACGCGGACACGTTGATGGTCTTCTCCACCCGTGAGGAGGCCGCCGGCCTTGAGTACCAGGTGGCCACCAGCGAGCCGGCGCCGACCGCCGAGCTGCTCGACAGCGCGCGGCCGGATACCGACGAGCGCTTCCTCGCCCTGCCGGACAACCTGCCCCCCGACATCAGGGATCTCGCCTTCAAGGTCACCGCGGGCACCGCCACGGACTACCAGGCGGCGGTGAAGCTGCAGCAGTTCTTCACCAAGGACGGCGGCTTCACCTACAACCTGCGCACGCGGGGGCAGAGCAACTCGGCGCTGCGGGACTTCCTGATGCGTGACCGGATGGGCTACTGCGAGCAGTTCGCCGCGTCGATGGCGGTGCTGGCTCGGCTGGTGGGCATCCCGTCGCGGGTGGCGATCGGCTACACGGGCGACAGGAAGGTCGGCGACCGGTGGCAGGTGGGCACCGGCGACTCCCACTCCTGGCCGGAGCTGTACTTCGAGGGTGTGGGCTGTCGCAGCCTGAGCCGGGGGAGTTGGTGGAGCAGAGCGGCGAGGAACGCCCGGTCGGATCGGGTGAGGCGGGGTTTGTCAATCTGACGTTGCAGGACGACGAGTTGGTGGCGCAGCGCCAAGATTTCGATGTCCTTGTTGGTGTCGCTCATCGGCAGCAGCCGTACGACGGCGAACAGGCTCGTGAGCGCCAGGTAGGGCAGTCGCAGCAGCACGATGCATCATCCTGGCGTACCCCGCCTTGTGGTCTTCAGCTGTGTCGAGAACCGGCAGGTCACAGCCCATGGATGGGGTTTTCGGCACCTACAACCACCGACAATCTGCTCTACGAGCATCCAAGCCAGTGACCTGCGTCACATACCTACTTGGAAACGCAACACGAGCGACGACCCCAGCGCGAACACCCCGACGGAAGCCACCTGCTTGATCGCCACACGAACACAACCGCACACAGGAGTACGGGCAGAAGCAGAACCTTCGCCGCCCTCGCCCTCGACGCCAACTTGGGGTATCCGGCCGGGAAGGCTCCCGCTTCGGCCCTCAGTCCGGTCACCACGGCGCCGCTGAGCTGGCCGTCATCCAGGCCGACCGGTTCCCTGGCCCTGTTTTCGGGACGACGTGCTGTCTCGCCGCCTCCCGTGCTGGAGATGGTGATGGTGGACCTGCCGGGCCCGCCAGGGCGATCGAGGCGGCCCCGACGGTCGCTGAGGTCTGGTCGACGATCCTGGCGTATTGGTGGCGGGTCTGGCCGTTCTCGTCTCCGCTGTGCTGGCGGCCGCCCATGACCTCGTAGTCGCCCGCCTTGGAGTAGCTGCTGCTTTCCCTCTGTCCGGGGGTCCAGCGGTAGGAGGTCAGTTCGACGGTCCGCCCCCATGCGCTCAGGGAGGCGGTGGCGTAGCGGGTGCTGCCGTTCTCGTCTCCGGTGTGCTGCCGGCCGACCAGGGCCTCATTCGGTGGAGCCGCTGCAGAGCGGTGGATAGTGCTTATCTGCACCTGGCCGACTTGATTGGGCCTCCGAGAGGCTGCGGCAGGTGACGTCGAACGCCAGCAGGGCATTGCCGGTTTGGATTCGGCCCCTGGCCATGGCGAGGGCGCAACGGGATCATGGTCGGTGGTCAACGCCCTCTTCTGGGCGCGTGAGCAGGGCAGGAAACGCTGACGGAGATGCCGGACATCTAGTGAGGTGTTCCGCCACTCTTCAGCAAGGAGACGCCTGTGCGAGATCCACGCGTGCCCCCCGACACGCGAGATCGTTTCGAGGCGCTCTACCGCGCCTGATATCCAGCAGTACATCGGTTTGCGCTCCGCCGTACCGATTCGGTCGACGACGTCGCTGATGTGATCGCGGAGACCTTTCTCGCCGCGTGGCGGCGGCTGGATGACGTCCCGGACGGGGATGCCGCCCTGCTGTGGCTGTACGGCACGGCTCGTCGCGTGCTGGCCAATCACCGGCGCGGGGAGTCGCGCCGCAGCGCGCTGGCCGCGCGGCTCCGTGGTGAACTGGCCGTCCGCCACGAGTCCGCAGCCACCGATCCGCGGGCTGAGGCCATTCGCGCCGCTTTCGCTGCCCTGAAGCCGGCCGACCGGGAGGTGATCGCCTTGGCCTCCTGGGAAGGGCTGACCGGTCCCCAAATCGCCACGGTACTGGGCTGTAGCAGCACTGCCGCCCGGCTCCGGCTGCACAAGGCGCGTAAACGACTGGCCCAGTTACTCGGTACGACGGATGAGACCCCTGTGATGACCCCGCTTAGAGGAGAAACCCGATGAACAAGATCGACCGCATACTGGCCGCCATCGACCCTGCCGCCGATTACGACGAGCTCGTCCTGAGCCAGGGCGTGGACGAACTTCTGGAGGAGATCGTCGCGGCGCCGCCCGCGCGCCGCCGCGCATCCTGGCTGCCCGGCAGGCGTGCCGCCGAGCCGGAGCGCGCCCACCCGTCCCCGGCGATCACGGCGGCGGCGCCGCGGCACGGCCCTTCCCCGCTGCTGCGCCGACGCCTGTTGGCGGGGGCGGCGGTCGCGGGCATCGCCGCGGCCGCGGTGGTTGCGGCGCCGCTGGTCTCCGGATCGCGGAACGCGGCCTACGCCGTGGTGAAGAAGTCCGATGGCACCGTTCAGGTGACGGTCAAAGAGTTCCGGGATCCTGACGGGTTGGAGGCCAAGCTCGAGGCTGAGGGAATCAGGGCCGACGTGACATTCACCGAAGCGGACAAGCAGTGCGCCCGTGGCCGCTTCGCCGGCGCGGATCTGGCCTACGACCCGCCGAGCACCAAGAACATGACCGAACAAGAACGCAAGGAGTTCGACAAGCCGGAGAACTGGCGCTCCCGGGACGCCGCCAGGCCGATCAAGCGAGACACCTTCGTCATCTCCCCGAGTTACATCCGGCCGGGGGAGACGCTGGTGCTGGAGTTCCGGCCGGGCAACTACTCGGGAATGGACCGGCAGCTCGGCACCTATCTGGCCAAGGCCGGCAGCCCGGTTGCACCTTGCACCCTCGTGGACGCGGAATCCGATGAGGCAATGGTGAAGGAGATGGCCGGAAACTGATCATAAGCTGGTCGGGGTACGCGGGGCCGCCGTACCCCGACCAGCCGCTTTCCGGGGTGGAACCGGCACCATCCGGATCAAGCCGCCACAGCTCCACCTCCTGCTATGACAGGAAGGCGGCAGGTCATTTACCTCCGCTCGAATCACGGCGCCTCACGGCGCAGGCTTGGGCCGTATGGCGCGATTCTTACCGACGCCCCGAGCGGGCTCACGACCGTCGTGATCTTGTACGGAATCGAACATTTCTGAGACGCCCTGCAATCGCAGTCGCGTTCTCGATGTTCAGTTTGTGATCACGTCTCATAACCCGCGTCCGGAAACTACGTTTCACTATCTCGGGTCTTGGCCGTCGAACCGTCCCCGCCCCGGGCGACGTCCGCGTAGGTCCGTCAGGCGAGGGACGGTCTGAGAGCGCTGCGTAGGCTGACGCTGCGAAGTCAAGCCGCCCAGCCACGCAGCGCGGCGGGGATCGTCGAGCGGAACGTGGTCTCGGCCGTGGCAGTGTCGAGGGCTCCGGCCAATTCGAGAGTCACCAGCCCGTGCAGGGTCACCCAGAGTGAGAGCGCGATGGAGGTCGCGTCGCCCGAGAGCGCGGAGGCCGACAGAGCGCGGTCTATCGCCTCGATGAGCGGCCTGACGGGATCGCCGACCCCCACGTCACCGGACGGGTCGAAGCTCTGCACGCCGCCGAACAACACTGTGTAGAGGTGGCGGTGCTCGCGTCCCCACCGCCGGTACGCGACCGCGAGCGCGTAGAGGTCGGCGAGGGGGTCATCAGAGGCCGCCACCGCCGACAGTTCCTGGGACAGCCCAGAGACCGCTCTGTCGCGCACTGCGGCGATCAGCCCGTCCTTGCCGTCGAACAGCGAGTAGACGGCGGCGGTCGCGGTTCCGGCGGCAGCGGCCAGGGCGCGGATGGTGATCGACTCCCGTGGACGGGTCGCGAACATCTCGGTCGCGGA
Organism: Nonomuraea sp. NPDC005650; assembly: GCF_040605375.1. NCBI lineage: Bacteria > Bacillati > Actinomycetota > Actinomycetes > Streptosporangiales > Streptosporangiaceae > Nonomuraea > Nonomuraea sp. NPDC005650. The sequence goes on from NZ_JBEXCR010000072.1 coordinate 8,893, forward strand.
CTCGATGAGGCGGTCCTTCGCTGTGTCGTCGTTCGTTCTGGGCCTTCCCACGACGACCAGCCTAGCCGAGGTGCTAGCGTTTCCAAACGGCGTTTTGAAACAACGTTTGGAAACTGTCGATGCCTCTCACTGTTCCCCTCCGCCTCATCGGCCGCCTGATCCTCGCCGTGCTCGCCGTCGTGGGGCTGGCCGGGTTGTTCCTCGCCCTCATCGTTCTGACTGACGGCGCGCGCGGGGGGCTCGCCGCCTGGCTGACCGCCTTCGGAGCCGGAGTCACCGCCGCACTGTGGCGAGGCCGCGGCCGTGCCTGGCCGGGTCGGCTGTGGCCCTTCGCCGTCTACCACTATCCCCCCGCCGCCGGCGCCTCCCGGCACCCCACGCCGCTCCTGTACCTCCACGGAGGGCCCGTACGCTCCACCTCCGTGCTCGACCACCGATTCCTTCGGGTCCTGGCCGGACAGGGCTACGACGTGTACGCCTATGAGCAGCCCGGCGGCGGACGGAGCGACCTGCTGCCCATGGAGCAGTACACGATCTCCAGGTCCGTACGTGACCTCGCCGCCTTCATCGATCGCCTGGACAAGGGCCCGGTCGACGTCCTCGGATTCTCCGCAGGCGCGGTCGTGCTCACCCGGGCCCTGGCCACCGCGGACGTCGCCGTCCATGTGCACCGGGCGATCATCGCCGAGCCCGGCCCCATGGACGGCCCCACCGCGCTGATCAGCGGGCAACAGGGACGACCGTCCGCGCGCGGCCTCGCACCGGCCCCGACCGGACCACGGGCGACGCGCGTCCCCCGGTACGCCGTCGCGCTCGGCCTCATCCAACTCGGGCTCCTCCCGCCCGACACCGGCCTGATCACGCAGGCCGAAGGCGTCAACGCCTTCAAGGCCGCCGATCTCGGCAGCGACACCGCATCCGCTTACTGCGCGCAGGACGCCGGCCGCATCCCTGCCGAGGACACCGCGGAGAACTTCTCCTTCAGCGTCGCCGCGAGCCTCCGCATCATGCAGACGATCAAGGACTCACCCTCCATCGCCTCCGAGCTGAAACGCTCCCGCACCCCGGCGATGCTGATGATCGCCGAATGCTCATCACAGGTACGCCAATGGGAGACCGCCATCCTGGCCGCCGACCCCGCCATCGAGCGAACCCAATACATGCCCGGTGTCGGACACCACATGTGGAACGGCCTCGACGACAACAACGAGCGCGCCGCCGCCGTTATCACGGCGTTCCTCCAGGGCGAGCCGTCGCCCCTGCGGAACTACCCGACCCGCGCCGACATCTCCGCCTTCCTCCGCGACCACAGGTGAGGTCCGCAGCGGGCCGACCTGGACCTCAGGGCCGCCACCGATCGTGAAGATACGCCGGATTGCCCGGCTGCGGAGCCTTCGCAGCGCTGCCGAGCGGCAAGCGCCCCGGACGTGTTCCCGACCGGGGATGTTGCGCTGCAGCAGGCGATGATCAAGGTGGGCGTCACGCAGGCCGACGCCCAGGCGTGGCATCCCTGGCGGTCGTACGCCATGCATCATCTTAGGAGTGCCGCGAGCGTCGCCCGAACTTCTGTGGTGTGAGGTCTCCCGGCACACCCGAGGGCCGGCACGCTCGCAGCTGTTGGACGCAGTCGGCCGGGTGAGGTCCCGTCCATCCGGCGGCCGGACCGTCAAGGGTTCGGCCGCCCGTCCGGCTGAGGGCGGCTACTTCCAGGTGTCGTTGCTGGTATGGGTTCCGGTCGCGGGAGTGGTGACCGTCCGGTTGGAGCCGGACTCCCAGGTCACGGTGCCGCCGGGATCCTTCTTGATGTACTTGTACTCGACGGTGGTGTTCGGCGGCAGGTTGACCGTTGCCCGCCAGATCGGGTAGTCGGCCGAGGACAGGGCGATCGCCTGGCCGGGATCCCAGCCGCCGAGGGCGGGGGTGTTACCGACGACGAAGACGTTCTGGCCGTACCACGTGGTGACGTTGGCGTTGAAGTAGGTGATGATCTGCGAGGTGGTGTCGCCGCGGAAGGTCTCGCTGACGGCGTAGGTTCCGCTGGCGGGGGTGGTGAGCGTCCGGTTGGAGCCGGATTCCCAGGTCACGACGCCGGCGGTGGTCTTCTTGATGTACTTGTACTCCACTGTGGCAGACCTGGGCAGGTCGATGACCGCGGAGTACAGGTTGTTGCCCTGCGCGGTCAGCTTGATCGCGCTCGCTGGGGTCCACGAACCGAGGGCCGCGATGCTGCCGACGGCGTAAAGGCTCTGGTCGGCGGCCGCGGTGGCGGTGACAGTGAACGTGGTGGCGATCTTGTCGCTGACCGGGGGCGGGATGTAGGTGTCGGTGCGGGTGGCGCTGCCGCTTGCCGGGGTGGTGAAGGATCGGTCGGCTGCTTCCGCCTGGGCGACCGTCGAGCCTTCCTTGATCAGGTATTTATACGAGATGGTGGTGGAGGCGGGCAGTTCTGCCGTGGTCGTGTAGGTGCCGTCGCCGCCGGCGCTGAGCGGGACCGAGTTCGCGGTGCTGCCGCTGCCCAGCGCCGGGACGTTCCCGACGATGTGCAGGGTCTGGCCGGCGGCGAGGTCGGCGGTGACGTGGAAGGTTGTCGCGATCTTGGCGATGTTCGCCTTGGCGTTGACGTGGATCGCGACCGCGTTGCGGGCGGGGATGGTCGCGGCGGCCCGGCCGCCGGAGACCGTGATCTTCGTGCCGGTGCAGCCGGTGGTGGTGGCGGTGCCGGAGATGACGTCGCAGTATTCGCCGTCGGCGAGACCGGTGGTGAACTGCGCGGTGGTGGCGCTGTCGGAGTCGTTGATGCCGATCCAGGCGCGGTCGCCGCGGTGGAAGCCGATGACGTTGCTGCCGACGGTCGTGAAGTCCGAGACGGACTTGACGTTCTTGGCGGCGTTGGCCCAGCCGACCATGCCCTTGATGCTGGTGGACTGGGTGAGGCAGTTCCAGCCGCTGCCGCAGGAGGTGTCGGTGACGAATCCGTTGCCGTCGGAGGGTGGGGACTGGTTGCGGTTGCTGTAGGTGAAGCTGTCGTAGACCGACGGCTTGCCGTGCGGGTAGGCCAGCACGAAGTAGTTGGCGAGGGTGTAGTCGGTGCCTTCACGCCAGGACAGGGTGGCGCCGTCGCGCTCGAGGTCGTGGTTGGTGACCATGGCGAAGACGTTGGCGCTGGGGGCGTCGAGGTTCCAGCTTGGGATGCCGGCCAGGTTGGAGATCGTCCCCTGGAACTGGGCCTTGATGCCCTTGGCGTAGGCGAAGTCCAGGACGTCGCCGTTGCCGATGAATGCCCGGGCCTTCAGTGCGTCGTTGCCGGCGCCGTCGAAGATCTCCTGCGCGATGTAGGGACGCTTGCCCTCGGCGGTGGTGTTGTTCAGCTTGCCGAGGATGGCGGAGAAGTCGCTCTTCTTGATGTGCTTGACGGCGTCGACGCGGAACCCGTCGACGCCGAGCCCGATGAGGTCGTTCAAGTAGTTCGCGATCTTGTTGCGGACATCCTCCTTCTCGGTGTACAGATCCGACAGTGACAGCAGTTCGCAGCTGGTCACCTGGGACTCGTTGTTCCAGTCGCTGATCGCGCCGCCGGTCGGGCAGTTGTCCCCGGGATGGTGGAAGTCGCCGTACCCGTAGGGGACGGCCGGGTAGCCGTAGCCGGTGAAGGACGTCCCGGCATAGCCGGTCGTGCCGGGGGCGTTGTTCGTTCCTGCCATGTGGTTGACGACCGCGTCCACGTAGACGCGTACGCCCGCGTTGTGGCACGTCGTCACCATCGAGGCGAACTGGGCCCGGTTACCGAACCGGGAGTCGAGCGCATAGGAGACCGGCTGGTACACCTCGTACCACGGATGCACCCCGTCACTGCTGTTGGGGAGGCTGACCGATTCCTGAGGCGGTGCGACCTGGACCGCGCCGAAACCTGCCGGGCCGAGGTGGTTCGTACAGGCGGCCGAGACGGACCTCCAGTTCCATTCCCACAGGTTGGCCGTCACCTCGCTGTCGTTCAGTGTGACGGCGGCGTTCGACGCAGGCGCGGTGACGGCGAGGGCCACTGGTGTGATGCCTAATGTGGCGACCACAGAAGCGAGAAGGGCATGACGGATCCTGCTGCGCGGGCGTGACCTGGCTCGATCCATGGGGGGTGGACCTACTTCCGAAGGCGAAGGCGAGCTTTGGGCTGGGACGGCCGTCCGCATAGCTGAACATCATCACGATGTCCGTAAAGATCGCAATATCTTGCAGCAAATTTCTGAAACTTGCTCTTAACAATGTCCTCGCCGAGGTGGGCCGTGGCGGAGTGACGCCGTTGGCGGGCGCGTCGACGCCCGTCCTCAGCATCGCCTGTGAGGAGGACAGCCACTTCCCTGTGCACGGGGTGCGGAAATGGCCGACGCCATCCAGGGCGGCACCTTCCGTGTGTTCTGCACACCGCCGACCTCGCCGCCCGCGAGAAACCCGATGGCGTCAACGCCGAGATCGACGCTTTCCTTGTCGCCCTGCCCGTTGCCACCTGATCAGGAGACCACCACCATGGCAGACACCGTACAATCGATGGCCGTGCCCGACTGGTCCGAAGTTCATGGACGCCATCGACACCCTGGAGTTCGGTGAGGGCTTCGCGCCGTTGACCGAGGACGCCGACATGTTCTTCGGCGCCGCGCACATCCACGGTGTCGAGGCCATCAAGGCGTTCTTCGTCAAGATCAACGCACCGCTGATCATCACCCACGAGGTACAGGAGTTCTGGATCGCGGGCGAAGGCGTCGGAGGACCAGAGAAGGAGAGCTCTGCTCGGGGCAGTTTCTGGTCATGCCCAGGATGCTGGATCTGTCGCGCAGGTGAAGCCTTTTTGGCGTTGTTGTGCGTGCCTGATCAGCGCTTTTGCGCAGAGACGCGGCATAATTCCTTCTCCTGAGCCGGGTGCGACGTGGTGTGGCACGGCACGGTCGGTTCCTGGTCGCCGCGATGGCATGCTGCTTCGCGCGGACGGGTGTATCCCCGCTTCGGAGGTCGTGGCGGGGCGCTGGACCTGCAGGGTGTGAGACCTGATGCGGCGGACGTGCCGGCGATCCGGCGACAGGCCCTATGCCAGGGAGCAGTCACGAAAGCGTTGGCGTCGCGTACCGAACTCACGGTGGTGCAGCGCACGCTGAGGCATGCCGGCATCGTGCTGACGGCCGACACCTACGTCTCGGTGCTGCCGCACCTGTATCACGACAGTGCCCGGATGACCGTGCGGCTGGTGCTGAAGGCGGTGCGGGTGATCTCCCGGAAGGTCGGCAAGGCCCGGGCAGGGGCGTGACTCACATGTGGCTCATCGTGACTCACGATCAGATGACGCGACTACAGACCCGGGTAAAGCCGCAGGTCGGCGTGGTAGGCGGGTGAGACTTGAACCCACGACCCACGGATTATGACGCGCCGATCCCAGCCTTGCTGCCCTTGCATGCCGCTGAGCTTGTAAGGCGACCAGTAGACCGGATGTGCGAAGGACGCGCTACGAGCGAGTTTTGGCACCGGACACGCTAACAAGCGAAGAAGTCGCAGGTCGCTACCGCCAATTTCTGCACTCAGCTTCCACGGGCCGGATCGCCGATGCGGACATGCAGGTTCGTCAGCACGCGGAATTTCCAGCCGTGCAGGTTGTGCGGCTGTTCGGGGTCCAGGGAGAGCCGTGGGTGTTGCTCGAGTAGCACGTCCAGCAGGGCCGCGATGATGGCACCGACGACTGGGGCGGCGAGGCATGCGTGGCGGGAGTATCCGAGGCCCAGGTTGGGGAAGGGGTCCCGGTTGATGTCGAAGGTGTCTGGGTCGGTGAAGATGCTCTCATCCCGGCCTGCCGAGGCGATGGACGCCATGACGGTCGCTCTGGCGGGGATGATCTGTCCGGCGAGGAGCACGTCTTTGGTCGCGCGGCGGCTGAGCGCGCCGTTTGGTGATAGCCAGCGCAGCGTTTCGTTGACGGCCTTGCGGATCAGGCGCGGGTCATCGCGGATGGCCTGCATTTGCGTAGGGTGCTGGAGCAGCGCGAGCAGCGTGAGCCCGGCGCCGGCCGCCGGTTCCAGGAACGCCGAGAGGATCTCGATGAAGGTGGGCATGATGTTCTCGGCGGATCGGACGGTATCGGCCGGGCAGCCGCTGTGGAGCAGCTGTGACAGGACTGAGCCGTCGGGCCGGTCTGTGGACTGCCGGGCGAAGGGCTCGATCGTCTGGCGGATCTCGGTGGCGGCGGCCATCGCCTGTTCCTGTACGGCCGGGTCCGCCGTGAAGTTGCTCATCCCGGCGCTGAGGTTGCGGGCCCAGCGCATGAGCGCGTCGGTGTCCACGTCCGGCAGGCCGATGAAATGGGCGAGGGCGGTGCTCGCGGCGGGTTCGAAGTAGCTGGACATCAGCTCGTCCCGGCTACTGAGCTCGCTGGCGTACGGCCGTGCGGCCTCGCGGGTGAGTGTGGTGGCCCGTTCGATGCGTTCGTGGGCGAATCGCGTGTCAACGGCGGCTCGCAGATCGGCGTGGGCGTCGCCCTCAACCTTGAGTACGGACCGTTCCCCGAATATCTGCGTGGCCAGCGAGGGGAAGGCGCTGGTGTACGACTCGTAGGCACTGAGGACCTGGCGCACGTCATCCCAGCGGGTGACCATCCACAGGTCGAGCTTCGGCAGCAGGACGACCGGCGCTTCGCGGCGGAGCTTGGCGAAGATCGGATAGGGGTCACTGCCGAGCTGGTCGAAGGTGATGGACGCGGCGAAGTCGTTCATCGACGTCACCCTCCCGTCGGCACACCGGGCTGCTCGGCGGCCGCCTCGTCGCCGCCGAGGCGAGGGCGCGGAACCGGATTGTCGCGCAGGTACTCCACCTCGGTGCGCACGTTCGCCAGCAGTTTGGCGGCAGTGTCCTGGCTGAAGCCGTTGCGGATGACGAAGCGGATGACGGCTATGTGCTCCAGGTCGGGCGGCAGGTAGTACGTCGGGGCCTGCCAGCCGTGCATCTTCAGCCGGGCGGCCAGGTCGAAGACGGTGAAACCGTCGTAGCCGGGGGCGGTCCGCACGGCGAGCACCGGCAGTTCCGAGCCGTCGGCGATGAGCGAGAGCTCGGGGAGTTTCGCGATCTCCTCACCGAGGTAGGTCGCCACGTCCCGGCAGGTCTGCTGGACGGCCTGGTAGCCCTCGAAGCCGAGCCGCAGGAAGTTGTAGTACTGCGCGACGACCGGGGCGCCGGAGCGGGAGAAGTTGAGCGTGAAGGTGTCCATGTTGCCGCCGAGCAGGTCGCAGGAGAGCACCAGGTCCTGCGGCAGGGCGTCCGGCTCCTGCCAGATGATCCAGCCGACGCCGGGGTACACCAGGCCGAACTTGTGCCCCGAGGTGTTGATCGACTGCACCCGGGGAAGCCGGAAATCCCACACCCTGTCGGGTTCCAGGAACGGGGTGATGAAGCCGCCCACAGCCGCGTCCACGTGCAGCGGTATTCTCAGCCCGCGCTCCGCCTCCAGCCGGTCCAGCTCGGCCGACATCTGCTCGATCGGGTCGTACTTGCCGCATTGCGTGGAGCCGAGCACGCCGATGACGCCGATGGTGTTGTCGTCACAGAATTCGCCGAGCCGGGCCGGGTTCAAGGTGAAAGCCGGCTCCTCGATCGGTATCCAGCGCGGCTCGACGTCCCAGTACTGGCAGAACTTCGGCCAGCAGGTGTGGACGGCAGTGCCCATCACGAGGTTGGGGTTGGCGGTGGGCAGCCCGGCCGTCCGGCGCCGCTCGCGCCATTGGAACTTCATCGCCAGCGCGCCGAGCATGGCCGCCTCGCTGGAGCCGCCCGTGGAGCAGCCGACGCTGGAACCGTTCGGGTCGCCCCACAGGTGATCGAGCATGTTGACGCAGCGCGCCTCGATGTCGGCCGTCTGCGGGTACTGGTCGTGGTCGACGAGGTTGCGGTCGAGGGTTTCGGCGATGAGTTCGCGGGCCTGGGGTTCCATCCAGGTCGTGCAGAAGGTGGCCAGGTTGAGCCGGGCGTTGCCGTCGAGCAGGAGTTCGTCGCGGATGAGCGCCTGGGCCGCTGTGGGATTCATCGGGCTGGCCGGCATCTTGAACCGGGGCACGCCGCCTTCCGGCACCAGCCCGTTGTAAAGGGGATTGACATCGAGTGATTCTTGCCACCGGTCGGATTCGACTCGTCTGAGCATGAGCTTCACCCCTCGAAAGAGCTTTACGCCACGTCAAACACTCACGGTAGGCAATTGTTTACTATGAGTCAATATTGTGGCCGCGCTGACGTCCACGTGGGTGAGCGTTTGGGTGCCCGAAACTCGGCCGTTGGGGCTGACCTGGGGGTTGGTGTTCCGTTCTGGCGGGCATGATCGCTATTCATGGCGCTGCGGTTGCTTTATTTGATCTTCGTCCGGCTCGTGGGTTGGGTGGTGTTGCCGGGTCGCTCGCAGAGGTCGAAGGACGTGGAGATCCTTGTCTTGCGTCACCAGCTCGCGGTGTTGCGTCGGCACGTGGCAAGGCCTCGGCCGCCGTGGGCGGATCGGGCGGTGATCAGCGCGCTGGCGCGTCTACTGTCTCCAGCGGGTCGTCGGCGGTCGTTCGTGACGCCGGGCATGCTGTTGCGCCGGCACGCCTCCGCGCCACCATCTGGACCTTGGTATTTCGTCTGGCTCGGGGAGAATCCGCTGTGGGGTTAGCGGCGGATCGCCGGGGCACTCGCCGCTCTGGGCTACTGGGTGGGGGCTTCCACTGTGTGGCTGATCTTGAGGAAGGCCGGCGTTGACCCAGCGCCGCGACGCGCGGGACCAACCTGGGGTGAGTTCCTGCGTGCTCAAGCTGAGGGGATCTTGGCGTGCGACTTCTTTCACTACGACACCTTGCTGTTCAGACGCCTGTATTGCCTGGTCGTCATGGAGATCAGCACCTGCCGGGTGCACGTCCTCGGCGTCACCGGGCATCCGACCGGGCCGTGGGTTGCACAGCAGACCAGGAACCTGATGATCGAGCTGGGGGACAGGGCGGGAGGGGGTCAGGTTCCTCATTCGCGATCGGGATTCACCGCGATGTTCGACGAAGTCTTCACGGCCGCAGGCATTCGCATTCTCAAGTGTCCGCCTCGCGCTCCGCGGGCCAATGACGTGATCTCAGCGAATTGTCGGTAGGTAGTTGTGCTCGAAATGGGTGAGGGCGAGGGCGGCGCGGGCGATGTCGCCGATTGCGCTGGGGCTGGCGGTGATGTGCTGGAGGATCCGCCAGCGGCCTTTGAGCAGGGCGAACCCGCGTTCGCCGAGGCATCGCAGGGCGCGCAGGAGCCGGTTGTAGGTGCGGTTGTCCGGGCTGAGGATCTGGTTTCCCTCGGGCTGTTTGATGGGCGTGTGAATGCCGATCCCGGCGCCGTCGTAGCCGCTGTCGGCGAGGGTGGGCAGGCCGGCTGTGGCTGCGGCGTACAACGCGCCCAGCACGTGCATGCGGGCGGCGGTCAGATCGTGCACCGAGCCCGGCTCCACCTCGGCGATCCTGTCCGGTGCCAGAACTGACGCAGGGAGTCTGACATGGTCTTCTAGGCTCGGCTCTTGTGCTACTTCGCCTTCTATATCTGCTGGTGGGTCGCATGTTCGGCTGGCTGGTGCTGCTCGCTCGGGGCAGTGCCTCCAAAGAGGTGGAGATCTTGGTGTTGTGGCATGAGATCGCGGTGCTGCGTCGCCAGGTCGCCCAGCCCCGGCCGGATCGGCTGCACCGCATCGTGACGCCTGGAACGCTACTGGCCTGGCACCGCAGGCTGGTCAAGAAGAAATGGACCTACCCCGCCAAGCATGGCCGGCCTCCAATCTCTGAGGAGATCCGGGAGCTGATCGTCCGGTTGGCGCGGGAGAACCCGCGATGGGGGCATCGGCGCGTCCGGGGCGAGTTGCTCGGTCTTGGGTACCGTGTGGGGGAGGGGACGATCCGCCGGGTGTTGGCGGGGGCGGGGCTCGGGCCCGCGCCGCGCCGGGCTTCACCGACGTGGCGTCAGTTCCTCGTCTCTCAAGCCTCCGTCATCCTGGCGTGCGACTTTCTCCACGTCGATACCCCGTTCCTCAAACGCCTGTACGTGTTGTTCGTCATGGAGGTCGAAACGCGGCGCGTCCACATTCTCGGTGTCACGGCTCATCCGACTGGTGTCTGGACGGCGCAGCAGGCGCGCAATCTAATGATGGAATTGGGCGAACGGGCCGACCGATTTCGGTTTCTGATCCGTGACCGGGAGGGCAAGTTCACCGCGGGCTTTGACTTGGCGTTCGCGGGTGCAGGTGTCCGGATCGCCAAGACACCGTCGCGCTTGCCGCAGGCGAATGCGTTCGCCGAGCGGTTCGTCGGGACGCTCCGGCGCGAATGCCTCGATCACCTTCTGGTCCACGGTGAGCGGCACTTGCGACAGGTCCTGGCCGAGTACGAGCGCCACTACAACCAGCATCGGCCGCATCAGGCCCTGTCGCTACGGCCACCCATGCCCGCTTCAGCTGAGGAGGCCGATCTCACGGCTCGAATACAGCGACGACCGGCCGTCAGCCGTCTGATCAGCGAGTACCGCCGAGTCGCATAGCCGACGTGAATCCGCAGGTCAGGCGATGTGACGCGGGTTTTGGCACCGCACAAGCCGAATGGGCTGGCCACAGCGTGGAAGTCCTTCTCAGGATCTACGCCAAGTGCATCGTCGGCCAAGACGAGATCGCGAGGCAGCGCATCGACCAGGCGCTGAGGGACGACCACCGCGACCCATGATCGTGGGGACGCATTGGGGAGAGCCACCCGCAAACGATCGGCGAGAGCTGTAGACAGCCGGACATGCGAAACCCCCGTCCCCGCGCGGAAGCGCAGGTCAGGCGGGGGTTTCGGCTGTTCTGGAGAAGTAGGGCGGGTGGGACTTGAACCCACGACCCACGGATTATGAGAATCCTCGGTTGATGTTGCTCAGTGTCACGGAGTGCTGTTTTGTATTGTGGTGGCTGGGATTATCCCCGTCGTAGTGTCGGTCTGTGCCGACGCGTGCCGTGCTGTATCGCGTACACGCGAGCAACCACCGAGCAACCATGCGTTCTTGACCATCGGTACTATGTGCCATTTGTTCCCCTTCTCGGCGCGGCTGTCTGGGGCCGGGCTTGCGTGGTGAGCTCGAATTTCACGGCCGATTGAACGTGCGCGAGCAACCACCGAGCAGCCATCGCCTGGTCATTTGCGTCCACAGGCAGGATGGCTCGCAGCAGCCCTCGGACGCGATGCATGGTCTGCTTGACGTGTATGGACGTGATTTTCGGCAGGCGCAGTGCGGAACGGACCGGAGTTAGCGGGTGGAGGCCAGATCCCGTTCGAGCGCCACGATGTACGACTCGACGGCGGCCACGAAGTCGACCCCCTCCGGATCGAGCAGCCACTGGCTGGCCATGCCGTCCAAGGCACCGAGGATTTCGATCGCCTTCAGTCTCGGATCCGCGTCGGCACGGAATTCACCCCGGCGCTGGCCGGCTTCGATGAGCTCCACGACGCTCGCCCGGAGCGCACGGTAGTGCTCCACGAAGAAGTCGTGGGCTGGGCCATCGACCTCGAAGTTCTCGGCGAGGAGCACCGAGAAGAGCTTGATGAGCGCGGGTTCGCCTGTACTGCGGCGCGCGAAGGCCGGGATCTGCCGGATACCCGCGAGACCGCCCACCTCGGCGGCGTCCCGCGCGAAAGACCGGCTGAGGTCGGCGTGCTGCTCGACCACGGCTCGCAGGAGCCCCACCTTCGTGCCGAAGTGGTAGAGAACCGCCGGCTCGGTGATCCCCACCTGCTCGGCCACTTCGGTTATCCCGGTACCGCGATACCCCCCGCTCGCGAACAGTTCGAGCGCAGCGCCCACGATCTGCTCACGGCGACGGAGGCCCCGCGGCGACGGCGCGACGCGACGTTCGGTGTGCTGGCTCACGCTGCGATTGTATGCCGGTTCTGACTGGGCTATCAGTTTGAGGCTAGCGAAACTTACTGAGCTGTTAGTAAGGTTCGTCCAAATTCGGACACCCCGCAGGAGGAGGTCCAGAAATGGCAACGAACGCCGACGGCCTGATCACGGCGGCACAGGATCCCGCACCGCCCGCAAGTCCTCCAGCCGCGAGAGCCGGCTTCATCACCGCCTTCGTCGCCGCCGTACTCGGCGTCGCCGTCGCCACCCTCGCACCACTCTCCGTGACCCTGGCGCTCCGCATCCAGCAGATCGACCCGGACAACGCGCCCGCCGGCCTCTCCCTCGTCCTCGGAGTCGCGGCAGTCGTCGCCCTGCTGTCCGGACCGTTCTTCGGTCAGCTCAGCGACCGCACCACTGGGCGTTGGGGCATGCGGCGGCCCTGGCTGCTCGGCGGCCTCGTCGTCGGGCTCGGCGGACTGGGTGTGCTCGCCGCCGCCGACTCGATCCTCGCGATGCTCGTCGGCTGGTGCATCACCCAGCTCGGCTTCAGCGCCCTCAACGCGGCACTCGCGGCACTCCTCATCGACCATGTCCCCGAACTGCAGCGAGGCAAGGTCTCCGGTCTCGTCGGCATGTGCCAGGCGGTCGGGGTCGTCACCGGCGTCTTCCTCGTGCAGTTCGTCGGCACCTCGGTCGCGCTGATGTTCCTCGCGCCTGGCGCCCTCGCCGCTGCCACCGTGATCGTCCTGTCCCTCGTGCTCCGCGATCGTCGCCTCGACCCTGCCGACCGCAGCCGATACGACGTGCGCGCTTTTGCCCGCAGCTTCTGGGTGAACCCGATCCGTCACCCAGCGTTCGGCTGGGCCTGGCTCGGGCGCTTTCTCATGATGACCGGCTTCGCGATCCTGCAGACCTATCAGGTGTACTACCTCTCCGATCAGCTCGGCTTCGCGGCCGAGCAGATACCCGCCCTGGTACTCCAGTCGACGCTCGTCCTCACCGTGACGGTCGTCGTCAGCTCCATCACGTGCGGCTGGCTCTCCGACCGGCTCCGTCGCCGCAAGGTCTTCGTGCTCGGCTCGGCCGCTGTATACGGCGTGGCGATGATCGTGGTCGCGACAGCGGGCGGCTGGGAGTCCTTCCTCATCGGCATCGTGGTCGGGGGGCTCGCCCTCGGCACCTACCTGGCGGTCGATCTCGCGCTCGTGGCCCAGGTCCTGCCGAACGACGGGGCCACCGCGGCCAAGGACCTCGGTGTCTTCAATATCGCGAACGCGGTTCCACAGATGGTCGCCCCGGCGATCGCGCCGATCTTCCTCGCGATCGGCACAGGCGGCGGCAACTACACGGCGCTGTTCATCGGCGCCGCCGCCTTCAGCGCGCTCGGAGCACTCGCGATTCAACCGATCAAGGGCGTCCGATGAACGCGCCGGAACGGGCGACCCGGCCAACGAACCGGACACGGGTCATCGCGGCCTCGGTCGCCCTCGCCCTCGTCGGCATCGCTCTCGCCTCGACCCAGACGGCATCGGCGAGTCCTTCCGCGTCGAGTTCCACAGCGATGCCGCTCGCGAGCACGGTGTGGCTGTGCCGCCCCGGTGCGATCGCGAACCCGTGCAACCAGGACATCGCCGGCAGCCCGCAGCGCGGCGCGGCCGGAGCGCCGTTCACCGCCCGCTACCTCGGCAGCGGCGAGGACGTCACGCTCGACGCGACGAGGACGAGCGCCACCGGAGCCACCTCCGTCGAGTCGTTCCCCGCGCCCGCCGCGCCCGCGGCGGACTGTTTCTTCGTCTACCCGACGGTCGACCTGACACCGAATCCGCTGTTGCAGATCGGCTCGATCCCACCTGTGCCGAGCGATACGCACCTCGCGGTCGCGCTCACGCAAGCGGCACGGTTCTCCGGCATGTGCCGCATGTTCATACCGGTATATCGTCAGGCGCCGCTGCTGAGCGTCGCCGGTGGCGTGCTGACGGGCAGCTCCGTCGATTACACGATCGGAGCGATGGACGTCGAGGATGCCTGGACCGACTACTGGGAACACTTCAATACCGACCCCATCACCCACGAACGGCGCGGGGTGCTCCTGCTCGGACATTCGCAGGGCACGGCCAACCTCGTCACCCTGCTGCAGCAACGGTTCGACGATGACACCGCGGAGCGCGACCAGCTCATCGCGGCCTACCTGCTCGGCGGTAACGTGCAGATCGTCGACGGATCGGCGCCCGCCCCCACTCCCGATCCCGCCTCGACCTTCCAGGACCTCGCACCCTGCGAACGGCCTGCGGCGAGCACGCCGATGCCCATCGGCTGCATCGTCGCGTACTCCGGCTTCGCGAGCCCTGACGGCCAGGCGCCGGCCCCCGATGCGGTCTTCAGCCGGAACACCGCACCAGGGCATCGGATTCTCTGCGTCAATCCGAGCGCACTGCTCGCCGGCTCGGCCGCGGACGCAACGCTTCCGCTCGACGCCTATATGCCGACGAACAAGCTCCTCGAAGGCACGATCGTCCTGCCGAACGGCCACCTCTCAGTCGTCCTGTCCGGTTTCACACTCCAGAACGCGCCGACCGGCTTCGTTCGACTCGCGGACACTTTGACCGGGCAGTGCCGTGTCCAGGCCGACGAAGCCGGCACCGCGAGTTGGCTACAGGTCAGCGGTGGCGGATCCGTCTTCCCCTCGAGCAGCAGTACGTCGGGGCTCGGCCTCCACGTGGTCGACTACAACGTCGCACTCGGCGATCTCGTGCAGCTCGCAGCCCTCCAGTCCCTTCGATGGAAGGCCACCCGATGACGAACGGAGTTCCCCGATGACCTCGCTCCACGAGCTGACCGCGGTCGAGCAGCGCCAAGCCTTGTCCGACCGTGCGGTCGGCGCAGTCGAACTCGCCGAGCACTACATTGACCGCATCGACCGCCTGGCCGGCCCGCTGGGCGCCTTCGCCCTCACGACACCGGAGCTCGCCCTCCAGGAAGCCGAAGCCGCAGACCGGCAGCTCGCTCATGGTCCTCGCCCGGATCGACCGCTCCTCGGACTACCCGTCGCCTTCAAGGACCTGCAAGCGATCGCGGGCGTGCCCGTGACCAACGGCAGCACGGCGATCCCCGCGCAGACCGCGGCCGTCAACGCCGCGGCCGTCGGCCGGATCCGTTCGGCGGGCACGGTGACCCTCGGAACGACTCATGCACCGGAGTTCGGCATCCCCTGCTACACGGACTCGGCAGTCGTCGGTCGCGCCGCCGTGACTCCGTACGATCTAAGCCGTTCGGCGAGCGGCTCGAGCGGCGGGGCGGCCGGCGCGGTCGCCGCGGGGCTCATCTCGGTCGGCCACGGCAGCGACGGGGCGGGCTCGATCCGGACGCCGGCTGCCGTCTGCGGTCTCGTCGGCATCAAGCCGAGCCGGGGTGTGGTCAGCGCGGCGCCCGTCGACTCGTTCTTCGCGTTCAGTACCGACGGTCCCCTCGCGCGGAACGTGGCCGACGCGGCCCTCTTGCTGGATGCCATGGTGGTCGAGCAGGTGGGCGGCCTTTACGAGCTCCCACCACGCGGCGGGTCCTCGTTCCTCGCGGCAACCACTCAGAAGCCCGGTCGGACGCTTCGGATCGCAGTCTGGACCGATAGCGGCTTCGACGGGCCCGAGCCCGAGAATGCGCTGGCGATCGACCGGGTGGCCAAACTGCTGGAGGAGCTCGGCCACGAACTCGTCGAAGTCTCGAACCCCGCCCCTTGGGACTCGACGGGCATCGACGCGTTCTTCGACTACATCGCCGGCGTGGTATCCGGCATGCTCGCCGGGCTACCACCTGCGGCCGTACCGTCGCTCCAGGAGGACACCCGCTGGATGCGGGAACGAGGCGACCGTCTGTCGGCCGCTGACTTCGTGCGGTCGGCCACCGCCCTGGCGGCGCTCTCGAACCGCTTCATCGCCGGCTTGGCGCCATTCGATCTCGCCCTCACACCCGTTTCGAGCGGGCCGGCTGTGCCCCTCGGGTACTTCCACGACGGCGGGACAGAGGCCGCCATGCTGCGCATGCTCCGGTGGTCGGCCTACACCCCGTTGCAGAACACGAGCGGGCTGCCGGCAATCTCGATCCCGAGCCACGTCACGCCCCATGGTCTTCCGCTCGGCGTGCAGCTCACGGGCGCCAGGGTCGGTGACGACCCGATCCTGCTCGGCCTGGCCGCCCAACTGGAGGAATCGATCGGCTGGGCGAACCGGCACCCGCCCCAATGGTTGGAATGACCGGCTCACCGACCGAGCGACGAAACACGATGATGTCCGCAGACGTTGCGGGCGTGGCAGAGGAGGATCCCGGTATGGCCGACGCAGGACCGAGCAGAGAGGGCTTCATCGAGAGCGGCGACGATCGAACCTGGTACCGCATCACCGGTGCGATCGGCGACCGACCGACACTGATCGCGCTCCACGGCGGCCCGGGGGCGACGCACGACTACCTACTGCCACTGACCGGACTCGCAGCACCCGGCAGAGCCGTAGTCCACTACGACCAGTTGGGCAACGGGCGCTCGACGCACCTGCCGGATGCCGCCCCGGCCTCCTGGGCGGTGCAGCGGTTCCTCGACGAGCTCGACGCGCTCCTGACCGGACTCGGGATTGTCCGGAACTACGTACTGCTCGGCCAGTCCTGGGGCGGGATGCTCGCCGCGGAGCATGCCGTACGCCGACCGTCGGGGCTCAGAGGTCTGATCATCGCAAACTCTCCCGCGTCGATGCGTCTCTGGTCGGCCGCGGCGGACGAACTTCGAGCAGAGCTCCCGGCCTCAGTACAGGGGGCCCTGCTCAGGCATGAAGCGGACGGCACGACTGACAGCGACGAATACGGCGAGGCGATGCGGGTGTACTACCGGCGCCACGTGTGCCGGCTCGACCCGTGGCCGGACGAGCTCGAAGCGACGCTCGCGGCGATCGACGCCGACCCCACGGTCTACCACACGATGAACGGACCGTCCGAGTTCCACGTGAGCGGTTCACTGCGCAACTGGAGCATCGACGATCGCCTCTCCGCCATCGACACCCCGACGCTCGTGATCAACGGCAGGTACGACGAGGCGACCGACGAGACCGTTCGACCGTTCGTGGAGCAGATCCGCGGAGCACGTTGGGTGAGGTTCGAGGAGTCGAGCCACATGCCCCATCTCGAGGAACCGACCCGCTTCTTGGAAGTGGTCGGAGGGTTCCTCGAGGGTCTGCACTCACACCCCCAACGCAATGGGCAACTTCTGCTTTGAGGTCACGGGTGGCTCGGGCAGCCGCTTTCGCGGTGGCCGGGTGAAGCGCCTCGGTTCGCATCACCACGCCCTTTGGCATCACAGCTGAACACCAGCAGCTCATCACGGGTCCGCGGCCCGGGGGTGCGCTGCTGATAGAAGGCATCGATATCAACGACGGCGGCGGCCTGGACCAGGCGTTGCAGCTGCCGTTTGCCGAGCACGTTCCCGCACCGAGCGGTGATCGCGGCGTGAGCGGCATCGAACGAACCGCAGACCGCTTCGGCCACCGCCAGGCGGGCCAGTCCGTGGCTGTGCCGACCCGCGGGCAGCGACAACGCCATGTCCGCGGGATAGACGTTCGGCAGGCCGGGAGCACTGCGCCTGCCGGAAATTACATCCGCCCAGGTCAGGACCATGCGAGGACTTCGCGTGGCGGCGCGAGCTCCGGCCACCCAGAAGACGGAAACGCGTGCGGCATGATGATCAGCCGTGCTCCTTCGCCTTGCCTACCTCACCATCACGAACACGTTCGCCGCGCTGCGGTTGCTGCCCATGGGCGATCGGGATAAGGACATGGAGATACTCGTCCTGCGCCACCAGATCGCCGTCCTTGAGCGCCAACTCGGCGCCGACACCAGAGTGAGATTCGCACCCGAGGACCGGGCCTTTCTCGCCGCGCTCCTGACCTCGCTGCCCCGCGAGATCCTGCGCCGACTGCAACTCCTCATCCGCCCGGACACCGTCCTGCGCTGGCACCGCGACTGATGAAACGGCGTCACGCTCGTACCTGCCGGCCGAAGCGGCCTGGGCGCCCGCGCACTGTCCGCTTCATCCGCGCTCTCGTGCTGCGTCTGGTTCGGGAGAACCCTGGTTGGGGATACAGGCGGGTGCATGGTGAGCTCGCCACGCTCGGCATCAAGGCCGCGCTGTCCACGGTCTGGGAGATCCTTGAGCAAGAAGGCCTTGATCCAGCACCCCAGCGGGCATCCACCACATGGGCCGACTTCCTGCGCTCGCAAGCCGACGCCCTGCTGGCTTGCGATTTCATCGAAACCGTCACCTTAAACGGACAGCGCCAGTACATCCTGGCCGTCATCGAGCACGCTGGCAGGCACATTCGCGTGTTGGGCACCACCCTCACCCGACCGCTGGCTGGGTGATCCAGGCGATCAGGAATCTCGTGATGGACCTGGAGGAAGCGAACTGCCGGGCACGCTTTCTGATCCGAGACCGGGATGGGAAGTTCCCCGCCCTCATGGACGAAATCCTCGCCGACGCAGGCATCCAGACCGTACTCACCGGTATCCGGATGCCCCGAATGAATTCCATCATGGAGCGATGGGTACAGTCCTGCCGCTACGAACTCCTGGACCGTTGCCTGCTTTGGAACGAACGCCACGTGCGGCACGCTTTACGTGAGTACGAAGTGTTCTACAACCGGCACCGAGCCCATCAAGCCCTCGCCCAAGCTGCCCCGCTGCGTACCGTCCCGGCCCCGATCACGAATCCAGAGCGAATCACCGACCTGAACATACGCCGATGAAACCGGCTTGGCGGTGTCCTTCACAAGTACTCACATGTTTGCTTGACCTGCATGGATGGAATTTTCGGCAGGCGCAGAGCCCATCAAGCTTTAGCTCAGGCGGCTCCGTTACGTTCCGTGCCAGATCCGATCACCGATCCAGGCACCATCGTCAACCTGAACGTACGCCGCCACAACCGGCTCGGCGGCGTCCTCCACGAATATTCACATGCCGCTTGAACTGCACGGATGCCATTATCGGCAGGCGCAGGCGCGCTGTCCGCCGGCGAGGTCGAACTGGACGTCGGTGTAGCCGGCGGCTGCGGTGACCGCCGCGACGGCGGCGGGTGAGAGCGGAGCCCGGCCCAGATTGGTGTGCAGGAGAACACCGGTGGCGTTGACGACGCTCTTGAGGCCGCCCGCGGTCGCCGACAAGAGGGCGAGCGTGACGTCCGCAGCGCTGTCGGGGTCGGCGAAGCCTTCGCGGACCTGTTGCTGGGCGTTCGCCACCGCGGCCTTGACGAGGCTACGGCCGAGCGTCTCCTGCGCGGCGGCCAACCGGGGGTTGTTCAGCATGGCATCGGTCCGCGGCACCAAACTGCGTCGATCCACTCGCGACCATCCCAGGATTCATCGACCAGCGGAGGCGGACGGGAATCGAACCCGCCGCGCCGAGATGCTCGGCGCCACTGGTTTTGAAGACCAGGAGGGTCACCAGACTCCTAAACGCCTCCAGAGTGGATCATAGACCCATGAACAACATCAGGCTCACGCAAAACGGCAACGGAGGCGGCTGCAGCTGCAAGACCCCTCCGGGCGAGCTTGGAGGATCTGGTCGCTGGACTCTCGCCGACCGCTTCTCCGTCGGCAGGCCGGTTACTGCTGGGAATCGATCAGGGGGACGACGCCGCGGTGCTCCAGGTGGAGGACGCGACCTCGGCCATCGTCACGACGACGGACTTCTTCACCCCTGTCGTTGACGATCCGTATGACTTCGGCAGCATCGCGGCCACCAACGCGCTCTCCGACATCTACGCCGTCGGCGGGGAGCCCGTCATAGCCTTGCATCTGCTCGGCTGGCCCCGCGACGTGTTGCCCCTAGAACTCGCTCGCGAGGTCCTGCGCGGTGGATCCGCGATGGTCCAGGCAGCGGGCTGCCATCTCGCCGGGGGCCACAGCATCGACGACCCCCATCCCAAGTACGGGCCGGCCGTCACCGGCCTTGCCGACCCCCGCCGTCTGCTGCGCGTGGACGCGGGCGAACCCGGCATCCCCCTCACTCTGGCCAAACCTCTCGGCATTGGAGTGCTCAACACACGGCACAAGGCAACCGGGGAGGTCTTCCCTGAGGCGGTCGCCGCGATGACGACGCTCAACCGGGACGCGTCCCGGCGGGCGCTGGCCGCGGGGGGTTCTGTGCGCCACCGACGTCACAGGTTTCGGCCTGCTCGGCCATCTCTACAAGTTGGCCAGGGCGAGCGGCGTGGCCGCCGTGCCTTACCTGGACGGAGCGCGAGAGGCCATCCGTGACGGGTACATCAGCGGCGGATCTCGCCGAAACCTCGACTGGATCGCCCCCCACTGGGACTTCGGCGACCTACCGGAGAACGAGCGGCTTCTCCTCGCCGACGCGCAGACCTCAGGCGGCCTGCTCGTCGCGGGCGAGCTCTCAGGTTTTCCGGTGATAGGCGAACTCGTCCCTCGTGGCGAACGCCTGTTGATCGCGAAATATCGGGGCGACCGTCTTTCGTCCCGGCACCGGACGGAGGACCTTACAGTGATACACGTCGCGGTGTCCGGTGCCGGGCGGGAGGACATCATGAAACGATCGAGATGCCGACCTCCTCTTCGACAATCTTGAAGAGGAGGTCCCAGCTCCTCGCTTCGGTGTTGGTGTCCCGCTCGAAAACACGGTTTCGCCGAAGACCCGTCGTCACCGGCACGATCAACGAATACCACCACGCCGCTTAGCCGCAGCTCAGGCCACGTATCTCAATATTCGAGCGGCACACCAGCAGGTTGAGCCCGACGAGCGACCGGCCGCCATCGTATAGACGTCCGACAGCGTTGGCGGCCGCGATCCGCCCCCAGTCGTACGGGTTGTCGACCATGGGTATGAAGTAGTCGGCCGTGCTGACGACGGCGACATCACCCTGGATCCTGACGACGGCCGCGTCGTCGCCGGCGTCCGTGCCGACGACGAGCTCGCCGAGCGGGTCCTTCGAGGTGTGGCCGACCCAGGCGAGCATAGTTTCGCCGGGCCGAGCACCGCAGTCGTGCCACCGGAGAAAGACAACCCTCAGTTCTTTCTCCTGAACGGTCTTCACCTATAAGATCGTTCCGGAGGCGTCCAGGAGCCTGGAGGCCTTCCGGTCTTCAAAACTGGTGGCGCCGAGCATCTCGGCGCGGCGGGTTCGATTCCCGCCCGTCTCCGCCAACCTCCTGTGGAGTGTGATGAGCGTCGACGAACTGCTGGAACAGGCCCGTAGGACGATGTGCCGGCTCGACCCGGCGCAGGCCCAGGAGGCCGCCCGCGCGCCGGACACCTTCATCGTCGACACCCGCCCGGAGTTCCAGCGCCGCCACGACGGGGAGGTGCCCGGCGCCATCGTGATCGAGCGCAACCACCTGGAGCGGCGGCTCGACCCGTGCTCCTCCGCACGCATCCCCGAGGCGGCTCCGGGCATCCGGTGGATCGTGCTGTGCGACGAGGGCTACTCCTCCAGCCTGGCCGCCTGGTCGCTGCGGCAGCTCGGCCTGACCCGCGCCACCGACGTGGTCGGCGGCTTCCAGTCCTGGCTCGCGGCCGGCCTGCCGGTCGTCACGCCCGAACACCCCACGGGTCCCCGCCTGGCGCCATGTTCGTGATCGCCACCGCGGGCCACGTCGACCACGGCAAGTCGACGCTGGTCCGGGCGCTGACCGGGATGGAACCTGACCGCTGGGCCGAGGAGCGCCGCAGGGGCATGACCATCGACCTCGGCTTCGCCTGGACGGCGCTGCCGTCCGGACGGACGGTGGCGTTCGTCGACGTGCCCGGCCATGAGCGGTTCGTCACCACCATGTTGGCCGGGGTGGGGCCGTGCCCGGCCGCCATGATCGTCGTCGCGGCCGACGAGGGCTGGTGTGTCCAGTCGGGTGAACACCTGGCCGCCCTCGACCTGCTCGGCGTACGCCACGGCCTGCTGGTGATCACCCGTGCCGATCTGGCCGACCCGGCTCCGGCGCTCGCCGAGGCCCGTTCCCGGCTACGCGGCACGTGCCTGGAGACGATACCTGCGCTGGCCGTCAGCGGGGTCACCGGGCAGGGCCTGCCCAAGCTGGTCACCGCGCTCGACCGGCTCGCGGATGGACTGCCGCCGACCGACACCGACGGCCCGGTACGGCTGTGGGCCGACCGCGTGTTCACCGTCACGGGCGCGGGGGTCGTGGTCACCGGCACCCTGACGGCGGGCACCCTGCGCGCGGGCCAGACGCTGCACCTTGGCGACGAACCGGTGCGGGTGCGCGGTCTGCAGACGCTCAACACCCCGGCCGACGTGGTCACCGCCACCGCCCGCGTGGCGGTCAACCTGCGCGGGCCCGTCTCCCCTTCACGCGGGGACGCACTGCTGACCCCCGGCGCGTGGCACCTCACGACCTCGGCCGACGTACGGCTGTCGCCGGGTGAACCGCCGAAGGGCGACCTGCTCCTCCACATCGGTTCGGCCGCCGTGCCCACCAGGATCAGACCGCTCGGCGAGGGCGCCGCGAGACTGTCGTTCGCCAGGCCGTTGCCGCTGCGAGTGGGCGACCGGGCTCTGTTGCGCAATCCCAGCCGCTCGGCCGTGACGACTGGGGTGGTCGTCCTGGACGTACGGCCTCCCACACTGACCCGTAGGGGGGCGGCGGCAGCCCGCGGCGCGGCACTCGCCGCGGCCGGGGCCTCCCGGGGAGCCGGGAAGGACGCACCGGGTACGCGAGACGCCGTACCGGGATGCGGGTTACCGGGGGCGGCCGATCTGCTGCGCTGGCACGGGCTGCTCAGCGGCGCCGACCTCGCGACGATGGGCGTCACCGCGCCGCCCTCTCCCTTGCCGGGAGGCTGGCACGCCGACCCGGAGCACTGGGCGGGACTCCGGAAGGCGCTCGCCGAGGTGGTGACCGGGGCCGGGGACGGGCGGCTGACCGTCGAGGCGGCCACGCACCTGCTCGGCTTGCCGGACCGGCGGCTGACGAGGGCGCTGATCGCGCCGCCGCTCACGCTGGAGGCGGGCGTCATCGGCAGGCAGGACCTGGCGCCTTCGCCGCTGCCCGCGCGCCTGCGGCAGGCGATCGACCGGCTCCGCGCCGAGCTGGCCGACCGGCCGTTCCAGGCGCCGAGCGCGCGGCGGCTGACCGAGCTCGGGCTTGCCGGCAGGAACCTGGTCGCGGCCGAGCGCGCCGGCGCCGTGCTGGTCGTCACCGCCGGCGTGGTGTTGCTGTCCGACGCCCCCGACCGGGCGGTGGAGCGGCTGCGCTTGCTGCCCGCGCCGTTCACGGTGAGTCAGGCGCGGGTCGCGTTGCAGACCACGCGCCGGGTGGCGGTGCCGTTGCTGGAGATGCTCGACGGCCTGGGCCGCACCACACGGCGCGAAAACGGATCACGAACCTGCGCAGCTGTCAACTGACGGGATCAAAGAACACCTGACAAAATAATGTCAGGACGTCTGGAAAGAAAAAAAGTCCCGTGCCCATTGCCGAGTTTCGGACACTTAAGTATTTTTTCGATCATGACGAGTAGCGTCGCAGGCGTCGTCGGGCAAGGTGCGCTCATCGCCATCTTCCTGGTCGCGGCCCTGTCGAAGATCCTTACTCACCGTGCCCTCACGCAGACCATCTCCAAGCTGGGCTTCAGCGCCATCGCCCGACCGGCGGCCCTGTTCGTGATCGGCGCGGAACTCCTGGCCGTCACCGCGATGACGATCATGCCGTCGGCGACCTGGCCGAGGGGGCTGATCGCGCTTCTGGCCCTGTCGTTCGCCGGTGCCGGAATCCGCGCGCTGGGGCTGGAAGAGAAGATCAAGTGCGGCTGCTTCGGCGGCGGCGGAGCCGCACTGGGCTGGCGGCAGGTGCTCTACCTGCCGCTCTGGCTGGGCCTGGCGGCGGTGGCCGAGTTCGCGCCGCCGTCGTGGAGTGCCGACGAGGGGCTGGCCGGGCTGGCCGCCCTCCTGCTGGCGCTCGTCGCGTGGAAACTACTCGCCGAGATCAGGCTCTTGCGAGTACTGCGGGGCGACCGCATGGTCACTCCGAACCCGATACGACACGAGGATGCGGAGGTGCCCGCCGCATGACGACGGTGCTGCTTGTGGTGGTCTGCCTGCTGGCCGTGGTGGTGTTCATCCAGATCGGCGCCCAGGTCGAGCTCTTCGAACAGGTCAGGCAGATCCGCGGCTATCTCGATATTGAGGACAAGCCCACCACGGTGGAACTGGGCACGCTGCAAGGGGCCAGCCCCAGCCGGTTCGGCCTGCCCCCCGTCCTCGATCACGCTGAACAGGCCATGGTGCTGTTCGTCTCCGACAAGTGCGAGACCTGCCGCAACCTGGTCGCGGCGCTGCGCGGTGGCGCGGTGCCCCTTTCGATGTGGGTCGTGGTCGTCCCGGTGAGAGGGGACGGCAACGAGTTCATCAACGAGTTCGGACTGCACGGCGAGCGCGTCATCCTCGACGACGAGGAGCGCATCGTCGGCAGCCTCGGGCTGGATCTGACACCCGTCGCCCTTCACATCGCCGAGGGAAAGCTGACACGGGCCCACACGGTGCCGTCGGTCAGGCAGATGTACGCGGCCACTCCCGTCTCCTACAAGTACTCCCTGGCCCGCAAGCCGTCCGTCTAGCACCGATCCCGCCCCACGCAACCACAAGAAAGGCACCACATGGAGAAGGCCTCAGACATGAGGTCCAGCCGCCGTGGCTTCATCGGCTGGATGAGTAAGGTCGGCGTCACGGCCGTCGGCGCCGTCGCCGGCATCGCCGCGATGTCCCAGCCCGCCGCGGCGGCCAACTGGAGATGCTGCAACCTCGCTCTTCCGAACAACTTCTGCAGCACGAACAGCCAGGGGCAGTACATATGCCCGTCGGGTTACAGCATGAAGGTGTGGAACTGCTGCACCGGCTCGCGCCTGTACGCCTGCGGGGAGTGCACCAAGGGCTCGAACTGTAACACCGGGCCGTTCATCTGTTCGGCTGGCTGGACGGTCAGAGCCAACAGCTGCTAGTCGTTCTCAGGAGATCCCTTGCCCCTTGACACGTGGGTGACAATCGCGCTGCTCCTGCTCATCATGAGTGCGGGCTTCGCGCAGCTGTTCAGTTTTTGAGGCCTTTCTTTCGTCGGATATCTCCGCCCCCTGGTTCAGGGGAGAGCCCTTGGGGAGAAGGCCATGTATCGGCCCATCCTCAATCTGGCGATCGGCTTCACGATCTCCGCCGTCCTCACGTATGGGCTGGTCCATCTCATCGGCAGTGGACTGCGCGGAACAGGCTCCAGGATCGCCGCCTGTGTCGTGCTGCTCGCCTGCATGGCCATCGATTCCGGTAGATTCGGCCTCCGCACGCCCATGTTGCGGCGGCAGACCCCTCGCGATCACTTCACCCGGTTCGGCCCCGCCAAAGGCGCGTTCCTCTGGGGACTCGACACCGGGCTCGTCCTCACCACCTTCCGCGTCACGTCGCTGACGTGGGCGGCACTCGGCGTAACGCTCTTCGGGCTGGTGCCTTGGTGGGCCGGCCTGTGTTACGCGCTCGGCTTCACGCTTCCGTCGATGGTGATGGTGGCCATCGTGCCGGGGTCGAAGGACCAAGACACGAAGGCCGAGCCGATGTGGCTGATGGAATGGCTCATGGACAGGGAGAAGGCGGTCCGGACCTACGCGTTCTTCCTGCTGTCCCTCACCTTCGTCGGCGTGCTGGCGACGGTGTTCCTCGGTTGAGCGCGGTGGGCGGACCCGGGCCCGCCCACCGCGGCTCAGCACTTACCGTCGAAGAAGGAGATCTCCTTGCGGACCACGGGCCGGCCGGGAACCGCGATGTCGAACGGCACGCACCTGGGCGCCAGCACGTGGAACCCGCCCACGAACAGTGTGTCGTGATCGTCGCAGGCCACGAACGTCACCGAGTGGTCCGCGCCCGCCGGGTTCGCCGCCGTTCTGGCCGCCTCGGCGTAGAGCAGGCCGGCGCTCTCGTGGAACTCCTCGGGAATCGACAGGGTGACCCTGCCGCCCTGGCGTACCACGGCGCCGACCTTGAAGCGGTTTCCGGTGCCGTACTCCTCCGGTTTGGCCGCCCCCCAGGCGAGCAGGCCGGGGATGACCAGCGGCCCCTCCACGAGGTCGTGGGGGCCGATCGAGGCGAGCAGGGTGCTCTCGTCCTCGACGAAGCCGTTGCGGTTGGCGCAGGTGAGCACCCGGGGGTCGGCCAGGCTACCTTGGCCTTTCTGTTCGCGCGTCGCCGCTTCGTCTCCCATCTGCGCCGGGGAGGCCCCGCACGCGCCCAGCGGGAGCGTCGCCACGATCGCGAGCAGGGCGCGTACCGTCGCTTTGAGGATCATGATTCAGTTGTACATGGGCGATCAAGGACTGCCTAGGGTCCCTGGCCGACGACCAGTCGCCGTACGGCTTGGTTCGAGATCCCGGCCCGGATGTGCGCCTGCCGATAATTCCATCCGCCCAGGTCTTGGCCCTGTCGTAGTGTTTTGTACAACATCCGTGATCTTCAGCCGCCGCAGGGAAGCCATGCGGACCGGGCCTTCCTCGCCGCCCTCCTGGCACCGCTGCCCCGCGACGTCCTGCGCCGCCTGCGGCTTCTCATCCGGCCCGATGCTGTCGTGCGCCGGCACCGCGATCTCGTGAAACGGCGCCGTGCTCGTGCCTGCGCGCTGAAACGGCGCGGGCGCCCGCCAACCGTCCGTTCCATCCGCACCCTCGTCCTGCGCCTGGTCCGGGAGAACCCGTCCTGGGGCTACCGGCGGGTCCACGGAGAGCTCACCATGCTCGGCATCACGATCGCTCCGTCCACGGTCTGGGAGATTCTCAAGCAGGAAGGCATTGATCCGGCACCCGATCGGGCGTCCACCGCATGGGCCGGTTTCCTGCGCTTCCAAGCCGAAGCTCTACTGGCGTGCGACTTCATCGAGACCGTCACCCTTGGTGGGCGGCGTCCGTACATCCTGGCCGTCATCGAGCACGCAACCAGACGCATCCGCGTACGTGGCACCACCGCGTACCCGACCGTGAACTGGGTCGCCCAGGCCGTTGAGAACCTGGTGATGGATCTGGAGGACGCCGGTTGCCGGCTCGGCTATCTGATCCGTGACCGGGACGGGAAGTTCCCGGCGCTCATGGAGGAGATCCTGGCCGAGGCCGGCATCCAGACCGTGCTCGCCGGCATCCGGATGCCGCGGGTGAACGCGATCATGGAGTGGTGGGTGCAATCGTGCCGCCACGAGCTTCTCGACCGCTGCCTGCTGTGGAACGAACGCCACCTGCAGCACGCCCTGCGCGAGTACGAACAGTTCTACAACCGGCACCGAGCCCACCAAGCCCTGGCCCAGGCCGCCCCGTTACGTCCCGTCCCGGATCCGATCACTGATCCAGAGCGAATCATGAGCTTGACCGTGCGCCGACGAGACCGGCTCGGCGGAGCCCTTCACGAGTACTCACATGCCGCTTGAACTGCATGGATGGACTTTTCGGCAGGCGCAGCCTCGGGTGCGTTGAACGTGTGGGGAGTGGCTCTGGCCGCTGCTGGGCGTCGTGTCGATCGCACTGGTGAGGTGGGTGCTGCGGAACCGCTTGGCCGCCGAACGCTCCTGTCGCCCCCTCCAGGCCGACCAGGCGCGTGCGCGCCTGGGGGATCATGGTGACTGGTGCGCGGATTGCGCTGGGGTTGCCGTCGTCCCCAAGCTGATCGGGACCAAGCAGGCCATTGACCAGGCCGGCAGCGGCCTCGCCCGTGCTCTCCTGCCGGATCGCTCAGGGTTGGGCGGCGGCCATGACACCGTGGACGGCCTTGGTGATGCGGTCGGCGGCCTGGTCGGGGTCGGGCCGGCCGGCGTCCAGCCAGGCGATGACGGCCTCGATGGTCAGGGTGGGAATGAGGTCCGCGGCCCAGTCCAGCCAGGGGCCTGCGGGGATCCTTCTGGCCAGGTTGCGGTGGGCGATCTCACGGGAGGTGGTGGTGATGGTGTCGATCAGGTCGCGGAAGTCGGGCTCGCGGGCGGCGTAGCGGAACAGTAGACGGAAGCCGTCGGGGTCGGTCGCGGCTGCCCGGAGCAGGGCGGGGATGGCGTTCTCGTCGAAGTCGTCGGTGCCGGTGGCTTCGGCCAGTCGTACGCACGCACGATCGAGCACAGCCCGGTACAGGTCGGCTTTGGACTCGAAGTGCCGATACAGCATGGCCCGGGTCAGACCGGCTTCGGCGGCGACATCGTCCAGGCCGGTGGCGGTGTAGCCGGCGCGGGCGAAGGCGCGGGTGGCCGCGTCCAGGATCTGTTCGCGCCGCTCGGCGCGCCGCAACCGCCGCACCGGCGCCTGCTGGGCCAGGGCGGCCTTCTGGTCGGCACTACCGACTTCGGGGCTGGTCATCCCACCTCCGCTTGTAGAACTCGAAGTATACATGTAGCGTTTTAGACGTCAGAGTATACAAACCTACGTCTACCTTATGGAGGAGTCGTGTCCGAGCCCGTTCAGCTGCCGTTCGAGCAAACAGGCCCGATGCAGCCGGCGCTCCTGCTGCGCCGACTGCAGGCCCGAGGACCCATCCACGCCATCCGCACAGCGGTCGGCGACCCAGCCTGGCTGGTGACCGGGTACGAGCAGGTGCGCCGACTGCTGGACGACGACCGGCTCGGCCGTGCCCACCGCGAGCCAGAGCGCGCCTCCCGTACCGGAGAGTCGGCGCTGTTCGGCGGCCCGCTGGGCGACTTCGACACCGAGCAGGCCGACCACCGCCGGATGCGCACACTGCTGCAGCCGCACTTCTCGCCCAAGCGCATGCGCGCCCTGCGCGGTCGCGTCGAAACCCTCACCACGACCCTGCTGGACGAGCTCGCCTCTGCCGGGCCTCCTGCCGACCTGCACGCCGCGCTCGCCCTGCCGCTGCCCATCGCGGTCATCTGCGAACTGCTCGGCGTCCCCTACGACGACCGCACGCAGTTTCGCGCCTGGACCCAGGCCGCCGCCGACATCACCGACCGGGGCCGCTCCGAGCAAGGGCTGGCCGAGCTGTTCACCTACGGGCAGCAGTTGGTGGCGCGCAAGCGAGCCGAGGGCGACCCGGACGCCGATGTGATCTCCCGGCTGGCCGCCACCGAAGGGGTCAGCGATGACGAGGCCGCCGCGATGGGCATGTCCCTGCTGTTCGCCGGACACGAAACCACCGTGACCATGATCGGCATGGGCGCGCTGTGGGTGCTGGCTACCCCCGGCCAGTGGCAGGCCCTGGTGGACGACTCTGGCCGGATCGACGCGGTGGTGGAGGAGGTCCTGCGCGCGCCGGGCCTGGGTGGCGGCGGCATCCCCCGCTACGCGCGAACCGACCTGGAGATCTTCGGTACGCAGGTGCGGGAGGGGGATCTGGTGCTGTTGGATACAGGCGCGGCCAACCACGATGCGGCCGTGTTCGGCGACCCGGACCGGTTCGACCTCGACCGACCGACCGTGCCGCATCTGACCTTCGGGCACGGCGCGCGCTACTGCATCGGCGCGCCACTGGCCCGCATCGAGCTTCAGATGGTCTTCGCTCAACTCGCTGCGCGCTTTCCCACGCTGAAGCTGGCCTGCTCGGTGGAAGAGCTGACCTTCAATCCCAACGTGCTGACCGGAGGCCTGACCGCGCTACCCGTCACCTGGTGACCGCCATGTCGAAGACGAATGTGCGCCGGCCGATCTTCGGCCGGGTGTATCCCAAGATGGCTCGCGCCGCAGGCGCGTACCCCGTTCTCCTTCCACGTCCTCGGCGCCGCCACGCCCACAGCATGATCTGATCAGTCGACCGGAGCGGTGATGCCGGTGGCTCGGGCGAGCAGGGCGGTCGTGCTCGCGTTGCCAGTGGCGGCACGTCCTCCGGGTCCTGCCCTGTGCGTCGTGGGCCAGCGTGCCGGGTGTTCAGTGATCCAGCGGGCGGCGAGCAGGCCGGAGGCAGCGGTGAGCACGGCGGCGGCGGTGACGGTGGCGTTCAGGCCGAGGGCGTCGGCGAGGATGCCTGCGATGAGGGCGCCGGCGGCGTAGCCGATGTCGCGCCAGAAGCGGTACGTGCCGAGCGCGCTTGCTCTCCAGGCGGGGTGGGAGTGGTCGGAGACGGAGGCGATCAGGGTGGGGTAGACCATGGCGGTACCGAAGCCGAGCGCGACGGCCGACAGGATGCCGGCCAGCAGGGGGCGCTCCAGCAGGGTCAGAGCGAGGACGAATCCGCCGGCCTGGACGAGCATGCCGGTGACGATGAGGGGTTTGCGGCCGATGCGGTCGGTGAGGTGACCGGCGGGAATCTGGCCGATGCCCCACAGCAGTGGGTAGAGACCCTTGATGAGGCCGACGGCGGCCAGGCCCAGGCCGTGGTCGGTGAACAGCAAGGGGAACACACCCCAGGCAAGGCCGTCGTTGAAGTTGTTGACCAGCCCGGCTTGGCTGGCGCCGCGCAGCGAGCGGTTGCGCCAGGAGGTGCGGGCAAAGGTCTCGGCGAGCCTGGCGCTGTGTCCGGCGAGGAGCGGCTTGGGGTGCTGGGAGAGTTCGAGGGCGACGTGGGCGGCGGTGTCCCGGACGATCAGGGACAGGGCCAGACCGGCGGCGACGAAGATGACGCCGATGAGCTCGGGAATGGGGCGCAGCCCGTAGACGGTGGCCAGGTAGCCGGTGAGCAGGGCGGTGGCGCCGACTGCGACGTATCCGGCGGCCTCGTTCAGGCCGGTCGCCAGACCGCGGCGGGCCGGGCCGACGAGGTCGATCTTCATGTTGACCGTCATCGACCAGGTAAGGCCCTGGTTGAGGCCGAGCAGCACGTTCGCGGCGACGATCCATCCCCAGGAGGGTGCCCAGGCCAGTGCGAAGGGGACGGGGATACCGATGAGCCAGCCGGTGAGCAGGAGCTGTTTGCGGGTGAAGCGGGCTGTCAGCGCGCCGGCGGCGAGGTTGGTCAAAGCCTTGGTGAGGCCGAAGGCGATGATGAAGGAGAAGACGGCCAGGTCGCTGGTCAGACCGAAGACGTTGGTGCCGATCAGCGGCATGGTGGTGCGCTCCAGGCCGACAAGAGCGCCCACGCAGACGTTGACGATGACCAGCAGGGTGAACTGCAGCCAGTTTTCCCGCAGCCCGAGCTGCACGGGTTTGACCGTGTCCGTGCTCACCGGGCATCGCCTTGCGAGCCGGTGAGCCGCTTGCCGTGGGCGGTGGCATACTCGGCGGGGCCGCCGTTCAGGACGGTGAGGTCGGTGCGGCCGGCGCGTTCCAGGATGCCGGCGGCGGTCATGGCGCGCTCTCCGTGCCCGCAGGCCACGAGCGCGCCCGCCGGGGCCTCGGCGGCGCGATCAGCCAGGTCGCCGAGCTCGAGGTTGACAGCGCCGGGAACGTGGCCGGCGCAGTACTCGGCCTGCTGGCGCACATCCAGGTAGGGGCCGGCTGGAGCCTGGCCGGCGGTGACGAACGCGGTGGTGGCTTGGGGGTTGCCGGCCTTCAGCCAGGCGCGCATGCCGCCCGCCAGGCGTCCGGCCAGCCGCTCGTACCCGATCTTGTACGCCTGCCAGACGATCTCGCCGACATCCTGGCTTTCGCCGGTGACGAAGACCAGGGGTGTGGTGTCGGGCAGCAGCCAGCCCAGCCAGGTGGCGAACGCCTCGCGCAGCGGGATGGAGATCGCGCCGGCGATGTGGCCGGCAGCGAACTCGGCCGCGGGCCGCACGTCGACGACGTGGCCGCCGTCGGCGAGCAGCGCCTTGACCTGCCCGGCATCCAGCGCGGGCAGCGATGGCGCAGCGGTCAGGACCGCAGGGCCGCGCCGGTTGCGCTCGGTCAGGCGGCTGAAGTAGGAGGGATAGGAACCCAGGCTCGCCAGCAACTGCTTGACGAAGGTGTCCTCGTCGGGCGCGGCCAGCAGCGGGTTGGTCTGCTTCTGGGCACCGATGGTGGTGGTGCGCTCGGCACCGGGCGGGGCCGAGCAGAACGAGCCCGCGCCGTGCGTGGGCCACACTGCGGTCTCGTCCGGCAAGGTGGCCAGGTGACGGAGGGAACGGTACTGGGCACGGGCCAGTTCCTGGCTACGGTCGGCGCCGAGCAGATCGGTGCGGGCGGCGGAGTTCACGATCAGTGAGCCGCCGGTGAACACCCCCAGCTCCCGGCCGCCGTCCAGCAGCAGGAAAGACAGGTGCTCGTCCGTGTGGCCAGGGGTGGCCAGCCCTCGTAGCCTCAGCCCGCCCAGGTCAACCTCGTCGCCGTCGGCCAGGCCCCGATGCGGGAAGGTCCGCTGTCCGGCTGCGGAGGCCAGCACGATGGCGCCGGTCTCGTGGCCGAGCTGCACGGCGCCGGACAGGAAGTCGGCGTGCAGGTGCGTGTCCGCCACGTACGCCACGGTCAGGCCGCGGCGCTGTGCGGCGGCGTGCAGGGCGCGCAGGTCACGACCGGCGTCCACGGCCAGGGCGCGGCCGTCGCCCAGGTCGACGAGGTAGGCGCTGTTGCCCAGCCCTTCGTCGACCAGCGCTAGCAGGTGGTCGTCGGCGAATCCCACGGCTGTCCTCCAAAATCTAGCGTGAGAGGTGATGTGACTGTTTGTGTCATTACCTCCACCTTCATCTACAATATTCCATGAAATATTGGAGGATGTCATGGCGGAGACCACCGCAGCACAGGCCAAGGCTCAGCTGTATGAGGCATTCGCGGCCAGCGGCAAGGCGCTGTCCAGCGGAAAGCGCCTTGAACTGCTCGACCTGCTTGCCCAGGGGGAGCGAACCGTCGAGGCGCTGGCCAAAACCGC
The DNA here is from genome assembly GCF_040605375.1 of Nonomuraea sp. NPDC005650. Lineage (NCBI taxonomy): Bacteria > Bacillati > Actinomycetota > Actinomycetes > Streptosporangiales > Streptosporangiaceae > Nonomuraea > Nonomuraea sp. NPDC005650. The sequence goes on from NZ_JBEXCR010000072.1 coordinate 41,510, forward strand.
AGGGCTGAACCTGACGACGGCCTCGGCCCATCTGCAGACGCTCAAGCAGGCCGGGTTCGTCGCCGCCCGCCGTGAGGGCGTGCGCATCCACTACAGGCTGGCCGGTGAGGACGTTGCCCAGCTGTTCGCGCTGCTGCGCAAGGTCGCCGAGAACCACCAGGCGGCCGTCCCCGCAGCGAGGGTGACCTACCTCGGTGAGGACGGCGCGGTGGAGGTCACTCGCGAGCAGTTGCGCGCCCGGGTAGCGGCCGGAGACGTGGTGGTGCTGGATGTGCGGCCCGTGGAGGAGTATCTGGCTGGTCACATTCCCGGCGCCGTCTCCATCCCCGTCGCCGAACTGGCCGACCGGATCAGCGAGCTGCCCGAGCACGCCGAGATCGTCGTGTACTGCCGCGGCGAATATTGCGTGCTCGCCTACGACGCGGTGCGGCTGCTGACCGATCGCGGGAGACGGGCGATCCGGCTGAGCGACGGCATGCTGGAGTGGCGGTTGGCCGATCTGCCCGTCGAAGCGGGACAGCTCGCGTGAAGGGCCGTCTCGCGCCACACCCCGGACTGGCCGGCGGACCGGTCTATCTGGACTACAACGCCACCACCCCGGTCGATCCACGGGTAGCCGAGGCGATGCTGCCGTACCTGACAGACTTCTTCGGCAACCCCTCCAGCAGCCACTCCTACGGCGCCGAGCCGAGAGCGGCTTTGGAGAGAGCCCGGCGTAACGTCGCCGCCCTGATCGGGGCCCGCCCCCACGAGGTCGTGTTCACCGCCTCCGGCTCCGAGGCCGACCTGCTCGCCGTGCGCGGCGCCGTCGTCGCCTCCGGCCGCCCCCGCTCGCACGTGATCACCCAGGTCACCGAGCACCCTGCCGTACTGGAGACCTGCCGCTCCCTGGAGCGCCTGCACGGCGCGCGCGTGACGGTGCTGCCGGTCGACGGCAACGGGCTGGTCGACCCGGCCGCGCTGGGCGCCGCGCTCACCGAGGAGACGGTGCTGGTATCGGTGATGGCCGCCAACAACGAGACTGGAGCGCTGCAGCCGATCGCCGACCTCGCCGACCTCGCTCACCGATACGGGGCGCTGTTCCACTGTGACGCCGCTCAGGCCGTCGGGAAGATCGCCGTCGATGTCCAGGCGCTGGGCGTGGATCTGCTCACCGTGGTCGGGCACAAGATGTACGCCCCCAAGGGCGCCGCCGCCCTGTACGTACGCGACGGCGTAAAGCTGGAACCGGTCGTCTACGGCGGCGGCCAGGAGCGCGGGCTACGGGCCGGCACCGAAAATGTCGCCCTGGCCGTCGCCCTCGGCACGGCCGCCCAGATCGCCGCGGACGAACTCGCCGACGGCGCTGCCGCCCGGATCGCGGCGCTGCGCGACGACCTCCACGAGAGGCTGGCTGCCGGGCTGCCGGGCCGCGTCCATCTCAACGGGCCACAGAAGCGGCGGCTGCCGAACACCCTGAACGTCAGTATCGACAGTGCCCTTGGGCACGAACTCCTCGCCGCGGCGCCTCAGATCGCAGCCTCGACCGGCTCGGCCTGCCACAGCGGCACCCACACCCCCTCCCCGGTCCTGACCGCCATGGGTCTGGAGGCCGCTCGCGCACTGGGGGCGCTGCGGCTGTCATTGGGTCGCTGGAGCACGCCCGCAGACATCGAGACAGCGGCAACTGCCCTGATCAAGGCGGCTGCCGCGCGGTGACAGGGCCTACCGGCCCACCGTCGAATCGAAGAGCAGGAGAGGCATGACTGACACCACCGCGCAGGGACTGTCCACCCGCAGCGTGCACGCCGGAGAACGTCGTGACCCGCAGGGCGCCATCCACACCCCGCTGTACGCACACTCCACATTCGCGTTCGACTCCACCGCCGATCTCCTCGCCGTCGTCGAGGGCCGCAAACCGGGCAACCTCTACACCCGCTACGGCCTCAACCCCACCATCCGCTCGACCGAAGACAAGCTCGCCGACCTGGAGTGCGGCCAGCAGGCGCTGGCCTTCTCCTCCGGCATGGCCGCCGAAGCCGCCACCTTCCTGGCCCACACCCGCACCGGCGAGCACATCGTGTGCCTCGGCGACGTCTACGGCGGCACCTTCGAACTCCTCGGCGCCAACCTGCCACAGCTCGGCATCACCACCACCTTCCTGCGCGCCGACGAAGCGAGCCGGCTGGGCGAGGTGCTGACCGACCGCACCCGCATCGTGTTCTTCGAGACCCCCTCCAACCCCACCCTGGACGTCTTCGACATCGCCACCCTCTCCGCCCAGGCCCGCGCGGCCGGCGCGCTGACGGTCGTCGACAACACCTTCGCCACCCCGGTCAACCAGAACCCGCTCCAGCACGGCGCGGACCTGGTCATCCACTCGGCCCGCTCCATCCGCTCCCTGCCCGTACGCGTACGGGCCCAGAACGCCACCGCGACCGCCGTCGCCTCCTTCCTGGCCACCCACCCGCGCATCAGCCGCGTCAACTACCCCGGCCTGGCCACCGGCGAAGCCAAGAGGATCGTCGACGCGCAGATGCGTGGCAACGGCGGCATGCTCAGCGCCGTCCTGGACGCCCCCGCCGAACAGACCGCCGCCGTCGTGGACCGGCTGCGCATCTTCGCCATCGCCCCCAGCCTCGGCGGCGTCGAAAGCCTCATCACCCAGCCGATCACCACCACCCACCACGGCCTCGACCCGGCCGAGCGCACCCGGCGCGGCATCGCCGACAGCATGATCCGCCTGTCCGTCGGCCTGGAGGACGCCGACGACCTCATCGCCGACCTCGCCCAGGCCCTGGACGTTTCCTGACCCCTGCGCCATCCCGGCCCGGTCGCCCCGGGCGGCCGGGCACGCCGGCCGATCTCTGCCCTCGACGAAAAGAAACCGCCCAGTGACCAGCAACACCCCACCCGTCACCGCGACAACCCCGGACCACCAGGCGCAGCGCCGCGTCCTGACCGTTCTCGTCATCTCCCAGATCCTCAGCGAGCACCTTGGGGATTTCGCCGGTAATGTCGATGCCGACTTCCGCCATGGCCTGTACGACGGCTGGGTTGACCCGGTCGGCGGGTGCCGATCCGGCCGAGCGTACGCGCACGCGGTCGTCGGCCAGGTGGGTGAGGAAGGCGGCGGCCATCTGGGAGCGGCCGGCGTTGTGTACGCACACGAACAACACCTGCGGTGCCATCTCGTGCTGGTCGGGCTGATGAGACACCGGGTTCTCCTATCGAGGCTCGGCGGCGGCCTGCCGCGCGGGGTCGGCGGCCGGGACCGGGGCGAGGTCGGGCAGCGCGTGCGGGGCGCGCGGGTAGAGCGCGACCAGCAGCAGGCCGCCGAGCGCGGCTCCGGCCAGCTGGGCGGCGACGAAGCCGGGCACCGAGGCGGGTGCGATCCCGGCGAAGGTGTCGGTGAAGGCCCGGCCGAGGGTGACAGCGGGATTGGCGAAGCTGGTGGAGGACGTCCACCAGTAGGCGGCGCCGATGTAGGTGCCGACCGCGGCCGGGGCCAGCGCGGCGCGGCCTTGCCGGGCCAGGGCGAAGATCAGCAGGATCAGCCCGGCGGTGGCCCCTACCTCGCCCAGCAGCAGGTGCGGAGCCGACAGGGCGCGGGCCGAGAGCTGGAGGGCCGGCAGCGCGAACATCGCGTTCGCCAGCACCGCCCCGGCGACGGCGCCGGCGACCTGCGCGGGCAGGTAGGCGGCCAGGTCCCTGCCGCGCAAGGCTGGGTCGGCGTCGCGGCGGGTCAGCAGCCAGGCCGCCACGGACACGATCGGGTTGAAGTGGGCACCGGAGACCGGGCCGAGGACGAGAATGAGCACGGCCAGGCTGGCGGCCGTGGCCAGGCTGTTGGCCAGCAGTTGCACGCCGACATCGCGCGACAGCTCGGACGCCATGATGCCGGAGCCAACCACCTCGGCCACCAGGGCGGCGGTGCCGGCGAACTCGGCCAGCGCCCGGCGCGGCAGACTCACCCGTACCGGATTCACTGGGCGGCCGCGGCGAGCGCGTCGGACAGGGCGAGTGCGCCGGTCAGGCGCTTGAGCATGGCCGGCACGATCCAGTAGTAGACCCAGGTGCCACGCCGTTCGCTGTGGATGAGCCCAGCCTTGCGCAGCACCTTGAGGTGGTGGGAGATCGTCGGCGCGGTCACCGCGAACGCGCCGGTCAGTTCACACCGCACACCTGCGGGTGCCGAATATTCATCCGTGCAGGCCATAGGGGTAATGCGCTCTCTTGCGCTCCCGTCGCGCGCCCGCACGGCATCTTGGTTGATCGTGTTACTGCGCTTGGCCTACCTGACGATGACGACCACCTTCTCGTTCCTGGGGCTGCTACCCAGGACTAATCGCGACAAGGAGATCGAAATCTTGGTGTTACGGCACCAGCTGATGGTGCTGCAGCGCCAGGTGGCCAGGCCTGTATTCACGCCGACGGATCGGTTCCTCCTCGCTGGGCTGCTTCACCGCCTGCCGATGGATAGACTCCGGCACCTTGTGTTGCTGGTCCGACCGGACACCGTCCTGCGCTGGCACCGCGATCTACTGCGGCGCCGTCACGCCGAGGCCGGCGCGCCTCGCGGGCGTGGACGTCCGCGTACCGTCCGGTCCGTACAATTGCTGGTGTTGCGGCTGGCGCGGGAGAATGTCTCATGGGGGTACCGGCGCATTCACGGTGAGCTGGCCGCGCTCGGTATCAAGGTCGCCGCTTCCACAGTGTGGGAGATCCTCAAAGCGCATGGCGTCGACCCGTCTCCCGAGCGGACCGCCACGACCTGGGCCGCGTTCCTGCGCAGCCAGGCAGGCGCCTTGCTGGCGTGCGACTTCTTCGAGGTCCGTACCCTCACCGGCGCTCGCCTGTACGCTCTGGCGGTCATCGAGCACGCCACCCGCCGTATCCAGGTCCTCGGCGTCACCGCCCACCCCACCGGCCAGTGGGTCACCCAACTTGGCCGCAACCTCGCCATGGACCTGCAGGATGCGGCTATCACGGCCGACTTCCTCATCCGCGACCGAGACGCCAAATTCACCGCGGCCTTCGACGCCGTATTGGCCGATGCCGGTGTACGCATCGTCAAAAGCGGTGTCCGGATACCGCGGATGAACTCCATCATGGAGCGCTGGATCCAGACCTGCCGGCGCGAACTGCTGGACCGGACCTTGATCTGGAACCAGCAGCACCTCCGTCACGCGCTTCGTGAGTTTGAGACCTTCTACAACGAGCACCGACCGCACCGCGCTCTTCGGCAGGCAGCTCCGCTTCGATCACTTCCCGATCCCGACACTGGGCCCGCTGGAATCGCACCGCTCGACATTCGCCGACATGATCGACTTGGTGGTGTGCTGAAGGAGTACCGGCATGCCGCCTGACCTGGCCGGATGAATAATCGGCACCCGCAGCCCGGCACGCCACTCGTGGAACACGGCGCCGACCAGTGGCTGAGATACATGGCCTACTCCAGGCAGTCCGACGGCGACAACAAGTCGGCCCAGAACTTCGACTTCGACAAAGATCCCGCCGACATGGAGGCGATGGCAAATGTCTACAACGCCACCACGACCGACCTGGGCAAGTTCGAGAAGCACGGCGGCAAGTTGCTGATAACGCATGGCACCGCTGACGAAGGGATCAGTCTGGCAGCCACTGTCGACTACTACAAGCGGCTCATCAAGGCCAGCGGCGGCCTGGCCACAACCCAAGCCTTCGCGAGACTGTTCCAGGTACCGGGAATGGCGCACTGCTCCGGCGGAGCCGGCTACGACAGATTCGACGCCCTGTCCGCACTCGAAACTTGGGTCGAACGCGGAACGCCCCCGACGAAGATCATCGCCAGGCGGTCCGCTCCGTCCACTGCGAGTGACGAAGCGATTCCTCTCTATCCCTACCCGCTTGTTCCCAGATTCCGCGGAACGGGAGACCCGGCAGATCCAGACAGTTATCGCGCGGTGACATCCGCCTCTTGGCGCTGACTCGACAGGCAGCGTCGGCGGCTTCGGTCACAGAACGCTGCAACTGAAGTTCGACTCGGTCCGCCGCTGGAGCTCTCGACCTCCGGCGGCCCCGGGATCAACCCGGGTTCCGCAGTCCGTAGTCACACGTGGCGGGTGGACCAGGGCTCCGGCGTGGTGGAGTCGGATGCCCGGATATCCGATTCGATGGGGCGTGAGAGGCGGCACAGACCTGCGCCTGCCGAAAATTTCATCCACGCAGGTCACGGCCCTACGAAGGCTTCGCGTGGCGGCGCGAACTCCGGCCACCCAGAAGATGGAACCGAGTGCGGTATGATGATCGGCCGTGCTCCTCCGCCTGGCCCACCTCACCATCACCAACACATTCGCCGCGCTGCGATTGCTGTCTATGAGCGATCGGGACAAGGACGTGAAATTCTTATCTTACGCCACCAGATCACCGTCCTTGAACGCCAACTCGGCACTGAGACCAGAGTGAGATTCGCACCCAAAGACCGGGCCTTTCTCGCTGCGCTCCTGACCTCGCTGCCCCGCGAGGTCCTACGCCGGCTGCGGCTTCTCGTCCGGCCGGACACTGTCCTGCGCTGGCACCGCGATCTGATGAGACGTCGTCATGCCCGTACCTGCCGGCCGAAGCGACGTGGGCGCCCACCCACGGTCGGCTCCATCCGCACTCTCGCCCTGCGCCTGGTTCGGGAGAACCCGACCTGGGGCTACCGGCGGGTCCACGGAGAGCTCACCACGCTCGGCATCGAGATCGCACCGTCCACGGTCTGGGAGATCCTCAAGCAGGAAGGTCTTGATCCGGCGCCCGAGCGGGCGTCCACCAGCTGGGCCGACTTCCTGCGCTCGCAAGCCGACGCGCTGCTGGCCTGCGATTTCATCGAGACCATCACCTTCAACGGGCAGCGCCAGTACATCCTGGCAGTCATCGAGCACTCCACCAGGCGCATCCGGGTGCTCGGCACCACCGCGCACCCAAGCGCGAACTGGGTCACCCAGGCGATGAAGAACCTGGTGATGGATCTGAACGATGCGGGCTGCCGGGCGCGCTTTCTACTCCGAGATCGGGACGGGAAGTTCCCGGCGCTCATGGACGAGATTCTCGCCGAGGCCGACGTCCAGACGGTGCTCACCGGTATTCGGATGCCGCGGATGAAACTCGATCATGGAGCGATGGGTGCAGTCCTGCCGCCGTGAACTCCTCGACGGCTGCTTGCTCTGGAATGAACGCCACCTGTGGCACGCCCTTCGCGAGTACGAACGGTTCTACAACCAGCATCGAGCCCACCAAGCCCTGGGCCAAGCGGCTCCGCTACGCACCGTCCCCGATCCGATCACGGATCCCGAGCAAATCATCGACCTGAACATACGCCGACGAGACCGGCTCGGTGGCATCCTCCACGAGTACTCACATGCGGCTTGACCTGCACGGATGGAATTATCGGCAGGCGCAGACTTCCGCAGCGGCATATACGTCCTCGATGCGACGTCAGAAAGAAACGTGCGAGATCCTGTTCGGCAATACGTCCATCCCCATCGTCGTAGACGAACGCCTTCGTCAGATCGACAACGGTCCACAGTACACCGGCATGAAATTCGGCCTGGGCAAGCGGGACTACCTCGCCTTCAGCGACAAGCCTTTTCCGAAGGGCGAGTCCTTCAGGGACTTCGCGGGAAGAGTTCGCGAGTTCCTGGATGAGAAGTCCGAACAACATGGGGACCACACGATTCTCACTATCGGGTGGCGCCTGAGTCCCGCCATCTTCGCGCACATCTGCCGCGGAGTCAGTCTGGAGGAGGTGATCATCGACAACGCGAATATTCGTGGCCCGTACACCTATGGGTGATCACAGTGGGATTCGGGATGACGCATCTGGTCGCCACAGCTGCCGGAAAGGATTGAGACAGTGAAAAAGTACATACTCTTCGATCATGATGGTGTTCTGGTGGACACCGAATTCTGGTACTACAAAGCCGGGGAACGCGCCCTCGCGGACATCGGATTGACCCTAGACCAGGACCAGTACCTTCGGGAGATGAGCCAGGGATTGGGAACCTGGGCCCAAGCCAGGGCGGCCGGCATCGATGAACAGACCATCAGCAGGCAGCGTCAGGTCCGTAATGATTACTATCAAGAGTATCTGAGGACAGAATCCATCGAGATTGAAGGCGTCGTTGAAGCTCTGGCCGAGCTGTCAAAGCACGTCCGGATGGCTATCGTGACAACCGCCAAACGTGCGGATTTCGAACTTATCCACGAGAAGCGCCGGATCAAGCAATTTATGGATTTCGTCGTTGTTCGCGAGGATTACGAGCTTGACAAGCCGCATCCGGACCCGTACCTGATCGGCCTGAGACGCTTCGGAGCCACCAAAGAAGAGGCACTGGTCGTTGAGGATTCATCCAGAGGGCTGAACTCGGCCGTGGCGGCCGGTATTGACTGTGCTGTTGTTCACAACGACTTCACCAAATCAAATGACTTCGCGCAAGCCGCCTATCGAATCCAAACTCTGGCTGAATTGAAGGACATCATCCT
>NZ_JBEXCR010000073.1:0-49959 GCF_040605375.1 Nonomuraea sp. NPDC005650
ACGTGGTCCTGTCTCCTGAGTGGCCAGAACTCGCGCCGCCACGCGAAGCCCTCGCAGAGTCATGGCCTGGGCGGATGTAATTATCGGCAGGCGCACAACCGCGTTCTGACCAAGGACCTGGCCGTCGCCCGCGCCGAGGCCGCGGCCGCCGGGCAGGCCCGGTCTGCCGCTGAGGTCGCCGCCGAGCGCGACCCCGCCCGCCGCTGACGCACCCGCTGACCAAGCCAGCCCCCAGCGCCGACATCGGTTCCGCCATCGATGCAAAATGCCTTCAATGCCAGCCAACGTGCCTGACACGCCTTAAAAGATCATCTCGCTCTGACCTGCGAGAAGAGGCCAAGAACCCAAGATAACGATTGCTGCCTGGACCCGATAAGGAGCCGCGTCCGATCAAATGATCACTTCGCGCGAGTCGATCACGTTGCTGGCGTCGGTGGACCCATCGGCCGGGGTGACCAGTACCCAGATGTCAGCGCGGTCGGTGTCATATCCGTTGTCCGCTAGCCACCGCTGTGCTTCGGCGGGCAGGTCGGTGTAGCTGATGGGTGAGGTCGGGTCGCGCGAGGTCGACTGAGCGAACAATCTCTCTTGCGAGGATCTGCGGCACAAGCACCGCTCGTCGATGTCGGCATGCTTGGCCATCTCCACCAGCTCCCAGAATGGCGAGACTTCGACCTTCCGGAGCCGTACGAGCCGGTGTGCGCGCCGGTGCTCGGGCAGTGAACTTTCCGGGACTTCGGTGGGGACCAGCACGGCTCGTCGGGGGTGGGAGTTACCACTCTTCGAAGTCGATGGGGTAGTGGCCGGTGAGGCGGCCGCGGGCGAGCCTTCGGTAGTAGTCGTCGAGCGCCGGGTCAGCCACGATGGCCGCCCAGAGCTCGGCCACCCTCGGGTGGTCGCGCTCGGCCAGCCGGTCGATCGCATTGGTGCGCTGCTTGCCCTTCCCCTCAGGATCCTTCGCGAGTTGGACGAGCGCCCTCGGGTCACCGAGGTCGGCCAACTCCCTGGCGGCCCACACCCGGTGCGCCGTCTCCTGGGCCCGATCGCTCGCGAGCCGTAGGAGCAATGCCCGACCCGCCGGAGAGCCGGCGCGGCCCAGCGCCGCCGCCGCCCTGATTCGCAGTGACGGATGCAGCGCCTCGCCGGTGAAGCCAGTCAGCAGGGAGACCCCTCGGGAGTCGCCCACCTCCAGGAGCCTGGAGGCGGCAAGAACCCCCACATAACCGGGGTCGGTGGCCAGATCAGCAAGCAGATCGGCCTCGTCAGGCCCGGCGTACTCGACGAACCGTTCCGCCGCCCACGGATGGGACTCGCGCCGGGCCGCGGCGTGCAGGAGCAGCATGCCCTCGGGCCGGCGCAGCCGGGTGAGAGCGGCGGCGGCATGGGAGTCCTCGGCGGCCAGCCCGGTCAGCAGCCGCGCGCCACGCTCGGCGTCGAGAGCCGCAACGGCGACGGCCGCGCCGACCTGCGCGTACGGGGCGATCGTGGTGGCGAGAGCGGCAAGCAGCTCGACGGCGTCCCGGTCGCCGAGGTCGGCAAGCGCCTTGGCGGCGTCCAGCCGATAGCCGTCGTACACCTGGGGATCAGCCACGACCCCCTTGAGCAGCTCGTTGCCGCGAGGGTCGCCGCGCCCGCCCACCTCGGCCGCCACCCGGACGATCAGGTGCGGGCTCAGCGCGGAGGAGGCGTCGGCGAGGGCTGCCCACAGTTCCGACACGTCCAGACCGGGCACCCTAGCCAGGGCCTCCACCGCCTGGAACCGCAGCACCGGATCGCCAGCCAGATCGGTCAGGGCGGAGACGGCCTCCTCCGGAGCCAGGTCACACAGCTTGCCCAGTGCCTTCGACCGCAGGTGGTCCCGCAGGCCGGGGTCGGTGGCGAGCTGGGCGAGCGTCGCGGCCCCACGCGGGTCGCCCAGCTCGGCCAGCGCGACCGCGACCGTGACGCGGGAGACGTCGAGCTCGGGATCGGCCGCCGCGCGGGCGAGCGTGTCGGCGAACGCCTCCCTGACAAGGTCGCCTGGATCACCCAGGCGAGCCAGCGTCTCCGCCGCGAAGCCCCTGGCGAGCGGATCGTCGTCGTGCAGCGCCCGCTCGGTCAGCGCGGCCACCCCGCGCGGATCTCCCATCCCAGCCAGCTTGCCCGCCGCGGAGACGGCATTGATGTAGCGGAGGTCTCCGGTGGCGAGTGCGGCCAGCACATCGGCGGCGCGCGGGTCGCCGATTTCCGCGAGGCGGTGAGCGGCGTAGCGCCGGCGGTCGTCGCCGAAGGAGGCATCGACGCTCTGCGCAGTCCAGGCGGTGCCCGCGTCGAACGGGCGGCCCAGGTGCAGGAGCGCCTCAGCGGCGTCGGTCCTGCTCTGGTTGGCGAGTACGGGCGTCGGATCGGCGGCCAGCGCGAGCAGCAGCGCCACGCCCCGCGAGGCCTCGAGCCTGGCGAGGGCCTCCGCGGCCAGCACCTGGTTGGGCCCGTTCATCTCCTTGGTCCTGGCCAGGGCGGCGAGCAGGTCGGCTGCCTCCGGGGCACCCAGCCTGACCAGGGCGAAGGCGGCCTCGAGCCGGTCGCTCTGATAGCTGGTCTTGAACTTCCTCGCGCCTTCGCGCAGGGTCGCCGTGGTCCGCGCGATCAGCTCAGGGTCGTCCACCGCGCCCTCGGCGATGAGCGCGGCCACGAAGAGCGCCCCCGCCAGGCGCCTCGCGAGCTTGCGCAGCGCCTGGACCATCCGGCTGTCGCCCGCCAGCGCTCCGGCGAGGAACAGGTCCTGCGAGGTGGGCGCCTTGCGCAGACGTTTGATCTCCGCCGCGGTGCGATCCCTGTCGGTGGCGATCGCCTCGGCGGCCATGAACTCCAGGAGCGTCTGGTGCAGGAAACGGAAATCGCCCGCCTCCTCTACCAGCAGCCCGCAGCGGCGCAGCAACTCCCTGACCAGTTCCGTCCAGTCGGCCGCGCTCAGCTGGGCGGGGCGCTGCGCGGCGGTCCAGTCCGCTATCAGGTCGGCGGCTGGGTCGCTCATGCCGTCGTGGCGAGCCAGCGCCAGCCGCCCGACGAGCTCGGGCATCCGGTCGCGCAACGCCTCAGCGCCCGCCACCGCGCCCGGCCCGAACCTGGTCACCGCGGTGACGCTCTGCTGGACGACCCCATCGGCGCCGTCGCGGAACTGGTGCCTGTGCTGCAGTTCCACGAACCGCCGGTAGATCGCCTGGCGCGCGGAGGGAAGTGCCCAGCCTGGCTGCTCGGCGTAGATCAGGCAGAGCATCGTGGCCATCAGCGGCGTCGTGGCCACCTCGGTCAGACCCGCGTTCGCGACGGCCGCGGCGAAGGCGGACGGGTCGGCGATCCCGTACCCGGCGGCGAACGCGGCCAGCTCGCCGCTCTCAAGCGGCAGCAACGTCAGCGTGCGAACGTTCCAGTCGAGGTCGAGCGGGCGGGTCGCGACCAGGAAGCAGTGTCCGGCGGCCGACCTCTGGGCGCGCAGCGCGGTCAGCGCGGCGAGCAGGTCACGCCGCCTGTCGGGTGCCATGACCTCGTCGAGCCCGTCCACGAGCACGAGCCAGCGCACCCCGGCGACCGGCGGCTCGCGGAAGAACTCCGGCGGCGGGCTCTCCCAGCCGAGCGTCTCCGCCCTGACCGCGGCGGCGATCGCCTCGGGTAAGGACCCACCGGTGAGGGCGGCCGCAGGGACCAGTACCGGCAGCACGTCGGCGCCGTCGCCGTCGATCCAGCGGCGCGCCAGCGTGATCACGATGTGCCTGAGCATGATGGACTTGCCCGCGCCCGGCTCCCCGACGAGCAGGCAGTCGTCGGGCAGCTCCATGATCGCGGCGGCGGTCAGAATCTCGTTGGTGTCGCCGAGCCTTGCCCGCTGCTCGAAGTAGACCTCCGGCAGTTGCGGCGCCCGCCTGGTACCAGCGTTCGGGTGGTTTCGCGCCACGTGCGCCGCCGTACTCAGGTAGGTGCGCAGGCGCGGTCCCGCGTAGCGCAGGCCGCTCGCGCGGATCTGCTCGTCCGACAGCAGGACGAGCCACTCCTCGTGCGCCCGCACCGGCTGCGGGCAGCGCGCGAGGATCTCTCCTGCGGGTAGGAGGTGCGCGCTTCCCTTGTGATCGGATGTGCACAACATGCCGAGTACGCAGCCCGTACGCAGGTTCAGTACGGGGCTGCCGCTGAAACCGCCGGCGACCGGGGTGCCGCGTAGCCGTGGGAGTGCGAGGGCGCCCGTTTCCGCTGACCGGAGTGACGATCCCTCGTACCTGAAGGTCGCGGGCTGGCCCGCGCGGAAGGACCCCTTGGGGTGCCCGTAGGTCCACAGCGGGTCGCCGACCTCGGCGGCCCCGCACAGCGTGACGGGCGTCACCTGCGGCGGCTCGCCCACGACGGTGAGGAAGGCCAGGTCCAACCCGGAGGCGTCCCTGAAGTAGTGGCCTGGGTCGCAGGTGAACTCCAGCGCGACGCCGCCCAGAGTCCCCTCAATCGCCAAGCCGGGCTCCAGGACGTGCGCGCAGGTGGCGACCACGCCCGGCCCCACGAAGAACCCGGTGCCCAGGCTCGACAGCGACGGCACCGTGATGGCCACGGTCGCCGCGGGAACTAGGGCTTCGGCGCCCATTCCAGTCCGACCTTGAACGTCGACTTGCCGCTCGCCTTGCCGATGACCGCGACGAACGAGCCAGACTCCAGAGCGAACTCGCAGCCGAACTCCACGCTGACCTTGCTCGCGTCGGTCTCCCGCAGCCTGACGCCCATCACCTGGGCCAGGCTGGCGAGCCCGTCGAGCGCCTGCTCCAGCGTGGGGATCCGGGCGCCGATCTCCTTCTCTTCGCCATCGTCCGGGTTCAGCTCCCTGACCGAGAGGTAGATGCGCTGGCCGTCCGCATCGAGTGGTACCAGGAGTTCGTTGTCCAAGGCTCCGCCTCTCCTCGTGGTGGTCTGAGCGCAAGATACCTAAAAGCCGCACGCCTCGGCGCGGAGAAGCCGGGCGAGCTTCTCGCCGTCTGCCGCCCGTACGCCCTTGGTCGCGAACCACGTGCTCACGTTGTGCGCGTCGCGGTCGAAGAAGACGAAGCCGGTGGGGTACGCGATCACGTTCACGATCTGCTGTGGGTCGGTGATCATCAACCGGCTCACCATGGGGATGCGTGAGGAAGGTGGCGATGGCCGTGAGTGTCGCCGATCCAGGCCAGACCGTTGCCGATGGTGGCGATGAGGACGCCGGCATGGAGCCGCCGAAGACCCCGGTCAGCAGCGGCGCCAGGATGATCAGCGCCAGGATCGGCTTCCAGCTGCGGCTCGTTCACGCCGTCGTCCGCGAGGTTGGCCAACTCGTTAGACGATGGCATGGGTTGCGGGTCGTCCGCGCTGGTGGGGCTGGACGGCGGCGGCGTTCGGTGGGGGAACGTACGGGCGAAGCCCGTTCCTTTCATCGAGGGGTACGGCTGAGACGCCTTGGAAGGCGTCGACCAGATCATGGGGTGGCTCACCAGCCTCTACATGGTGCTGCTGCGCGCGGGAGAACAACGGTGAACGCAGCGGGCACCTTCCTGCGACGGCGGCCTGCTTCCACCGCCAGCTCGCCGCAGTGCCGCGCGGCGGCGCCAGACGCCGCCGCGCGCTACCTGCACCCCAGTTCCTGGATGGGCGCCCTGCTCGCCACCGCTGACATGCCGGAGATCACCTCATGCGATCAAGGGCGCCGGCCGAGGACCTCGGGCACCCGGCTGTGCTGCCGCACCATGGTCGCCAATCCAGCGTCGACGTAGCCGAGGCACTGCAGGATCGCCTCGTGGTCAGCGATGAGGTGGCGGTGATGGATCGGTCCGTGATGGGCGATTTTGTTGCGGAAGATCCTGAGGTGATCGACTTGTTGGTGCAGGAGCCGGCGGCGGCCGCGGTAGCCGGGGGGAAGGCCCGGGACAGGGCGGTGCGCTAGAGCCGCTGGTCATAGCCGTTGCCCGGCCCGAGCAATGAGTGGGCGTTCTGTGGGCGTTCGTCCGGTCTGAGTTTGAGCAGCGGGCTCTACAGGATCCCACGGCTTCGACTCGAAGCTAGGCGCAGCTGGCGCCATGCCAAGCCTTGAGTGCGCCGAGGCGGCTGTAGTCCAGCCACGAACGCATCCCACGGCGCTTCAGTCAACGCCGTCGCCGGTTCAGCCGTCGGTACCGCAGGGTGGGCAGCTCGGCGATGAACGCCCCGCTCGCTGTGTCCACTGCGGATTGTCCCAAGTCCCTGTCAAGCGGATAATGTAGTACTGTTCCTGCACCAATGAATCGTAGTAAAAATAGCCAAGCCGTTTGATCAAGCCAGTTGAATTTCGCTTGATCTCAATATAGACCATTTGTGAATAGCTCGGCTTCACGATTGTCTGAGTTGCGTTGTCGAACCAAAACGAAGTGTTGCCATCTTCTATATAACGAAACCTCATGTCCAGACCCCCATTCAGGGAGTCATTATCAGGAATAATGCCGAGATTACCGGCCATGATTGATTTCTGAATTGATGCAGCCTGTGCTGGGGTGCTCACAGTTGCCATTGGTGCCACGAGGATTGCCGAGGCGGTGAGGGCGCCCAGTAGGTGCCTGAGTGCAGACGGTCGACGCATTGTTCTCCTTGTTTAGGGCCGGGAGGTCAAGTTGACCCGCTCGGATAGCCGCGCTTCCGCGCGTGATCAGCGCAGAATGTGGAGACTTGGGACACCTTGATATCCAATCTCTCGCTCCACAATCCGATATTTTCACATCTCGAAATCCTTCGGCATCGGCAAGATGTGCCTAGATATTGTGCCTACCTGCGTTGTTGGCACGGCGTGGATGCTTAAGGAGCCCATGGTGGAGACGATCTCGTCGCTGTCGCGCGAGTACTTGCCGTTCTTCGTGCGCGGCGCGACGGGTGTGGAGCAGGTCGAGGTGGCGTTCACCGTCCCCGGCGTTGAGCCGGTCGAAGGCGACTGGCACGACGCCGAGTGGAAACCCGATTCGGTCACCGAGCACGGCACGACCGCGCGCATCCTGTTCGGACCGGGCGGTACCGTGGCGCGTCCGGACGGCACCTACCAGGCGTGGGTGCGCGTGACCGCCACCGTCGAGCAGCCGGTGCTGCCCGCGGGACTCATCGACGTCATCTAAGAGGATGTTCTGTGAGGATGTGGGCCTTTCGTCCCTGCGTTTCGGTAGGGATTTTCGGCAAATAGGTTGACGTTCAGTGTGGGTGCGCTCAACTGACAGTTATGGGCGAGCGTCTGCCATACCCCAGCGATCTGTCCGGCGAGCGGAGCTGCCTGAGCCAAGGCTTGATGGGCTCGGTGCTCGTTGTAGAACTCCTCATAGGCGTACAGGGCATGCCGCAGGTGGCGTTCGTTCCAGAGCAGGCAGCGGCCCAGGAGTTCGCGGCGGCAGGACTGCACCCATCGCTCCATGACCGCGTTCACACGTGGCACGCGGACGCCGGTGAGCACGGTTTGGATACCAATGTCAGCGAGGATCTCCTCCATCAGGGCCGGAAACTTCCCGTCCCGGTCTCGGATCAGATAGCGCGCCCGGCAGCCGGCGTCCTCAAGGTCCATCACGAGATTCTTGATCGCCTGGATGACCCAGGCCGCGGTCGGGTGGGCGGTGGTGCCCAGCACGCGGATGCGCCTGGTGGCGTGTCCGATGACGGCCAGGATGTATCGGCGCTGCCCGTTGAGGGTGATGGTCTCGATGAAGTCGCAGGCCAGCAGCGCGTCAGCTTGGGAGCGTAGGAAGTCCGCCCACGTCAACAATGCCCGCTCGGGAGCGGGATCGATGCCTTCCTGCTTTAGGATCTCCCAGACGGTGGAAGGCGCAATCTTGATGCCAAGGGTCGCAAGTTCGCCGTGCACGCGCCTGTACCCCCACGCTGGGTTCTCGCGGACCAGCCGCAAGATGAGCAGGCGGATGGAACGCAGGGTGGGCGGACGCCCGGGCCGCCTGTTCCGGCAGATGCGGGCGTGGCGCCGTTTCAGCAGATCGCGATGCCAGCGCAGGATGGTGTCCGGACGCACGAGGAGCCGCAGCCGGCGCAGGACCTCGCGGGGCACCGATGTCAGGAGTGCGGCCAGGAAGGCTCGATCCGCAGGAGCGACGTACACCTTGGCGTCGCCGAGCTGCCGTTCAAGAACGGTGATCTGGTGACGCAGAGCAAGGATTTCGGCATCTTTGTCCCTGTCCCCCAGCGGTAGCAACCGCAGCGCGGCAAAGGCGTTCGTGACGGCCAGGTAAGCCAGGCGAAACAGCACAAACGATCATCTTGCCGCGAACCTGCCCCTATCGAGAGCCAAGCCGGCGCACATCGGGATCAGTTGGGCAAGCTAGATGACCTGCACGGATGACATAGTCGGCAGGGACAGGGTCGCTACGGTGTTGCCACCCCTTGGCAGCCTCGGTCGATGCGGCCCGTAAGGAAGTACGACACCATCTCGGTGGCGCAATTCGGTTCCCTGTGGCGGATCCGTGCATGTCGTCTTCGACCGTGAACAGGGTGCCGCCGATGGTCTTGCGCATGCGCGTCGTCCATTCGTAGGGGGAAATGGTTTCGTTGCGGTGGCCGGACAGCACCAGCGACCCGGCGGTGCGGTGTATCAGGGTCTTCTGGACGGGGAGTGGCCAGCCGGCGCATCCGGCGGAGAAGCGCAGGGCTCGGCCGGTCACCGGGCTGCGCTCCAGGCGGCGCTGGTAGGCCGTCCAGGAGGCGTCGAAGCCGAGGCGGCTGGGGTCTTCGTTGCAGAAGGCCGCATGGCTGGTGGTCGGGTTGAACTGCTCCGGCGCATCCGGTGACGGGACGGGCGGCGGGCCGCCGAGCATCTCCTTGACGGTGGGCGGCATGGTAGTCCTGGTGGTGTACCGCTCGAAAACTGTGTTACGTGTCCTGAGCTGCGGTTAAGCTGCGTGGCTGTACTCGCTGATCATGCTGGCAACAACCGGTTTCGGCGGATGGATTGCAGGTCGTTGAGGTCGGTCACGTCGCGAGAGGGCTGCGTTGCGATGTCCGGGGGCCGTTGCTGCCGGGATCGGTGCGGCCGGTGCCCGTTGTAATGGATCAGGTACTCGTGGAGCACACGGCCCAGGTGGCGTTCGCCGAGGATCAGAATCCGGTCCAGGAGTTCGCGGCGCAGGGTGCCGATGACTCGCTCGCAGATGGCGTTCATCCTCGGCGTCCGCGGCATGGCGGTGATGACTCGCAGTTCCTCGGCCGTGAAGACCTCCCGAAAAGCGGAGGTGAAGAGCGGATCCCGATCATGGATTAAGAACCGCAGCCCTGCCATGCGATCCCCCAGATCTATCGCCAAGTTGCGAGCCTGCTGCACCACCCACATTCCGGTCGGGTTCGCGGTCACTCCGGCCACGTGCAGGCGCCGGGTGCCGCGCTCGATGAAGACCAGCACATACAGCCGTTGGAGCAGCACCGTCTCGACCACCAGGAAGTCACACGCGGCGATCGCGTGGGCATGAGCGGCCAGAAACTGCCGCCAGGTCGGCCCGGCCCGGCGAGGCGCCGGATCGACACCTGCGGCGTGCAGGACCTCCCACACTGTGGACACCGCGCTCAGGTAACCCAGCCGAGCCAACTCGCCCTGGATTCTCCTGTGCCCCCATGTCGGGTCCTCCCGCGCCTTCCGCATGATCAACGCCTTGACCAGCCGGCGGGTGCAGGGCCGTCCCTGGCGCCGCCTGTCGGAGAAGGTCCATTTACGTGCCACGAGGCTGCGATGCCAGCGCAAGATCGTCGCTGGAGTGACCGCGAACACCTCCACCCACCGACGGCGGTGGACCAGCCGCGACAACGCCGCCAGCCAGAGCCGGTCGGCGTGACCCCACCGCGGCCTGCCGCCCAGCTGACGGCGAAGCACCTGGTTCTCGTGACGCAGCACCAGCAGCTCAACATCCTTGGACGGATCCGACCGGACCAGCACTGCCAGCAGGCCGAACAAGCACCTCACCAACCGGTAGACAAGCGACAACAACACCCCGCGATGGTCGCAGCCGCCACCCTGATCACGCAGCAAACCCCATTTCAGAGCACGAAACCGGGTTTCCGAGCGGGACACGGCGCTCCGTCAGGCCGACGCGGCGGCCTGGTCCTCCGCTTGCTCAGCCGGCACCAGTTCTACCGTGACCGTGGTGCGATAGACCCGCGCGGCCTCGAACAGCGCGTTGAGGACCCTGGCGACCCGCTCGCCGTCCGAGCCGTCGAGCCGTGCCCGCCATGCCCAGGAGCCTTGATCCCAGGCCATGTGCGGCTTGATGAGCTCCACCTGGCGCTCGAACTCCTGCGACGTCAAGTCGCGGTTGGAGTGCGCCGTCACGTTCACCTCGAATGCGTCCATGACGCCGTTGTACGCCGCGGCGCCGACAGAGGATCTCCGCGATCCGGCCTCGCGATCACAGTGGGAGGCACGTCAGCAGTCGTCGGCCTGCAGATCGGCCCCGGTGAGGTCCTCCAGCTCATCGGCGAGCGACCAGTGGCTCCCCATTGGATCAAGATCCACCTGATGTGGGTTTTGGGCGTATGTGGGCTGAATGCCTAACAAGGCATGGAACACTTCAGACCCCGTCTACGAACATCGCGACGGCGCCTATGAACCGCCCTGAGCGGGGCGTCCGCCCTGAGCGGGGCGTCCCCGGCCCGTCGTCCTTGTGGAAGGGTGCGTTCTAAATCACCAGTGGGTGTGGGAGGCCGTGCGGGTGTCCAACGAGAAACTGAAGCCGCTTGAGGCGAGCGACCCGAAGAAGGTCGGTGGGTACCGGCTGCTGGCGCGGCTGGGGGCGGGCGGGATGGGTCGCGTCTACCTGGGCCGCTCGAAGGGCGGCCGGCCGGTCGCGGTCAAGGTGATCCACCCGTACCTGGCGGAGGACGCGCAGTTCCGGCGGCGGTTCGAGGCGGAGGTCGCCGCGGTGCGGCGGGTCGGGGGCATCCACACCGTGCAGGTGGTGGACGCCCGCGCCGACGCCGATCCGCCCTGGCTCGTGACCGAGTACATCGCGGGGCCGTCGCTGCACGAGGCCGTCGGCGAGCACGGCGCGTTCTCGGCGGCGGCGGTCGCAGGGCTCGGCGCGGGCCTGGCCGAAGGGCTGATGGCGATCCACGAGCGGGGCGTCGTCCACCGGGACCTCAAGCCCGGCAACGTGCTGCTCGCCCAGGACGGGCCCCGCATCATCGACTTCGGCATCGCACGCGCGCTCGACGCCACCTCGCAGACCACCCGCACCAGCGTGGTCGGCACGCCCGGGTTCATGTCGCCCGAGCAGCTTCGGGGCCGCGAGGTCGGGCCGGCCAGTGACGTGTTCTGCCTGGCTGCCGTGCTGGCCTTCGCCGCCACCGGCCGGCGGCCCTTCGGCGAGGGCCCGAGCGAGGCCCTCGGCTACCGCGTCGTCAACGAGGAACCCGACTTGACCGGCGTGCCGGAGCCGCTGCTCCCGCTGATCGCGTCCGGCCTGGAGAAGGATCCGGAAGACCGGCCCGGCCTCGACGCGTTCCTCGAACGTTGCTCCGCGCTCACCGAGGGCGGGGACGCTCCGCTGCCGGAGCCCGTCAGCACGATGATCGCCACGCGGGTGGCGGAGACCAAGGTGCTGGCGCCCCCGCCGCAGGACGCGCCGGGGAACGGCCGGCGGTTACCGCCGCTCGGACGCATGAAGCTCCCGGTGGCCGCAGTCGTGGGCGTCCTGCTGGTCGCCTTCGCCGCCTGGGCCATCGGGGACGACGGAAACGCACCGGCCACCTCCAAGGCCATCACCACTCCCCAGCAGACCCCGACTTCCCCGACACCCGCGCCTCAGCCGTCCGAGACCGCGAGCGCCACCGACAGTGCCACCCCCACCCCCACCCCCACATCCGATCCCACCCGCAAGGCGTTCGAGAAGATCTCGGCGGGCGACTGCCTGGACGCCTACGCGCGTCCGTCCGGCGAGTGGAACAGGAGCAAGCCGCGCGCGGTCGGCTGCGGCCGCTCCAACGCCTACCTGAAGGTGCTCAAGGTGGTCCACGACTCCTCCGAGTGCCTCGGGCACGGCGCCGATCCGGACGGGGAACTGTGGTGGAGCTACGACGAGGACGCGAACGAGATCGCCCTCTGCGTGCAGCGGCAGTTCCGCACGGGTGACTGTTTCCTGGCCACAAAGGGTGAGAACGAGAACACGGTCAGCATCAACAACCAGGATCTGATGACGTCGTGGCCGTGCCGGGCCGACTCCGCTCCAGAGGAGTACGACTTCGTCCTCCGTATCACCGCGTTCACCCTCGGTGCCTGCCCGCCGGGCGGCAGAAGGGTCCGCTGGGAGATTCGAGGCCGCACCCTCTGCACCCGCATAGTCTGACCACGTTCGCCACCACGGCACCGGCACCAACCCTGGAACGGATCCTGCTGACCGCGCGGGACCTGGTCATCGAGCGCGGCCTGTCCGGTGCCAAAACTCCTCGTAGCGCTGGCCTGCGGTTTCGTGCCTCGTCAAGCAGACGGCGCCTCGCCGCTCTATTCGAGCCGTGAGATCGACTACCCCGGCTGGATCGTGAAGGGGTTGGCGTAGTGACAGTGCCTGATGCGGACGGTGCTCGTTGTAGTGGCGCTCGTACTCGGCCAGGACCTGCCGAAGGTGGCGCTCGCCAAGGACCAGAAGGTGATCGAGGCATTCGCGCCGGAGCGTGCCGACGAACCGCTCGGCGAACGCGGCGGAATCTTGAGGGCGTGCACGTCCGCGCCGGTGAGCACCTCGTCGAATTCTCCGCCGAACTTGCCATCCCTGTCCCGGATCAGGAACCGGAACCCGTCGGCTCACTCGCCCAGTTCCATCAGCAGATTGCGCGCCTGCTACGCCGTCCAAGCACCCGTCGGATGAGCTGTGACACCGAGGATATGCACGCGCCGTGTTTTGATCTCCATGACGAACAATACGTACAGGCGTTTGAGGAACACCGTGTCGACGTGGAGAAAGTCGCAGGCCAGGATGCCGGAGGCTTGAGAGCTGAGGAACTGGCGCCAGGTCGGTGAAGCCCGGCGCGGCGCTGGCCCAAACCCCGCTGCCGCCAGGACCCGGCGGATGGTCCCCTCCCCCACCCGGTATCCAAGACCGAGGAGTTCGCCCTGGATTCTCCCGTGCCAACCGGACGATCAGATCGCGGGTCTCTTCGGAGAGTGGGGGCCGGCCCTGCTTGGCGAGGTAGGTCCACTTCTTCTTGGCCAGCCTGCGGTGCCCAGGCGAGCGGCGTGCCGGGCGTCACGATGCGATGCAGTCGAAGGCGAGCGGGTAACAGCCTCGCCAGTGCAGCCAGCAGCGCCCGATCGGCCCAGTCCGGCCTGGGCCGGGCGACCTGGCGACGCAGCACCGCGACCTCATGCCGCAACATCAAGATCTCCACCTCTTTGGCAGCGCTGCCCCGAGTGAGCGGCACGAGCCAGCCGAACACCCTGACCACCAGCAGATACAGAAGTCGAAACAGCACGAGAGCCAAGCCTAGAAGACCAGATCAGACCCTCTGCATCAGTTCTGGCACCGGACAACGTCTTGACCGGCGAACTCGTCCGACGACCTTGTCGAGTACGCATTGCTGCCCGCAGGCCCGAAAACGATCCTGTCAGTTGTGCCGACGGACGCTACAGGGCATGCCGGCTTATGGAACTCACAGCAATGGCCGTCCACCAGCTCCATGCCTACGACTGCGGGGACTATCTCGAGCATCAGCCGTGGATGGAGATCGGTGCCGAGCAGGTGCGCCAGGAGGAGGAGCGCGCCCAGCAACTTTTCCCCGACGCGGTGGCACGATTCCATGTAGCCCTGCAGGCCCTGCCTGCCGAGCGGGGCGACAGCCCGTTTGTGAAGGCCCTGGTGGAGCTGGTCACGCTGCGACACCATGCGGACGCTGAGCTGCTCATTGAGCGTTTTCAGCAAGGCGAGGATGTTTCTGAGATCGTCCAATGCGTTCGTCGCCGGCGGCGCGATCGTCGGTGAATGACGCTACTCCGGCGAGTTCGGTGCGGTTGGCGACACCAAGCTTGGCGTAGACGTTGGAGAGGTGGGTCTTGACAGTGCTGCGGCTCATGAAGAGCCGTGCTCCGATCTGCGGGTTGTTGAGGCCGGCGGCGGCCAGCCGGTGCCACGCTCAGCTCGGTCGGGGTGAGGCTGTCCCAACCGGCGGCCGGCCGGCCGCGGGCACCCCGGCTACGGCGTACGTAGGCGACCGCGTCGTCGAGGGACAGCTCGGCGCCCGCTGCCCATGCCGTCGCGAACTCTTCACCGAGCCGCTGCCTGAGCCGGTCGAGCAGTTCCTCATACTCGCGTCGTTCGGCCACGCGCCGGGGATATCCCAGGGCCGCGCGTGCTGTGGTGCTCGCGGCCAGCGTCCGCACCGCGTTCGGCGGGGCCAGCCACGCGGCGAGCGCGTCCAGGCTGTCCACCCAGAACGTGCGCAGTCCGTGGGCGAGGCGAATGGTCAGCGCCTCGTGGTGCAGGTCGGGGTCGCCGGTGAGACGGGCCTGTTGCTGCAACACGTCCGCGAGGACGCGTGGCATGCCGAGCTTGCGAGCGATGGCCGCTGCCCGGTCGAGCTCGCCGCGGGCGTCCTCGTACCGGCCGGCGCGTCGTAGGGCCTCTCCGTAGCCGGCGTGCACCTGCGCCGCGAGGTAGGTCGGCGCGACGTGCTCGGTCTGGCGCACATCGTGCTCGAACCAGCGCAGCGCCCCGTCGAGATCGCCGCTGGCCACCAGCACTTGTGCGAGTGCCGACCCCACGCCGGGCACGAAGACGGCTGCTTCGGCATTCTCCATGAGCTGCAGCAGTGGCCGCATCGCCTCCAGCGCCGCGCTCACGTCTCCGGACGCGGTGTGCGCCGCGGCCAGGGCACCGCGTGCCATGCCGACGCGCAGATAGTCGCCGAGCGGCTCCGCGAGTTCGAGCGACTGCCCGGCCAGGCGGCGGGCCTCGGCCAGCCGGCCGCTCGCGAGCGCTCCGCTCGACAGGTACGCCAGTGTAGTCGACGCTATCCCACGGTGACGGTGGCGCAGGCCGTCGAGTGCCGCCTCCAGCAGTGGACGGGCCTCGTCGTGCCGGTCCTGCAGCTGTCTGATCATGCCCTGCAGCGCCAGCTGAGCATGCCTGAACAACTGGTCGCCCGCGAGGTCGGCGGAGCGGCTCGCCTCGACGGTGAGGTCCCAGGCAGCGGCGAAGTCGGTGTAGAACCGGCCGACCGCGGCCAGTGAAAGGCACTGGCTGCGCAGGCTCTCGTCACCGTGCGCGGTGGCCAGTTCGAGCGCCTGCTGTGCCACGTCGTATTCCATGTCCAGCGGGCTCGTGGTGTCCGCGACCAGCGCCAACCCGGTGAGCAGCTGTGCCTGCAGCAGCGATCGGTCCGCCGGCACGCGGTCGATGGCGCGCCGCAGGAAGGCGATGCCCTCGTGCCCGTGCCGGTGCAGATGCCACAACCACGACAGCTCGGCGGCGAGGCGGCGCCCCTTGTCGGGATCGGCGGCGTCCAGCCCCCACTCCAAAGCGGCGCGCAGGTTGTCGTACTCACCCTCGAGCCGGGCGCGCCAGGCATCGAGATCGACGGCCCGCTCGGGCCCGCCGGCGGCGAAGGCGAGGAAGTGGCCGAGATGGCGGTCGCGGACGAGGTGGACCTCCCCGGCCTCACGCAACCGGTCAGCGGCGTAGCCGCGAAGGGTCTCCAGCAGCAGGAAGCGGGACACGCCGCCGCGGGTCTCCGCGACCACCAGCGACTTGTCCACCAGCCGGCCGATGCTGCCGAGCACGTCGTCGCGGGCAATCGTTCCGCCTGAACAGGCCGCCCGTACAGCGTCCAGGTCGAACCCTGAAGGAAACACCGCGAGGCGGCGAAACACCGTCCGGTCCGGCTCGTTGAGCAGGTCGTGGCTCCAGGCGATGGACGCCGCCAGGGTCTGCTGCCGAGCGGCGACGCCGCGGGGGCTGCGGACGAGCAGGCCGAACCGGTCGTCCAAGCCGTGCTCGATCTGTTGCGGGGTGAGGGAGCCCAGCCACGCGGCCGCGAGCTCGATGGCCAGTGGGATGCCGTCGAGCCTGGAGCACATCACCCGTGCGGCGGCCTCGCCCGCCCGGTCCAGGCCGAACTGCTGCCGGACCTGGCGGCCCCGTTTGACGAACAGCTCCAACGCCTCGTCCGGCGCCAGCGACGGCACCCGCCAGACCACCTCGCCCGGCACGGCCAGCGGCTCGCGGCTGGTGATGAGCACCGACAGCTCCGGGCACGACGACAGTAGCGCGCCGGTCAGTTCGGCGGCGCCGTCGATGACGTGCTCGCAGTTGTCCAGGCAGAGCAGCGCGCGGCGGCCGTGCAACTGCGCCGTCATCGACCGTACGGGGCCTTGGACGGGTTCGACGAGCACGCCGAGCTTCGCCGCGACCAGCTCGGCGAGTCTCGCCTGGTCGCCGACGGCCGCCAGCTCGACCCACCAGACACCGTCCGGCCGGCGCGCGACCTCGGTGGCGGCGATCTCCGCGGCGAGCCGGGTCTTGCCGACGCCGCCGGTGCCGGTCAGTGTCACCAGCCGCTCGGTCTCCAGCAACGCGTGTATCGCGGCCAGCTCGGACCGCCTGCCTACCAAGGTGGCGAGCTGGACGGGCAGGTCAGGAGGCGTTGCGGACGTCATGGCAGGGCTCAGTCTGCCATCGAAGTGATGAAATCGGCCACCGGAGAGTTCTGGCCTCGGCCACCTGGCCGATGTTCTGCTCAGCCGTCGAAGGCAGGCTTGCCGCCAACAGCCGAACTCGACGACCAGGGAGCGACGTGATGGGATCCGTCATCGCCAGCATGTCAATGTCTCTCGACGGCTTCGTCGCCGGTCCGAACGACGAGGTGGACCACCTGTTCGCCTGGTACGACGTGGAGCGGGCCGGCGCCGAGGTGTTCCCGCCCGGCTCGCTGGGCTCGCTGGTCTGTGGCCGCAGGCTGTTCGAGCTGACCAACGCGTGGGGCGGCAGACACCCGATGGGCGCGCACGTCTTCGTCGTGACCCACAGCGTGCCGGACGCCTGGCCGCGCCAGGACACGCCGTTCACCTTCGTCACCGACGGTGTGGCCAGCGCGGTGCGGCAGGCCAAGGATCTTGCTGGCAGCCGCGATATCGCCATCGCCACCCCCGCCATCACCCAACAGTGTCTCGACCTCGGACTGGTCGACATGCTCGCGGTGGACCTCGTGCCCGTCCTGCTGGGAAAGGGCATCCCGTTCTTCGCCGGACTCTCCAAGGGGCCGGTCGGGTTGGGCACCCCGACGGTCATCGAGGGCAAGGGCGTCACGCACCTGCGCTACCCGCTCCACCACTGACACCGCCACAACCCGAAAGAAGACATCATGTCGGATACATCTACATACCGCGATCGGATGCCCGGCCCGCTGGAGGTATCCACGGACAACTCACGCTACTTCACCGTGCGTTCGGACAATCGGGTCGTGTATCTCACCGGCTCGCACATCTGGAACAACTTCCACGACGGCATGGGGCCCGGCGCGACTGCACCGGCTGAGCCCGAGAAGATGGACTACAGCGCCTACCTGGATTTCCTCGCCGCTCGCGGGCACAACTTCATCCGGCTGTGGCGCTGGGAACAGTTCCAGTCGCAGGCTGCCGGCGGCGCGTACCACCTGAACATGAGCCCGCAGCCATGGCCGCGCACGGGACAGGGCACGGCCAAGGACGGCGATCCGAAGTTCGACCTGTCCCAGTTCGACCCGGCCTATTTCCAGCGGCTGCGCGAGCGGGTCACAGCGGCCGGCGAGCGCGGCATGTACGTGGCGGTGATGCTGTTCGACGGCTGGGCGCTGCACCTCAGCCCGGCGCCGGACAACGTCGAGGGGCATCCTTTCCACGCCGGCAACAACGTCAACGGCATCGGGATCACCTCGATCCTCGACCACCAGGTCCTGCCGCTCGACCCCGCCGTACGGGCACTGCAGGAGGCCTACATCCGGCAGGTCGTCGACACCCTGCATGACCTGCCCAACGTCCTGTACGAGGTCTCCAACGAGTCATGCGGAGGTGGCGCCGTCAGCCCGGAGATGGCCGACGTGCTCGGCGTACCGCTGGAGATCGAGTGGGGTGATTCGACCGGCTGGCAGTACTGGGTGATCGAGTTCGTCCGGCAGTACCAGCGGCAGCAGGGATATGACCCGCGTCCGATCGGCATGACCATGCAGTTCCCGGTGGCCGACCAGACCCTGGTCAACGCGCCCCTGTTCGACGGGCCCGCCGACTGGATCTCGCCTGGCTACGATGACGAGATCTTCCGCGAGGGCGGTCACCCGTCCGCCCCGGGCGGCTCGCCGTCGCGATGGCTGGACAACCCGCCGCCCGCCGACGGCCGGAAGG
The DNA here is from genome assembly GCF_040605375.1 of Nonomuraea sp. NPDC005650. NCBI lineage: Bacteria > Bacillati > Actinomycetota > Actinomycetes > Streptosporangiales > Streptosporangiaceae > Nonomuraea > Nonomuraea sp. NPDC005650. The sequence continues at coordinate 18,347 of NZ_JBEXCR010000073.1, forward strand.
TCCTGCTCAGCGACACCGACCACTTCGCCCCCGGCCAGGGCGACGCCCTCTGGGTGTGGAAGGCGTTCCTGCGCGGCCACAACCCGATCTTGATGGACTACGGCCTCATCGACGGTGTCCCGTCGTCGCCGGACGCCTTCGAACCGGCCCGCCAGGCCATGGGCGACACCCTGCGCTACGCCGAGAGGATCGACCTCATCGGCATGCCTCCTCGCGGCGACCTCACCTCCACCGGCTACGCGCTCGCACACCCCGGCAAGGAATACCTCATCCTGAAACCGGGCGGGACCAGCGAGGCGTTCACCGCCGAGTTGCCGGCCGGCGCCTACGCAGCCGACTGGTACGCCATCGACGAGCGGACATCCCTGGCCGGCGACGAGGTCACGGTGCCGAGCGACGGTCTGGTGAAGTTCACCGTACCGTCCACGATCCAGGGCCCGGCCGTCCTGCATCTGGCGGCCACCACCATCTGAGACCGGTGACCGGCATGTGGGAGCTGGTTGCCCGGCTGCTCGGCGACAGCCGCTACCTCGTGCTCGCCACCGCCGATCGCCAAGGGCGGCCGTGGGCCACACCCGTCTTCTTCGCCGTCCGAGATGAGGACCGGCTCGTTGCGCCGCACTTCTTCGACCGGCGGCAGCGCCTTGGTGTCCTTCAGCATGGACAGCATCAGCTCGGTGACCTTGCGCTGGATGTGCGGGTCCTCATCCAGCGCCAGCAGCGCGCGGGCGTGCTCCAGTTCGGCCTCGACCTCCTCCAGCGTGGCGAAGCCGCGCCGCCGCAACGGGTTGCGCCGCCGCCCGTCGGCGTGCGCGGGCAACTCAAGCTGATAGGCCCACCGGCCATGAGTGCTGCTCCACCACTCCCCGCCACCGGGGCGGCGCAGCTTCGGGCAGGCCTTGCCCAGTTTCTTGCCGGTCGCCTCGTCCCGGCAGGAACACGAGTTGAAGGTGGTTCCGTTCATCGTCGCTGTCGCGCCTTTCCCTTGTTCGCTGACCTCGCGTCGCCGCTGTGCCCGACGTCGCGCTTCCTGCGGCGCTCCCCTATCCCCCAACCCCCGCCGAGCGCCATCGGGGCACTGGGGCCGGTGCCGGACACCACCGGCGGAATCGCGTACCCGGCCCATCACCACGCGGGTCACTGTCCGGCGGCCCGGAGTGGGGATTACCATGCCCCCGGCCGAAGGGCGGCCTCGGTCGGCCCGCACAGGCCCGTCATGGGGCCGCGGCGGGGACGTTCCGGGGCCACCGGCTGGCCCGGGCCGGTCGGTATCGACGCCCATCTCCACCACCTACGTCAAGCGATATCCGCTGGTCACATGTCCGGCCCCACGCGCTGGTCACATGGCCACGCCAGCTGGCGTGGCCCGGCATGGCCTCGAGATCCAGTTGAATCGGCTGGACTGCACGGTCACCATCAGGCGCCCGATCTGGCGGGCGGCATCATCCCTGTCACTTATCTAAATACCGGCCAGAAACGCCGAGTTGGGACAGCATGCAAGGTCAACTCTTAGCCATCCGGCATCGCGACTCACCCCGAGCAGCCCCAGCGACCAACGCCATCGCGCGGTCTCCAACCCGCCACGTGCAAGGACGAATCACCGCGACCGCTTCATGAGAGCCCGGCACCAACAGATTCCGTCACCCATGCCGGTTTTCTGTAGAATCCCTCGGCAGGCGATCGCGTTGAGGCACGGCAATGGCGGCCGGATGGGAGTTCCGATGGAGAGCATCACGAAGAACCGGCAGCCGCTCAAGACGCTCCGGGCGATGATCGAACGGGCCTATGGGACCGCCCGGGTGCCCGGCGGTGACGACTTCGCCGAGGAGATCACGCACGGCTGGTTCAACGTGATCTACCGCATCCGGCTTCGTGACGGGCAGCAGGTGGTGCTGAAAATCGCCCCTCCCGGGCATGTGGCGGTGCTGACCCGCGAGCAGAACATGATGCGCAACGAGCTTGCCGCGATGGCGCTGGTCCGGGATCGCACCGGGGTTCCGGTGCCGCAGGTCGATCACGCGGATCTGTCCCGGGAGCTGATCAATGCGGACTACTTCTTCATGGAGTACGTCGACGCCGACAACTTCGGCCTCGCGGCGGCAGACGGTCGCCTGACGGCCGAGGTCATCACCGCAGGCGGACGACAACTCGGCGCCCTCAACCGGGAGCTGAACTCCATCGTGGGGCCGCACTTCGGGCCGCTGGAAGGCCCGGGATCGGCGACATGGCACGCGGCGTTCACCACGATGATCGAGGACACGCTCACCGACGGCGCCCGCGTCCAGGTCGACCTCGGCTGGGACCACGACGACATCCGCGCTGTGCTCGCCGAGAACGCGAGCGCACTCGATGCCGTGACCGAGCCCCGTTTCGTCGAGGTCGATCTCTGGACGAAGAACTCGATGATCCGCGACGGCCAGATCGTGTCCATCCTCGACCACGAGCGTGCCGTCTATGGCGATCCACTCATGGAGGCCGGACTCACCGGGATCGACCTGCCCGTCTTCGGAGATCCCGCCGACTTCATGCAGGGATACGGGCTCGGTGAATTGTCCGAGGCGCAACGAGTGCGCCGCCGGCTGTACTCGCTGTACCTGGCCGTCATCATGATCGTCGAGACGAAGTACCGAGGTCACACCGACACCACGACCTACGACTTCGGCCGTGCGCAGCTCGATCTGCTGATGGCGCAGTTCGGCCGTACCCGGTGACACGCTGATGGGCCGGCGCGGACCGGCAGTGCGCGATCACACGCAATCGCTGGGCAGCCGCCCGATCGGGCGGCTGCTGTGGTGGACCTGCTCGCAGACGACGCTCTCGGTGGGCGTTTACGGGATCTACGCACTCACCAACGCCTGGTTCGTCGCCCGAGGCGTCGGCGAGACGGCGCTGGCAGCGGTCAACCTCGTCGCACCGATCATCTTGATGCTGGGCGCGGTCTCGACGACCGTCGGCGTCGGCGGCGCGTCCGTGGTCTCGCGCATGCTCGGTGCCGGCCGACCCGATCAGGCCGCACGCGCCGCGGGGAACGCGTTCGTCGTGTTCTGGCTCGTGGCGTCGTCCGTCACCGTGGCCGGCCTTGTCGCGCTCGATCCGCTGCTGACCATGCTGGGTGCGTCCGGTCCGACGATCGCGTACGCGCGGCCCTACGCGGCCGTGATCATCGCAGGGTCGATCTTCTCGACCGGGTTCTCGGCTCTGGTGCGCGCGGAAGGGCGGCTGCGGTTCTCAACGATGCTGTGGGTGCTACCCGTGCTGGTGCAGATCGTTCTCGATCCGCTGCTGATCTTCGTCTGCGGCCTGGGCGTCGCCGGCGCGGCTCTCGGCACGGTCGGCGGCCAGGCCGTGTCGGCCGGCATGGCGATCTGGTTCTTCTTCCTCCAGCGCGGGCGACCGTACCGGATCCGGCCCGTCGACCTGCGCCCGCACCCGGCGACGATCGGGGCCGTGCTCGCGGTGGGCGCCCCCTCCTTCCTCGCCGGCTTCGGCACCACGTTGCTGGCAGCCCTGATCAACACGACTCTCGCCGCGACCGGCGCGGTCGCGCTGGCCGCCTACGCGGTGTGCGCTCGGCTGCAGACCTTCGTGTTCACGCCGCAGATCGGCATCACCCAAGGGATCCAGCCGATCGTCGGCTACAACGCCGGCCGCGGGCTGACCGGCCGCGTCAACCGCACTCTCACGCTGGCCATGCGCGCCACCGTCATCTACGGGACGATCACCGCGGCGCTCATCGCCCTGCTCGCGCAGCCGCTCGTGGGACTGTTCATCAGCGATCCGCAAACCACGGCCGTCACGGTCGATGCGCTGCGCATCATCGCGATCGGATTCGTCTTCGCCGGCATCCCGCCGCTGATCTCCGCCTACTTCCAGGCCCTCGGCAGCGCCACGCCGTCGTATCTGATCTCGATCGGCACGCTCTTGATCATCAAGGCGCCCCTCGTCCTGGCGCTCGGGACGCGCGGCCCCACGGGAATCTGGATCAGCCTGCCGATCGGTGAAGCGCTCTCGGTCGTGGCCGCCACCGGCCTTCTGTGGAAGTTCGGCCGGCCCAAGACACAGCCGGTCGTCAGAGAACCTCGACCAGGAGCATCTCGCTGAGCCGCTGCCGGAAGCGGGCACCCATGTCCACGCTGGCCGGGTCGAGGAGCCACTGCACCTGCAGACCGTCGATCAACGCCATGAGATCCGATTCGGCACCCGCGATGCTCACCCCCGGCCGCACGAGCCCTCGGGCGTGGAGCTCCTCAAGCGCATCGCGAATATCCCGCCGGATGTACATATACCGGTCGACGAAGTACGCGTGCGCCGGATGCGCCGGATCAGCGGCCTCGACCGACAGCACGGCGTACAAGCTCACCAGCTCCGGCACCGTCGCGTTGTACTCCACCAGTCGCGCGAGCCGGGAGAAATAGTCCAGGCCATCCGCCGCCGCGTCGAATCCGGCGAAGAACAACTCGCCGTTGACCCGATCCCGTTCTTCGAGCACAGCGCCCAGGAGCGCTTCCTTCGTCGGAAAATGATGCGCCAGGCCCATCCGCGACACCCCACAGTCCGCGGCGATCTGCACCATGCTCGCATTGCGGTACCCGACCGAGGCGAACTTGGCGAACGCGGCCTCGACGATCTCAGCACGTCGCCGTCGCCCCTTCGGATAGCCCGCGCTCACCGATCGACCCCCTCAGCTGCATGGCGGCTTCCTTGACCGGCTCAATGGTGAAGCCCGGGCAAGGTGGGCAGCACCATCGAAGATACCCGCCGAACGCCGTCCATCAGCGGCTCACGGACACTCCGGGCCGGCGCGCCCGTTCAGCTGGTCAGAGCCGCCTGGCCACCAGAACGCGGCGCAACGCAGCGATCGCATCGTGGATCATCCGCTGGAAGATCGGAAACATGCAGTCGTGCATGCGCGTGACCTCGCTGCCCGCGGCAGAGCGAAACGGTGGGGCCGGGCCTGTTCAGGACTGCGTGGGTTGGTAGGCGAACCAGTCGAAGGCGGCGGAGCCCTCGGCGGCGTACATGCCGATGACCCGGCCGGTGAAGCCGGTGGCGACCTCCGTGGACAGGTAGCGGCCGTCCAGCTCGGCCAGCGGCTCCCCTCCCGCTGACAGGGTGATGGTGTCCGGTCCAGTGGCGAACACGCCCAGGGGGTCGCTGTCGAGCTGGTCGGAGCTGGTCAGGGACGGCGGCAGGATGTCGTGCGTGCGGATGTCGATGGCCAGGGTCACCGGCCCGGGTGGTAGCGGGCGGCTGGCCACCTGCTGGCGCAGTGGGCCGATCCTGGCGATCACGCGCACGTGCCCGCCGCCTGTCTCCAGGTCGTAGTGGTGAGCCTCGTCGAGGCGGATGCACAAGCCGCCGGTGGCCGTGCCGGGATCCATCCGGGCCTGGATGCGGCAGTCGTGGTGTTGCTGGCGGCGGCCGATGAACGTATGGCCGGGGCGGTCCAGGGTGGGGCCGGTGGCGTGCAGGGTGAGCCAGCCGGGGCGTTCGGTCAGTGACCACGAGGTGGGGGGACGGCTGCGGGGCGAGATCCAGTAGGGGGCCAGGGACGGGCTGTCGAAGTCGTCCTGGGAGGCGGGTTCGGGCAGGGGGTGCCACGTCGAGGGGGCGGGATGGTGCTCCTCCACCGGCCCGGTGGCAGGCCAGCCGTCCTGCCAGGTCACCGGGATGAGGAAGGTCTCGCGGCCGAGCACGTGGAAGCCCGGGGTGGCGCCGCGTGGGCGGGTGCCGAGCAGCAGCATCCACCAGGTGCCGTCGGCTGCTTGGACGAGATCGGCGTGGCCGGTGCTCTGGATCGGCCGGTTGGTGCTGCGGTGGGTGAGGATCGGGTTGGCCGGCGCCGGCTCGTACGGGCCTCGTGGTGAGCGGGCGCGGGCCACGGACACGCAGTGGCCGCGCGCGGTGCCGCCTTCGGCGATCAGCAGGTACCACCAGTCGCCGATCCGGTAGAGGTGCGGTGCCTCCGGGAATTGCATGCCGGTGCCCGGCCAGGCCGGGTAGGGGCCCTCCAGCACCGTGCCGCGCCGAGGATCGATGCGGGCCACGTTGGTGCCGGAGACGGCGCACCAGCAATCGCCGTTCTCGTCCCAGGCCAGGTCGGGGTCGATGCCGGGCAGGTCGAGCCAGACGGGGTCGGACCAGGGGCCTTCGGGACGGTCGCTGGAGACGATGAAGGTGCCACCGGCGCCGACCAGCGTGGTGATCAGGTAGAACCGGCCGTCGTGGTAGCGGATGGTGGGCGCGTAGATGCCACGCGAGGCCGGGATGCCCGGGCGCAGCCGTAGCTGGGAAGGCCGGTCCAGGACGTTGCCGATCTGCTGCCAGTGCACCAGATCCCGGCTGTGGAAGATCGGCACACCGGGGAAGTACTCGAAGCTGGAGCACACCAGGTAGTAGTCATCGCCGACCCGGCACACGCTCGGGTCGGGGAAGAATCCGCCGATGACAGGATTGCCGTACTCGCGCATCAAGGCTCACAAGGTCGTGGTGGAGATCCGGGGGCCCGCCGGTTGCGCCACCGTGACCAGGACGCCGACCGGGTCGCAGTCCGGGGCAGTCGCGGTCAGGCGGATGGTGCCGGGTGCGGTCGGTTTCACCACGGCGAGGGCGCGGCCCTGGTAGGTGTGGCGCTCGGTCGCGTCGAAGCGTTCCTCTGTCGACGGGTCGGCGCTGCCGAAGCCGATCAGCGTTCCTTCACCGGAGACTTCCACGTGTACGGGACGGTCGGCGGCGGTGTGCACCATCCCGGCTGAATCGACCAGGGTCAAGGTGATGTGGGCGAGGTCGCCGACCCCCGCCGTGACGACCGGCCGCTCGGCTGCGGCACGCAGGACGACGGGGCCGGTCGCGGTGCGCAGGATGTCGCGCCCGGCTTCGACGCCGTCGCGGTAGGCGATCGCGACGAGTTCGCCTGGTTCGTAGGCGGTCTCGAAGCCGGTGCGGAAGCGGTGTTGTTCGCCGACCGGGTTGCGTCCGAGGGAGCGGCCGTTGAGCTGGAGTTCGACCTCGTCCGCGTCGCTGTACACCTCGACGAAGATCGGGGCGTTCTCGTGACCGGGCCAGGTCCAGCCGGCAATGCTGTCACTCCAGGCCCACCGACTGCTGATGACGGTCTTGCCGTGGTGTTGCGGCCGCTGGACGGCGAGGTAGGGCTGGTCGCGCAGGCCGTAGACGATCTCCCGGTAGTAGGAGATGGGCAGCCGGTGACCGGTGATGTCGATGTCTCCGCAGTCGGCCAGCAGGTACGGATACGGCGCCATGAACGTGGGCTGCGGGGTGCCCGGGGTGGCGTACTGCGGCCGGCCGATGCCGACCTCGCCCAGGTAGTCCCAGCCGGTCCAGGTGAAGTCGCCGATGACGTGGCTGTGCTGTTGGACCAGTCGCCAGTTGTGGTCGATGCGGGGCGGGAAGGTCTCGGTGCCCAGGATGACCCGGTTGGGGAACAGCGTGCGGTCGGTCGCGTAGCGGATCTCCGAGTAGTTCATCCCGGCCACGTCGAGCACGCTGTAGGACTCGGCGGTGCGGGTGGTCACCAGGTCGGAGCCAGCGACGGCGTTGACGTCGAAGCCGCTGTCGGCCATCAGGGTGTTGATGCCGGTGTCGTCGCCTTCCTGTGCTCGCAGATCGGGCAGCAGGGCCAGCAGGTTGTTGATCCCGTTGGTGAGGAAGCGGGTGTCGTCCAGCGCACGAACCTTCTCGGCGAGCCGGCGGCCCCATAGGGCTCCAGTGGCCGCTCCGGTTTCGGGGATTTCGTTGCCGAGGGAGTACAGGATGACGCTGGGATGGTTGAAGTCCTTGGCCACCATCGCCTCGATGTCGCGTTCCCACCATTCCGAGAAGTCGAGGCTGTAGTCGAACGGGCTCTTGGCCCAGGTCCACATGTCGAACGCCTCGTCGACCACCAGCATGCCGAGACGGTCGCAGGCATCGAGCATCGCGGTGCTCATGGGATGGTGCGACATGCGGATGGCGTTGAACCCTGCGTTCTTGAGCAGCCGCACGCGACGTTCCTCGGCCTGGGCGAACGTCGCGGCGCCCAGCGGGCCGTTGTCATGGTGAATGCACGCGCCGCGCAGCTTGACCGTCTCGCCGTTGATCCTCAGCCCGCGCTCGGGGTCCAGGCGCAGGGACCGGATGCCGAAGGCGGCCTGCGCGGCGTCGATGTCCGTGAGGGAGGCGGCGCACGTGTAGAGCGCGGGCGAGTCCGGGCTCCACAGCGAGGGGTCGCGGACGTAGAGACGCTGTCGGGCGACGGCCGGTTCGCCGGGGTGCACGGTGACGGGCGCGGTGTCGGACGCGACGACGGCTCCCGCGGCGTCGCGGATCTCGGTGACCAGTTCGACGGTGCGGATGTCGATGGAGTCGTTCTCGATCGTGGTGGCGACCTCCACGACCGCGCGTTCGGCGTCGATGTCCGGGGTGGTGACCTGGACGCCGTCCGGGCTGATGCGGACCACGTCGCCGACGAGCAGCCAGGTGTCGCGGTAGATGCCCGCGCCGGAGTACCAGCGCGAGTCCTGGTGGGTGCGGCACTCCACCCGGATCTCGTTGTTCTCCCCGAACCGCAGGAACCGGCCGGCGTCGATGAAGAATTTCGAGTATCCGTACGGGCGTTGCCCGGCGTAGTTCCCATTGACGAACACGGTGGCGTCCCGATAGACGCCCTCGAACTCCAGCACGATCCGCTTACCCCGGTGCTCCTCGGGCGCGAAGAACGTCTTGCGGTACTCGTACGCCCCACCGGGGAAATAGGCGGTCGCGGCGCCGTCCACGGTGGCCTCGCGGTCGCGGGTGAGCATCGCGTCGTGCGGCACCGTCACCGGCTCGAACGGGACCGCCCTTCCTGCCAGTTCGGCGAAGGGATTGACCTTCGGACGGTACTGCCAATCGTCGTTGAATGATGTTCGGATCACGTGGCTCCCTCGGTCGCGGTCGGCGGATCACTTCGCTCGGGCACGGGCGGCCTTGAGCCTGGCGATCGTCCGGATGAGGAAGGTCGTGCCCTCTCTCAGGCGAGCTTCGGGCAGCCTTCCGGAGGTGACGGCCTTCTCGAGCCGGCCGGTGTGAGTGTCGTCCGGGCCGCCTGGGGTGAGCCAGTTGTTACCACCTGCGATCATGTCGACGACGTCGCAGGTGTCGTAGGAGTTCCAGTCGGTCATGACGAGGCCGGTGAAGCCGAACTCCTCCCGGAACACTCCCTCGATCAGCTCGGGGTCGGTGGCGGTGTGCAGCCCGTTGACGGCGTTGTAGGCGGTCATGATCGTGTACGGCTGGTGAACGTCCATCGCGATCTCGAAGGTCTTCAGGTACAGCTCGCGCAGGCTGCGCTCATCGATGACGGACTGGTTGCGCTTGCGTGAGGACTCGGCGTTGTTCGCGACGACATGCTTGTAGCAGGCGCCCACACCGGTCGATTCGAGTCCGCGCGCGAAATGGCCGGCGAGCACACCGGACAGCAGCGGATCCTCCGAGAAGTACTCCGGGTGCCGCCCGTTCAGCGGGTGCCGGTGCAGGTTGAAGGCGGGCGCCAGGATCACGTCCACGTCGAAAGCCCGCGCCTCCTCACCGATGACCCGGCCGACCTGCTCGGCGAGGTCGCGGTCGAAGGTCGAGGCGAGCACCACGGTCGTCGGCATGCCGACGTTCGCGGCGTTGACGTTCACCCCGGAGTTGCCGTCGGCGACCTGGAAGAGCGGGAGACCGAGCCCGTCCGGGCGGGCGAGGACGCCGGCGACGCCGGTGCCCTCCATGCCCCCAGCCGTGCTGGGCGCAGACCAGCAGCCGGGCACATTCCGCGATGCTCAGGCCGGCGACGAACTCGGCGGCACGCGTCACGTCGTCCAGAACGGCGGAGAAGGTCAAGCGCTCCGCCTCGGGAGTCATGACGGCGGCCGTGTGCGGGGCGGGATCCCGGGCGGGTTCGAACGCATGGACGCCTTCCTTGACTCCGGAGCGCGCTCCGGTTGGGAACGTCCCCTCGGGGTCGTGGCGGGAGAGGGTCCCGATCGGCTCCACCGGCAACATCCGCGGCGCGGCCTGCCGCACCGGCACCGGGCTGTCGAGTGTGAAGTGACCGGCCACGACCGTGTCGGCCACGGAGGATCCGACGTGCACGAGATATTCGCCGGGCTGGGCGACGAACGCGCTCATGGGCGGGTCGTAGGTCGCGAGTGCACCGGGCCTGATCGACAGGACGACGGTCTCACAGGCTCCGGCGGCCAGGTCACCGGTCTTGGCGAAGTCGGCGAGCTCCAGGGCGGGCTGTTCGAGAGCCCCATCCGGCTTCGAGACGTATGCCTGCACCACCTGACGACCGGCGACCTCGCCGGTGTTCGTCACCGTGACGGCGATCTGGAACGCCTCGCGCCCGGGATCGAGGGCGGTGAACGGCTCGGGGACGAGGTCGAACGTCGTGTAGGACAGCCCGTATCCGAACGGGTAGGCGGGCTCGACGCCGAAGGTGGAGAAATAGCGGTAGCCGACGTACAGGCCCTCCTCGTACACGGTGTCGATCCACACGTCGACATCGGCGGGATAGCGTGGCTTGCCGCCCGCGCAGTCGTAGAAATTCCTGCTGGCGGGGATGTCGGCATAGGCCTTCGCCCACGTGTCGGGCAGGCGTCCGGAGGGGTTGACGGTGCCGTCGAGGACCCGCAGCAGCGCCGGCCCGGCCAGCATGCCGCCGATCCCTGCCAGGACCAGCGCGTCCACAGCGTGACGCGCGACGAACGAGGTGTCGATCGGGTACGGCGTGTTCAGCACCACGACGGTGCGCGCGAACGCGCCGCTCACGGCGCCGATGAGGACGTCCTCGTCATCGGTCAGGTAGAACTCGCCCGGGTCGGAGCTGTTGTCCATGTTCTCCCCGGACGCGCGGGTGAGCACGACGATGCCCACCTCGGACGCCGCGCGTGCGCGTGCGAGGACGCCTGGTCCGGGCACCGCGTCGCCGCCTGCCTGGTAGAAGGCCGCGAGTTCCTCGTTCAGCGTGAACACGTCGCTGTCGCCGATGGCGGAGCGCAGACCGATCGTGTGACGAGGGTTGATCTTGCCGGCACCGACCAGCGAGGTCCGGTACGAGTGCAGCGCATGCCCGAAGACGTTGAGCGTGCCCGGAGCAAGGGGCAGGACGCCACCGCGGTTCTCCAGAAGGACGATGCCCTCCTCTGCCACTCTCCGAGCGATCTCCTCATGCCCGGCGAACTCCTGCCGCGCTGCCGCACGGGGCCGGGTGCGGACAATGAGATCGATCGGCTCCATCATGATGCCGTCGGTGTCCGTGAATCCTTCGACGTGCAGCGCGTGCACACGCCCGTGGGCCGTGAGCCGGCCGAAGACGCGGACGGCCAGCACGGAGGAGACGACGCCTGACAGCTCCAGCTCCTTGACCAGGTGCGGCACCGGCTCGCCATCGAGGACGACCGTGCCGGAGACGGATCGGTCGATCCGTTTGGAGAAGAACACCACCGCCGAGCCGCCGAGGTCCCGGTCGAGCATGAACAGGCGGCCATCGACGTCGTCGATGTCGAACTCCACGACCTTGTCTTCGCGTACGGCGAGACGAGGCGGGTCCTGGGGGCCGCATGGGATCTGGGACGGGAAAGGCATTCAAACTCCTTGAGGTAGGCCGACGACCGAAGTGGTTCGCCACGATCACCCGCGTCGGGTCTGGCCTCACGCGAACCAGGCGTGCTCCCGGCCGAAAACCCGGATCTTGGCGAACATGTCCTCCAGCAGGAAGCGCACGTCGATCTCCTCGCAAACCTTGATCGGATGGTTGGAGCCGGGCAGGTGGGAGCCGTCCGCACCGAAGCGGGGAGCAGGTCGCACGCGGAGATTGCCACTCTCGGGGTAGAGCATCAGCGCGATTGCCGGATTGTCGCCTAGCGAGCGGGACTCGATCGGCCAGGGGTGGTAGGTGGCGTTCACCTCGCGCAGTTGCTTGATCAGGTAGCGGCCCAGCGGGCCGGTGTCACCGATCTTCTCCTCCAGCTCGGCGTAGCTGACCGAGACCTTGGTGTAGACGTCCCTGGGCACCTGCCACACGGTGAGGCCGGAGCCGAACACCACGTTGGCGGCGTGGATGTCGTTGGAGAGGTTGAACTCGATTCGCGGGCCCTCGTCATAGCCGCGGTAGCCGGGGCCGCCGATCCAGATCACCACCACGGGCCGGCGTACCAGCTCGGGGTCCAGCAGGATCCCCGAGGCCATGTCGGTCAGCGGTCCGAGGAACGCCACATAGAGCGGATCCTTCTCGCTTGCGAGCTTCGACTCCTCGATGATCAGACGGGCGCCGGGCGAGTCCACGGCAGTGTGCTCGTCGGGCAGCGCCGTCGCTGCGCCGTTCGCCACGGTGACGGAGTCCGTCAGATGGAGTAGGTCGAGCAGGAGATCGATCTCCTCGCGGGACTCTTCCATGCTGCGGCTCGTGCGCCGGGTGCCGAAGTGGGCTGGGACCAGCCCGCGAATGTCGAAGGTCGGTGACAGCAGTCCTTGGACGATGGCGAACTGATCGTCGGCCTCGTTCTTGGCGTCGCTATTGATGATCACTCTGCGTTGGCGCATCTCAGTCTCCGATGCATAAATAGTTGCTCGCGCATAGTCTTTCGAGCCGTAGATGGCCGATTCCCCGGGTAGTGTCAATGCGCTCGTAGAGCGCTCTGACGCACTCTCACCCCGACGGCGGTTGGGTTCCGGTGTCGCTGGGACACGAGCGGGGAGAGGCGGTGGAGTGCCGCACGACCAGGGTCGGGATGACCGAGAAGTGCACCGCCGACGTGCGGCCTTCGATGCGCTCCAGCAGCAGCCGTCCCGCCGTGCGGCCCATGACGACGCCGTCCTGGTTGACGGTGGTCAGCGAGATGTTGGGATGTGCGGCCAGCTTGGTGTTGTCGTAGCCGGCCACGGAGACATCGCCCGGGACGGACAGGCCGGCCTCGTGCAGCGCGGTCAGGACGCCGAGGGCCGCCTCGTCGGAGCCGGCGAAGATCGCGGTGGGGCGCGGTGACCGGCTCAGCAGTTCCTGGGCACCGCGGTAGCCGCCCTCCTCGGTGTAGGAGGTCGTGGCGACGGCGATCTCACCGGCCAGCCCGTGCTCGCGCATCACCCGCTCGTAGGTCTCGGCCCTGATCTGCGGCGTCCGGTCCGCGGCCTGCCCGTTCCCCTTGTCGAAGGTGATGTGCCCGATGCGTCGGTGACCGAGCCCGATCAGGTGCTCCATGACGAGCTCGGAGCCGACCCGGTCGTCGTCCACGATCGAGTCGAACGCCGGGGACCGGTCGTGCCTGCCGAGCAGCAGCGTGGGGATCTCGCGGGCCACCTGCTCCAGGTGAGTGCGGCCGGCCAGGGGGGCGATCATGAGGATGCCGTCCACCTGCCGGTCGATGAGGGCGTCGATGGCTCGCTTCTCGGTTTTGTCGCGGGTGCCGCCCTGGATCATGATCGCCTGGTAGTCGGACTCGGCGAGCTCGTCCACCAGGCCGGTCACGATCTCGGCGTAGAACGGGATGCCGATGTGCTGCATGAGCACGCCGATGGTGTACGCCCGCCCGCGCAGCGCCCGCGCGGCGGCCTGCGGCCGGTAGCCCAGCTCATCGATGGCTCGCTGAACGCGGTCGCGCATGGCCTCGCTGACGCCGTAGTCGTTCCGGATGACCTTGGAGACCGCCGCCTTGGAGACTCCGGCGTGTTTCGCCACGTCAGAAATGGTTGCTCTTCGTCGTCGCTCGGGCGCGACCATGGGCTTCCCTTCTCAAACCGAGTTCCGCCGATCCTACGGTGCCGAGACCACTGCGTGGATCGGTCTACGAAGACTAACGAAAGATCTCTTAACCAGGTACATCGGCTGGTACAGACGTCGTAGACCGGTACACATTTTTTCCTTGACCTCCGGACGACGTAACGGCTACGTTAACTCGCATTCCGGGGCTCGCCCCGGCTCTGCCCGCCATTTCTGCGGCACCGACACGTGATCGAGAGACGCATGCACACCTTCCCCGACGGCTTCCTCTGGGGCGCGGCGAGCGCGCCCCACCAGGTCGAGGGCAACAACGTCAACAGCGACTTCTGGGCGCAGGAGGAGCGCATGCCAGGAGCGGATCGCAGCGGCGACGCCCTCGACAGCTACCACCGCTACACCGAGGACATCCGGCTCGTCGCGGAGTCGGGTCTGAACACCTACCGCTTCGGCATCGAGTGGGCGCGTATCGAACCAGCCCCCGGACGGGTGTCCCGCGCGGCGCTCGCGCACTACCGGCGCATGATCGACGCATGTCTCGCCGCGGACGTCACTCCGTTCGTCACGATCCACCACTTCACCTCGCCGAGATGGTTCGCCGAGGAGGGCGGCTGGCAGGGAGACCGGGCCGTGGACCGCTTCCGCGCCTACGTCGAGACGGCCACCTCGATCCTCGACGACGTCGAGTGGATCTGCACGATCAACGAGCCCAACATCCTCGCGATCATGGTGCGCGAGGCGGAGGCGACGCTGGACTCCGATGCGGGCTCGGAATGGCTGAGCCCCACGCTGGAGGCGGACACCCCCCGGCCGGTGAAGCCGGCTCCGCCGATGGAGATCGGGCGCCGTCTCATCGAAGCCCACCACGCCGCCCGGGACGTGCTGCGCGAGCGCACGGACGCCCGGGTGGGCTGGTCGGTCGCGAGCCGCGCGTTCGAGACCCGCCCTGGTGCGGAGGAGGTGCGCCGCAAACTGGAGTACGTCTGGGAGGACCTCTACCTCGAGGCGGCGCGCGGCGACGACTTCATCGGGGTGCAGGCCTACTCGGCGCAGTGGGTGGGGCCGGAGGGCATCGAACCGCATCCCGTGCACCCGGACAACACCCTCGTGCGGACGGCGTACCGCCCCGACGCTCTCGGCATCGCCGTCCGGCACACCGCCGAGGTACTGCCCGACGTCCCGATCGTCGTCACCGAGAACGGCATCGCGACCGGCGACGACTCCCGGCGCATCGCGTACACCACCACCGCGCTCGCCGCGCTGTCCGAAGCGATGAATGACGGCGTGGACGTGCGGGGCTACATCCACTGGAGCCTGCTCGACAACTACGAGTGGGGGCACTGGGACCCGACCTTCGGCCTTGTCGCCGTTGACCGGGAGACGTTCGAGCGCCGGGCCAAGCCGAGCCTCGCGTGGCTGGGCGGCGTCGCCCAGGCCGGAAGGCTCCGGGACGGCGGGCTTCAGACGGCCTGACAGCGCCCGGACCGGCCCTTCGACCACGCAAGTCGAACCACGGTCCTTCTCTCCACCGCAGCCGAGAACGAAGAGCAAGAGGAAAGACGAGGATGCCCGAAGCAATCGACCGCCGCCAACTCGTGCGACGGCACAACCCCGTGCTGACGTCCGCGCACCCCGCCGGCGTCCTGACGGTCGGCAACGGTGACATCGCGCTCACGGTCGACATCTCCGGACTGCAGACGTTCCCGTCCTTCCACGAACTGGTCCCCGATCCGCACCGTGTCATGCGCGACGGGTTGTCCGGTCTGCCCGAGCAGCGCTCGCGTGTCTTCGACGCCGACGACTTCCAGATCCCGCTGCGCACGCAGTCGACCTGGGGCTGGTACGAGACGCGCACCGACCGGGAGCTGCGGCTGGAGGACGCGGCCACGGTGTACGAGACGTCCCGCGGCCCGGTGCCCTACCTCGACCGCATGGGTCTGCAGCGGGCCGGTGACCCGATCGCCGACGAGTTCGTCACGGGCGCCTGGTACCACTTCAACCCCCGCCGCGCCCACCTCGGCCGCCTCGCCCTGGTCCGCTCCGACGGGACGGGCCTCGACGACCCGGCCACGCTGACGGACGTCCGTACCGAGCTCGACCTGTGGACGGGAACGATCCACGCCGCGTACGTGCTCGACGGTGAGCCCGTGCGCGTCACCACCATCGCCGACCCGCACGAGCATCGCTTCGCCGTGCGGCTGGAGTCCGGCCTGTTGCGCCGGGGATGGGGCGTCGTCTGGACATTCGATGACCAGCCGGACGATCTCGCCGCCTTCGAGCTCCCCCTCCGGCAGGAGACGGTCTGGGACCAGCGCACGGAGCAGCACTGGAACGCCCGGCGCACGGTGGAGAACCTGTCCTACGACGTCAGTGTCCGCACCACCGGCAGCCTGCACGAGGAAGTCGATGCCGTCGTCGCGCGGACCGATGCCGATGCTCTTGAGGTCGTGGTGACGCTGACGCCGGATCATCACCGGCGGCAGGACGAACCCGGCTTCTCCGCAGTCCTCGACTCCGCGAAGACCTGGTGGGCGGAGCACTGGAGCACCGGCGCCGCGGTCAGCCTCGCCGGCAGCACGGACGTCCGTGCTCCGGAGCTCGAACGCCGCGTCGTTCTCTCGCAGTATCTTCTGGCCGTCAACAGCGCCGGCGTCACGCCTCCCGCGGAGTCCGGCCTGACGTACAACACCTGGACGGGCAAGTTCCACCTCGAGATGCACTGGTGGCACGCGGCGCATTTCCCGATGTGGGGCCGCGGGCACCTGCTGGAGCGCAGCATCGGCTGGTATCACGACGCCCTGGAGGCGGCCAGGGCGACCGCTCGCCGTCAGGGGTTCCGGGGAGCCCGCTGGCCGAAGCAGACCGATCCGTCCGCGCGCGAGTCGCCGAGCCACATCGGCGTCTTCCTGCTGTGGCAGCAGCCGCACGTGATCCACCTGCTGGAGTTGCTGCGCGGCGAGGGGCGCGGTGAGTCGTTCCTGCGTGAGCACTATCCGCTCGTGGAGGCGACCGCCGACTTCATGGCCGACTTCACCGAGGAGCGCGACGGCTCGTACGTGTTGCCGCCCCCGCTCATCCCCGCGCAGGAAAGCTACCTCATCGACCGGGCGACGAACACCGATCCGACCTTCGAGCTGGCGTACTGGTCATGGGCGCTCGGCGTGGCGAACGACTGGAGAACCCGGCTCGGTCTCGAGCCGCGCGAGGAGTGGGACCGGGTGGCGCGGAACATGCGCCGCCCCGCAGTTCTGGACGACGGCACCTACGCCGCGATCGCGACGCCTCCGCGGCTCATCCGCAAGGATCACCCGTCCATGCTCATGGCTCTGGGCTGGCTCCCGGACACCCACCTCGTGGACCCGGCCACGATGGCGGCCACGCTCGACTCCGTATGGGAGCACTGGGACCTGCAGTCCAGCTGGGGCTGGGACTACCCCGTCATGGCGATGGCCGCGGCCCGCCTCGGCGACGTCGGCCGGGCCATCGACGCCCTCCTGCTCCCCTCCCCCAAGAACGTGTTCCTCCCCAACGGACACAATCCGCAAATGCCGGGATTTCTCACCATTTATCTTCCGGCGAACGGAGGACTGCTGGCCGCGATGGCGCACCTCGCCACAGCGGTGCACCAGGGGGCAGAGCCTCCCGAGGGCTGGGTGATCACATCAGAAGGACTGGGCGCGCTCCCCCGCCCCCGGGTCCTGTCCGCACCAGAGTAACTTCCATGTGCCAGAAGGAGAATCACCGGCCGACACGATCGGCGACCAGTAACAAAAACATATTGATGGCGTTGTACGGCGTCCACCGCAAAATGCCGGGCGGGCATAGCAGAGTGGCCGCTTTCCCATCCAAGGCTGCCAAAGGTGAGGACCATGGGTAATTATTCTTCAGCACGCGGCACTCGTCGCCGCGCCATCGTCGCGGCAGGGGCATTGGCGATCGTCGGGGCGCTCGCCCTGGCAGGCTGCTCGTCGTCCGATGAATCCGCCACCGGGGACGTCGGACTGACCTTCATGAACCAGTCGCGCGGGCAAGAGGCCGCGCTCACCAAACTCGCGCAGCAGTACACCAAAAAGACCGGCGTCAAGGTCACCATTGAGACGCCCGGGCCGGTCGACTACCTGCCGAAGCTTCAGGCGAAGGCGCAGTCCAGATCCATGCCCGACATCTATTCGTCATTCGACGCGTCTCAGATGGCGCCGTTCTACAAGGCCGGCTGGGCGATGGACCTCTCTTCCGAGTTGAACGCCGGCTGGAGCAAGAATTTCACCCCCGCCGTGCTCAAGATGTCGACGTTCCAGGAAGGCAACAACCTCGGCGTCAAGCCCGGCGTCTACTCGGTGCACTGGGAGACGCAGACATACGGCTTTCTCATCAACCCGGCACTGACCGGAATGTCGGCGGAAAAGCCGCCCGCGACGACGGCCGAGTTCATCGAGGCGCTCGCCGCCAAGGGAGCAAAGATCTCCATCGCGGCCTCGCAGACGCCGAACATCATCCAGGGCCTCGCCTCGAACTGGCTGACGGACACCGAGATCGAGGCGACCCTCAACGGAAAAGCGAGCTGGAAACAGGACGGCTGGCGCAACGCCTTCCAGTTCCTGGTCGATCTGAAGAAGGCCGGCGTCCTCGCCAACGACTCCATCCCCGGCGGCCAGGACGACCACCCGAACGTGGAGTCGTCCTTCTTCACCAAATCGATGGGCGCCATCTTCGACGCCGCCCCCGGCATCGCAGTCGGCCTCAGGACGAACCCGGAATTCGAGGACTACTTCTCCACCGGGCTGCCCAAGGCTCCCGGAAGCGTCCACGACCCACGCTCGCCGGGTATCCCCGGCAAGGGCGCGGTGATCAACCCGAGAGGCAAGCACGCCAAGGAGGCGCTCGCGTTCGTGAAGTGGCTGACCGAGCCCGAGCAGCAGGCGGTGTTCGCCAAGGACGCCCGCATCCTGCCCAGCAACCCGGAACTCCTCGCCGGCGCGGACATCCCTTCCCAGCTCGCGGGCTTCGCCGCCGGCGTGAAGACCATGCAGGTCATGTCGACGACCTTCACGCCCGACGTGAACACCGCGATCAGGGCGGAGTCCCAGCGCCTGGTGCTGGGCGAGACGACGGTGGACGAAGCACTCACCACCATCCAGGCGGCGCAGGACCGTACGTCATGACGACGCAGAACCTCGCGCTTCCCGCACGGCGCCGCGAGGCGCGCGGGAAGCGCGCTCTCCGGCGCAATCTGATCGGCTGGTTGTTCCTGGCCCCGGCCATCGCGCTCATCGGGATCTTCACGATCACCCCGTTCGCACAGGCCATCCTGCTGAGCTTCCAGTCCTGGGACGGCGTCAGCCCCGACACCCCGTGGGTTGGGCTGGACAACTACGCCTTCGTCGCCTCCGACCCGATCTTCTGGGCGTCCATGCGCAACGTCCTCTTCTTCGGCGTCGTCGGCTTCGTCGTCGGCAACGGAGTCGCCCTGGGCATGGCGCTGGCCGTCAATAGCATTACCCGCGGCAAGACGTTCTTCCGCACCGTCTTCTACCTGCCGGGCGTGTTGTCGGTGGTCGTCGTCGGCCTGCTGTTCTCCTTCATCCTGGCCCCGGGATCCGGCATCCTCAACCGGCTGCTCGGCCTGGTGGGGCTGGACGCGCTGCAGCAGAACTGGCTGGGCGACCCGGCCGTCGCGCTGCCCGTCGTGGCGGCGGTGTTCGTCTGGTTCCACTGGGGGTTCGGCTTCCTGCTCTTCCTCGCCGGGCTGCAGGACGTGCCGAAGGAACTGTACGAGGCCGCCGAACTCGACGGCGCGAACCGCTGGTCGAAGTTCCGGTACATCACCTGGCCGCAACTGGCCCCGGTCACGTCGATCGTCAGCCTGCTCACCCTGCTCGCCGCCCTCCAGATCTTCGGCACCGTGCAGGTGCTGACCAACGGCGGGCCGGGCCACCACACGATGGTGCCGACCCTCGCGATCTACAACGAGGCGTTCGTCAACTGGCGGTACGGCAGCGCCGCGGCCATGTCGGTCATCTTCGGCGGCGCACTCGTGCTGCTGTCCGTGCTCCAGCTCACCATCACCAGGCGGAGGTCCCGCGTATGAGCGCCCAGATGACGGAAAGGGCCACAGGTAGGACTCGACGAGGGGTACGCCTCGACAAGGTCGGCCTGTACGGACTGCTGGTCGTCGCCGCGCTGATCGCGCTGTTCCCGCTGCTGTGGATGTTGTCCGGGTCTCTACAGAGCCTCACGGAGCTGCTCTCGAACGACAGGTTTCTGCCCGCCGACCCGCAGTGGCACAACTACGTGACCGCGTGGGTGCAGGGCGAACTCGGCGTCTACCTGCGCAACAGCGTCCTCTACACGGGATCCGCGGTCATCGGCATCCTGGTGGTGTCCAGCCTCGCCGGGTACGCGCTCGCGCGGCTCGACTTCGCGGGCAAGGGCGTGTTCACGTTCGTCATCCTCGCCGTAATGATCATCCCTGCGCCCGCCATGTTCCTCGCCCAGTACAAACTGCTCATCTCGCTGAACCTGACGAACAACCCCGCCGGGTACGTGCTGATCCTCATCACCTCGGGCATCCCGATGTCGACGCTCATCATGCGCAGCTTCTTCGTCGGCCAGCCCCGCGCCCTGGAGGAGGCGGCCGCGCTGGACGGCGCCGGCCCGCTGCGCATCTTCTGGAACGTGATCCTCCCCCTGGCCCGGCCCG
This sequence comes from Nonomuraea sp. NPDC005650, assembly GCF_040605375.1. NCBI lineage: Bacteria > Bacillati > Actinomycetota > Actinomycetes > Streptosporangiales > Streptosporangiaceae > Nonomuraea > Nonomuraea sp. NPDC005650. The sequence goes on from NZ_JBEXCR010000073.1 coordinate 38,785, forward strand.
GCCTCGCCGCAGTGGCGGTCATCCAGGGCCTCGGCGCGTGGAACGAGTACCTGATGGCGCTCGTCCTGTTCGAGGACAACTCCCTCATGCCGATCCAGCGCGGTCTGACCGCCTTCACCTCAGCTGAGACTCCACAGCAGCAGATTCTCCTGGCCGCCACGACCATCTCGATCGTGCCGGTCGTGATCTTCTATCTGATGGCTCAGCGCCACATCGTGAAAGGCATCGGCGCGGGCGCGATCAAATAGGCAGGCCCTGGGCGACGTCACAACGAGCGGCGCCCAGCGGCATCCACCGGCGGCAGTCCGGACGGCAGCTCCAGGATGACCGAGGCCAAAACTGCCGGATGGCTGATTCGATCTTCACGGAGTCGCGGTCGAAGAGCCACTGCGCCAGCAGGCCGTCGCGCCCGTGCCCGGCGACACGATCACGTGGGCGAAGGGAACGTTCGACAGCCCGCAAGGAGAGATCACCGTCGACTGGAGCATCCAGGACGACCACCTGACCATCACGGCCGACATCCCCGGCGGCTCTCAGGCTCAGGTCCGGTTTCTCGACGGCACCACGTACCACACCGGGCCCGGCCACTTCTCGCGGCGGCGCCCGATCTCCTGATACGACCGCGGTCCCTTCACGACAGACGCTCGACACGGGCTGAGCTTCCCCCCGCATCACGGACACCTGAGGTGAGGTCACTCAGCGGTGTCTGACGGCCGGTAGAGGCCCTCGAACGTGACGGGGCTGTGCATTCCGATACTGGAATGGCGTCGGTATGGATTGTACCAGCATTCGATCCACTCAAAGATTGCGTTGGCCAGTTCTTCTCGGGTTTTCCAGATTCTGGCATCGAGAAGTTCGAGCTGCATCGTCCCCCAGAACGACTCCATCATCGCATTGTCATAGCAATCACCCACCGTCCCCATGGAACCGAGCAAGCCTGCATCTCGCAGCCGTTTGCCAAAGGCCCAAGACGTATATTGGGCGGATTCAATCGGTGCTCGCAACACTTCGTCGTTGGAGGTGTTGGTGCATGGGCGTGGGCAAGAAGCAGCAGGCTGTCCGGCTGTATCGCGGTCAGATTCCCTCGCCGGGACGGCCGAGTGTCGCCTGGCGTGAGGACCGTGTCCAGTTCTGGCAAGCGATCGCTCGTGGGGTGAGCTCGGAGGACGCCGCGGCGGAGATCGGCGTGTCGCCAGCGGTGGGGACACGCTGGTTTCGCCAGGCTGGCGGGGTGGGACCATGCCTTGCCCCGACGGTGTCGGGCCGTTACCTGTCGTTCGCAGAGCGGGAAGAGATCGCGTTATGCCGTGCCCAGAAGATCGGCGTGCGCGAGATCGCACGGCGCCTGGGGCGCTCGCCGTCGACGATTTCGCGCGAGCTGCGGCGCAATGCCTCGACGCGGACGTATGACGTGGACTATCGAGCGACGGTCGCGCAATGGCACGCCGAGCGCCGAGCCCGGCGGCCGAAGACCGCGAAACTGGCGGTTAACCAGCAGTTACGCGAGTATGTGCAGCAGCGGCTGGCCGGGCAGGTCCGCCATCCGGACGGCACGCTGGTGGCGGGGCCGCAGACGGCGCCCTGGAAGGGACGGAACAAACCCCACCGTCAGGACCGCCGCTGGACGACATCGTGGAGTCCAGAACAGATCTCCCACCGGCTGAAGGTCGATTTCCCCGAGGACGACACCATGCGGATCTCACACGAGGCGATCTACCAGGCCCTATTCATCCAGGGGCGTGGAGCGCTCAAGCGAGAGCTGGTCGCCTGCCTGCGCACCGGGCGTGCGCTGCGGGTGCCACGAGCCCGCGCCCGGAAGAAGACCGGCGGCCACGTGACCCCCGAGGTGCTGATCAGCGAAAGGCCCGCCGAGGCCGAAGACCGCGCGGTCCCGGGCCACTGGGAGGGCGACCTCATCATCGGCACCGGCAGATCGGCGATCGGCACCCTGGTAGAGCGCACGACGCGATTCACCCTGCTGTTGCACCTGCCCCGGATGGAGGGCTTCGGCACGCAGGAACGCGTGAAGAACGGCCCGGCGCTGGCCGGCCGTGGCGCCGAAGCCGTGCGAGACGCGATCATCAAAGAGATCACCGGGTTGCCCGAGCAGCTACGTCGCTCGCTGACCTGGGACCGGGGAACGGAGCTGGCCCAGCATGCCCAACTGCGCATCGACACCGGCTTGCTGGTCTATTTCGCCGACCCTCATAGCCCTTGGCAGCGTGGCACCAACGAGAACACCAACGGCCTGCTGCGGCAGTACTTTCCCAAGGGCACCGACCTGTCACGCTGGGATGCCGGGGAGTTGGCGGCTGTTGCGTTTGCGCTCAACACCAGGCCCCGAAAGACCCTCGGATGGAAGACACCGGCAGAAGCCTTCAGCGAGCATTTAAACTTGCTGCTGAGCAGCAGTGTTGCGACGACTGATTGAATCCGAGGAATACACCGCTGCCCGCTACCAGGAGCTATGCCAGCGCTTGGGCGTCATCCAGTCGATGGGCCGGGTGGGCTGCGCGCTCGACAACGCGGCCGCCGAGGCGTTCAACAGCACGCTTAAGGTCGAGTACGTGCACCGCCACCGGTTCCGCACCCGGGCCGAAGCCCGCCTCAAGATCGCGACCTGGATCGCCGACTTCTACAACACCACCCGGCGGCACAGCGCCAACGACGGCTTGGCGCCTATCGCATTCGAACGTCACATCATCGAGAAGAGAAAAGCCTCATCGGCCCTGTTGAGGACCGCTGTGGCATAGACCATCTCCACGTTTTCGGGGGATTGACACGGAGCAGCATCGAGGGCATAGCGCGGCGGGCCGGTACGAGCAAGCAGACGATCTACCGGTGGTGGCCGTCGAGGGCGGCAGTGCTCTCGGAGGCGTTCGAGGAGGTTCTCGGCGATCAACTTGTATTTCCAGACACGGGGGATCTTGTTGCCAATCTCCGGACGCAGATGACGTCGCCGGCCAGGTCTTCCCGCCGACTCAGAGGCATGGAGGCATGATCGCCGCCGCGCCGTCCAGCCAGGAGGCCGCCGAGGGATTCCTGCACTCGCCCGTCCGCCACGCCTGCGCGGTCCGGAGACTCGGACCGCGGCAGCGCAACGGGCCGACCAGCTCGATGAGCGGCTCGACCCGGTGCTGCTGATCGACCTGTTGTACGCGCCTCGCTACCACCGGCTGCTGATCACCCAGGGCCCGATGACTGTCGAGTACGTCGACGACATGCTGCCCGCCGGGCCCTGTCGCGCACATCACCGCGAGGTCAGCGTGAGGCTCCAGGCGAGCAGCCCGAACGCGGCGGTGGAGGTGACCACCCGGACGAGGTTCCAGCCGATCCACCGGGCCTCGTCGAACCGCTCACGTACGGCCGCCACGTCGATGCGCGCGGGGTCGCCGGCATTCTTGATCGCGTCGTTGAGCGGCACGTTCACGGCGAGCGTGATGACCACCGCGACCGCGTAGAGGATCAGCGCGGCCACGATCCAGGGAAAGGCCCGCTGCCCGATGTGGGTGAACGCGGCTATGGCGGTGAAGATCAGGGCGCCGAGGAAGCAGAGGCCGATGAACCACACGTTCATGATCGCGCGGTCGGTCGCCTGGAACGCTGCCACGAACGTCCGATCGTCGGTCCGCCCGAGACCGGGCATGATCGTATGCGCGTACAGGGCGAACGCCCCTGCCGCCAGGCCCATCGCCAGCGTGGCGGCCATCAGGGCGGTGACGCGAAGAGTTTCCATGATCGTTCTCCTCAGGAGTTCCAGATACCGGCGGACGCCGTCTCGCGGGCGTAGTCGTCGAAGCCGCGGGGCTCCCGCCCCAGGGCGCGCTGGACGCCGTCCCCGACGTGGGCGTTGCGGCCGTCGAGCACGGTGGTCAGTACGTACATGATCAGTTCGGCCAGCCCGGCGGGAACCTGCTCGGCCGCCAGCGCCGCCGCGTACTCCTCCTCTGAGACCCGCGTGAAGGCGAGGTCGCGACCGCTCTCGCGCCCGATCGCCGCCACCGCCTGCTCGAACGTCAGCAGCCGCGGCCCGGTCAGCTCGTAGATCTCCCCGGCGTGGCGATCGGAGGTGAGCGCGGCGGACGCCACGTCGGCGATGTCCTCGACGTCGACGAACGGCTCGCCCACCGGCCCCACCGGGAGCGCCACGCGGCCGGAGCGTACGGCGTCGAGCAGGAAGCTCTCGCTGAAGTTCTGGTTGAACCAGGCACAGCGGACCACCGTCCACTCCGCCCCCGAAGCCGCGACCGCCTTCTCGGCCAGCCGAGCCTCCTCCTCGCCGCGGCCCGAGAGCAGGACCAGGCGGCGTACGCCGTTCGAGACGGCCAGGTCGGAGAAGGCGGCCACCGCGTCGGCGGAGCCGGGGAGCGCCAGGTCCGGGTAGTAGGAGACGTACGCGGCGGAGACGCCCTCAAGCGCGCGCGCCCAGGTGTTCCGGTTCGCCCAGTCGAAGGGGACGCCGCCCCACCGGGTGCCGATCCGCACCGGTACGTCACCTCTGGTGAGCCGCTCGACGATCCTGCGTCCCGTCTTGCCGGTACCGCCGGTGACCAGGGTCAATGTCGTGTTTCGCATGTCTTTACGATCTCGGCCGCGAGACCCCGCAACAACGAGCAAATCAGCAACGATCGTTAACATGGATATTCATGGAACGCCGTGACCTCGAGATCTTCCTGACCCTCGCCGAGGAGCTGCACTTCGGCCGTACCGCCGAGCGCCTGCACGTCTCGACCGCCATGGTCAGCCAGACGATCAAGAGCATCGAGCGGCGCATCGGCGTACCGCTGTTCGAGCGGACCAGCCGACGGGTCGCGCTCACCCCCGTCGGGCGCCGCCTGCAGGAGGACATACGGCCGGCGTTCCTGCAGATCGAGGAGGGCATCGCCCGGGCCGTGGCGGCGGGCAGGGGTGTCACCGGGACGCTGCGCGTGGGCTTCGTCGGCACGGCGATCGGCCAGTTCGTCATGGGGGTCGCCGACCGGTTCTCTGCGCGCCACCCCGAATGCGAGGTGCGGATCATCGAGATCCGGTACGCCGACGGCACGTCACAAGTGCACGCCGACGAGATCGACCTTCTGCTGGCCGGCGCGCCGTCTCTGGAGGACGACCTCGCCGAGAGCCCCGTGCTGTTCCGCGAGCCGCCGGTGCTGGCCGTCTCCGCGCGCCACCCCTTCGCCAGGCGCGAGTCCGTGGCGGTGGCGGACCTCACCCGCGACCAGGTGCTCGTGCCGCGCTCGCTCAGCCAAGAGGTGGACGAACTCGTCGTACCACCGCTCGAAGGCCTGCGCCGCGGGCCGTCGTTCAGCACGATCCAGGAGATGCTCGCACTGATCGGAGCGGGCAAGGGCGTCTTCCCCGTGCCCGCGCACGCCGTCCACTACGACTCGCGGCCGGACGTCACCTATGTGCCCATCCACGACGGGCAACCGTTCGCGTGGCGGCTCATCTGGCGCGCCACGGCGGAGTCAGCCCGCATCCGCGCCTTCGTCCAGGCGGCCGAGGACGCCGTCAAGGACGACCCCAGCCCGCTGATCCCCTGACCACGGCGCGGGCGGCCTCCAACAGCAGCGGCTCGCGGCCCGTACGGCAGACGAGCTGCAACCCGACCATGGGACGGCCGTCCCCAAGCAGGCGTGCATCGCCGCGTGCTGCTGGAGCAGCCCGGGGTAGCGTGAGGTGTTCGGAGATGTCCAGGGCGTTGTGGAAGACGACCAGGTTGGCGCGGGCCGAAACCACCTCCGAGAGGAGGCTGGTACTGCGTGCCGTACACCTGGGGACGCCCCTCGCCCACGCGTACGCGATCGACCAGATACGCGAGATCCTGCGTGGTCGCCTGCCCTTTGGAGACGGCATCCCGCAGCAGCGGCAGGCACCGGCGCTGAAACTCCCGATCGCGGTCAGCGTGCTGGGCCATTCACTAGTCAAGTCCTCTGTCGGAACCGGCGTTGTCGGATTCCAGAACGAGGTGCCGCGAGCCCATCCCACGCTATCGGCGCTGAAGGCATGGCGCACCCGCGGCATGTCCCGGTCCCGCCAGCCACTGCGACGGGGGAAACGGGGGACGAGATCGGCACTGGGGGATGTCGCGGCGTGGCGATCCGGTGCCGCGATCTGCCGGGCGCCGCACGGTGTGGGACGCGATGTACCAGATAACGTGCCGGAGCCGTGCAGCGTCCAGGAGAGGGGTTGTCCTGGTCGCTGCTTTGCGATAATCGCTCATGTACGTGCTAAGAGGCCATTATCACGTACATGCTACGTCTGTGTTTTCAGTGTGGGGTGACGTCGTCGAGACCTCGTCGAAGCGAACGGCCGGTGGGAACCGGCTCAGTCCGCGAGCCCGGACCCGCCCAGGCCGCGCTCCAGCAGTTCGAAGGCACGCTCGGCCGCAGCGGTCGCGGTGGTGCCGACGCCTGCCAGCCGCTTGAGCGTCGGGGTGCCACCCGCGCCGGGAGCATCGAACTGGCCGTACCCCGGCTACGACAGGGCTCCTCCGACAGGGCATTTGCCCAGGTCGGCGGCGTGGCGCCGTCAGGGGCGCGGTCCGCCGAGCTGGTCGTATGTCCCTCCAGCGGAGCCGCACGTCATCTCAAGGTGCCGAGTTGGGGTCGCGGCGGGTGATGTGCAGGTGTGTGGCGGCGTTGGTGCTGACCTGCTCGATGCACTCGTAGCCGTCGAGGGTGCCGTCCAGGTTGTCGAAGAGGCGCTCCCCGCTGCCGATGAAGATCGGTGCGATGACGAGGTAGAGGTCGTCGATCAGCCCGTCCCGCAGGAACTGGCGGATGGTGGCCGCCCCTCCGGCCAGCAGGACGTCGTTGCCGTCGGCGGCGTCCAAGGCCCGCTTCAGCACCGCTTCGGGGCCCTCGTCGACGAAGTGGAAGGTGTTGCCGCCCTCCAGGCTGAAGGTGGGCCGGGGGTAGTGCGTCATCACGAAGACGTCGTTGTGGTAGGGCGGGTTGGGTCCCCACCAGCCCGTCCACGAGTAGTCCGGCCACTGGCCGCGCACCGGGCCGAACATGTTGCGGCCCATGATGGTGGCGCCGATACCGCGCTCGGCCAGCAGGATGCGTTCGTTGTCCAGGTCTTCCGTGCCGCCGTCGAGGCCTTGCGCGGCCCGGACGGTGCGGGTGCCGAACATCCAGTCGTGCATTCCGTCCACGCCGTCGCCGAAGGGGGCGTCCAGGCGCTGGTTCGGGCCGGCCGCGTAGCCGTCCAGCGAGAGCGTGAAGTTGTGTACGCGCAGCTTGGGCATGGTGGGTCCACTCCTTGAGTTTCCTGCGGATACTAGTGTGTCCGGCAGACACAATGGTATAAGCTAGACACAACTTTGTAGAGAACGCAAGCGAAAGCAGGACCGGACATGCCGAGCCCCTCCGCGTCGGATGCCTCGCGGCTGCTGTGGTCACAGACCCGCGATCAGGACAGACGACCCCCGCTGTCGCTGGACAAGATCGCGCGGACCGCGACCGACATCGCCGACGCCGAGGGCCTGGACGCGGTCTCCATGCAACGTATCGCCGCCGACCTCGGCTTCACCAAGATGTCGCTGTACCGCCACGTCAGCAACAAGGCGGAGCTGGTCGCGATCATGATAGACCTGGCCGTGGGCCAGCCCCCGGTCCTCTCGGCGATCTCCGGCGGCTGGCGCCCGCGCATCGAGCACCTCCTGCGGCACCTGACCCAGACCTGGTCCCGCCATCCCTGGCTGCCCTCGACCACCACGGGCGAGCGGCCGATGGGACCCAACGAGGTTGCCTGGACCGACCGGGCGGTCGAAGCACTGTCCGGCACCGGCCTGGGCGGGGACGAGCGCCTGGCGGCCGCCTTTGTCCTGTTCGGCCACATCCGCAACACCCAGTCCATGGCCACGGCGGGCACGCAACCCTGGGCCTCCGGCGGACACTTCGACCCGGCCCTGACCGAACTTCTGCGCGGCAGGCGCGACGACTTTCCCGCACTGGCCGAGGCCATCTCCGGCGGCGCGGACGCCCTGGCCGACAACGGCAGGCGCTTCGGCCTGGATCGCATCCTCGACGGCCTGGCCGCCCTGATCGCGCAACGGACATGATCGGCGAGTCATGGTTGGACAAGTCGTTGGCGATCAGCTGGAGTACGTCTCGCTCACGTACGAACCGCGTGGAGTGGGAAAGGCCGTGCAGCTCGTAGCTATCAATCGCTGAGCGGATCCGCGCTCGGCTTCCTGCCCATTGCGTGATCAGTTACAAACGATGTGTGCGGCATCTCTACTGGGACCTCGGAGAACCGGGGCCGGCGCCTGCTTCGAGGTGGACTGGCGCGACTCGACCGCCCGGGTCTGCCTCATGGACAGCGAGGAATACCAGGCATACCTCGATGAGGAGGAGTACCAGTACCACGGCGGCTTCTTCGACTACAGCCCCATCATCCTGCGGGTGCCCTACGACCACTATTGGTACCTGGTCGTCGACAGCTACGACCGGGTCAAGGGAGTCTCCGTCGACCAGATCTTCGACTGACCGCGTCATCCCGCCGGCTGTGGTCGGCGTTACGGTGAAGGTGTGGCTGGCCAACGCCGGTGCGGGTTCTGCGGAAAGCCGCTGCGGTCTACGCCCGCGCGGATGCGATCTACTGCGCCCCGGCCTGCAGGGCCGCCGCGGCCCGCTGGCACCGCCGCTTCCTCGACTTCGTGGACGCACACGCCGCCATCCGCCGCGGTAAGAAGGCCGACGTTGCACGCCGGTGCCCACAGTGCGGGCGGTGGTTCGCCCCTGGCTTCGGCCACCGCCGTGATTAGGGGGCGCGGCCTCCTCCAGAACCCTTGCGCCCACCCCTCGCCTCACCGTCGACGGTATGGCGGCTGGGGACATGTTCGGTTGCGACATGAGGTCGCACGCTTTGAGTGATCACGAGGAAGGAGGCCCGCTGATGTCGGGACCGTGATCCAGGTCAGTGTCTGAGACCTGTCCCTGCTCTGGCGTGCGCTGCGGGTAACTGCGGGGTGCGGAGCCCAGAGGGAAGCCCAAGGGTGCCCGTTCCGTCCGGGGACCACAGGCGAGGGGAAGGCTGGAGGGGCGAACGACCGTGAATCCTTGCTGATGCCTCGTCATGTCCACATCACGGGACGGGATGCTGACCGTGGTGAATAGGGGCCGTGTCGTTGGAAAGCGGCGAACGGCTGTCGGGGACCGAACCCGGCTGTGCGGACACCGTTGCCCCCGGGGTACAGAGGACGCCCGATCCCAGCCGCGTCTCATGCGTGCGAAACATGGAAACCCTGTCGTGGTCCGCTCCCAGGTGATCGGGAGCGGTAAGCCGACCGCGAGGAGAGCTGAACTCCCCGGCGGGAACAGGATGCCCAAGAAGCCAAGGCCGGCGGCCGAAAGGCGGCAGGAAACCGGGACGGCAAGGCCGCTTCCTCCAGCAGTGGTCTCGGATAACTGGCCGGATACCGGGCCTGGTGCCCGGGCCCGAAAGGGCGCTGACGTGGGCAGGTGAGCCTTTGACGACGAAGCACCGGTTCCGCTGGAACCTAGGGACAAGTTGGACACCTGTGGGTGCCAAGAACTCGGCCACCCTATGCGACCTGCGCGTATTCGTGGATCAGCCCGCCGAGGCGGTCACGTCGAACGACCTTGATATCGTCCTCGGCCGGGTCGGGAAGGGCTCGTAGCGGAGCGGCCTGGCCCAGGGAGCGATGCGGGCGATGCTCATTGAAGTGGGTCTCGTAGGTGGCCAGCACGCGTCGTAAGTGGCGGGCGTTGACGATGAGGATCCGATCGAGGAGTTCTCGGCGCAGGCCGCCGATCCAGCGTTCGGTGAACGCGTTGGCCCGCGGAGCTCGAGGTGGCGTCTTGAGGATGCGGATGCCTGCGGCCGTGAAGACTTCGTCGAACATCGTGGTGAACTTCGTATCCCGATCGCAGATGAGGAACCTGAACCCCTCCACCCTGTCCCCCAACTCGATCATCAGGTTTCTGGCCTGCTGTGTAACCCACGGCCCGGTCGGTTGCTCGGTGACGCCGAGGATGTGCACCCGGCGGGTGTTGAGCTCCATGACGACCAGGCAATACAGGCGCTTGAACAGCACGGTGTCACAGTGGAAGAAGTCGCATGCCAGGATCGCCGTGGCTTGAGCGCGCAGGAACTCACTGCAGGACGGTCCCGCGCGCCGTGGCGCCGGGTCGAGGCCGGCCTGCTTCAAGATCAGCCACACCGTGGAGGCTCCCACCCGGTAGCCCAGAGCCGCAAGTTCCCCGGCGATCCGCCGGTAGCCCCACAGCGGATTCTCCCGGGCCAGACGAAGTGCCAAGGTCCGGATGGAGGCACGGGTGGGCGGCCGACCCTGGCTGCGGCGCTTGAAGGTCCAGCGCCGCCGTACGAGATCGGCGTGCCAGCGCAGCAGTGTGCCCGGCGTCACAAACAACCGTCGACGACCGGCTGGAGACAGCAGCCGCGCCAGCGCGGAAATGATCGCCCGATCCGCCCACGACGGCCGGGGCCTTGCCACCTGACGACGCAACACCGCGAGCTGATGACGCAAGACCAGACTCTCCGCATCTTTCGACCTCTGCGAACACCCCAGCAGCACCACCCAACCCGCGAGATGGACGAAGATCAGATAGAGCAGCCGCAACGCCATGGACAGCGATCATGCCTGCAAGAACGGGAACGCCAAACCCCAGGCCAGCCCTGACAGCCGAGTTTCGGGCACCCACAGGCATTCCAACTTCATCGAGCGCACCTTCGGCGAGACCCGACGCCGGGTCAAGGTCATCGGCCGCTTCCCCGGCGAGACCCTCTGCGTCAGCTTGGTGTGGGCCGTCCTGGACCGTGCTGCCCGCGGTTGGCGCGGCTTCACCAGCACCAGCAAGGGCCTGCGCGTCCTGCAGGACCTCCGCCGAGCCCTGCTCCACCCGCCCGCACAGCTCCGCCCGACCGACCGACGACCCGGCCTTGGCACCCGCTACCGAGGCCGCCTAAGATCCACCCACGGCACCTACCTCGTCGAGCCTTTTACACCGCTCCAAGGACGCGACCGCACAAAGAGGATCCTACGCCAGTCGCACAGCCGTGCCGGTTCGATCAGTTGCGCCACCGCTTCCTGCTGCCCTGACAGTCACTTACCGCCACCACCGATTACGGGCCAGAGCCGTTGTTCTTACACTCCCTGAGCGATCAAGGTCGGGGGTTGGCCGATGA
>NZ_JBEXCR010000074.1:0-44802 GCF_040605375.1 Nonomuraea sp. NPDC005650
CCGCTGGCGGCGCTGGACGCGCACACCCGGCTGGAGATCCGTTCCCAGCTGCGCCGCCACCTGGCCGGCTTCGCCGGCGCGACCGTGCTGGTCACCCACGACCCGCTGGACGCGATGGTGCTGGCCGACCGGCTGATCGTCATCGAGAACGGCGCCGTCGTCCAGCAGGGCAGCCCCGCCGAGGTGGCCCGCCATCCGCGTACCGACTATGTCGCCCGCCTCGTCGGGCTCAACCTCTACCGGGGCGTGGCCGACGGGGCGCGCGTCGAGGTCGGCGAGCTGCCGATCAGCACCACCGAGCACCTCACGGGGCCGGTGTTCGTCGCGTTCGCCCCCGCCGCCGTGGCCCTCTACCGCACCCGCCCGGACGGGAGCCCGCGCAACCTGTGGGAGGCGCGCATCGACGGCATCGAGCGGCACGGCGACAACGTACGCGTCCACCTCGACGGGCCGATCACCGCCTTCGCCGACATCACCCCCGCCGCCCTGGCCGAGCTCGACCTGACCCCCGGCCAGACCATCTGGGCCTCGGTCAAGGCCGGCGAGACCCACGCCTACCCCGCGTGAACGGTTCAGCCCCATAACCGGTCGGCGGCGCACACCCTGATGCCGGTGACCTGGCTGATGTGCCGCGAGCCGCAGCGATCTCCGGGCATCACCAGGTGTGGTCCCTGCTCGGTCAGGTCCTGGCAGTCCATGGTGACGGCGAGCAGCGCCGGAGTGTTGCCGAACTCGGGGTCGATCTCGCCCCACGACAGCACGGCGCGGTGGCCGTCGCGCCCCAGCACCGCGAGCAGGTAGCGCAGCCGGTCTTTGCGCTCGCCCGGGTCGAACAGCGGTTCGGCGGCCCGGAGCACGTCGAGGAGCAGCGGCCCGGTGAAGTAGTGGCGCCGCTGCCCGGACGTGCGGCACTCGAAGCTGACCGTCGTCTCCCGCTGCGGCATCGAGCCGAGCATCGCGACGCTCAGCAGGGCGGGCCGGCGCACGTCGCCCCACAGAGACAGCCGGCCGGCCGTGGGAAGATCGATTGAGGTTGGCTGCACGGCCGCCTCCTCGCCCTCGTCATGCCTGCCCTTCGCTTGCCCACCGTCGCGCGAGTCCACACGTATCTGCAAGGTTTTTTCGGTATTTCCATGGCAGATGAGATGATGATGGGCTGTATGCCCCCGGACCGCCTAGAACCGATGGGAGACCCGGTTGACCGCGACCCTCGACGGCGTCGCCGAACGCCTGCCCTTCGACGACGACAGCTTCGACGCCGCCATGGCGATGGTCACGGTTCACCAGTGGAACGACACCGAACAGGGCCTGCGTGAGCTGCGCCGGGTCTCCCGCGGCCCGGTCGTCGTCCTCACCTTCGACGGCGACGCGCTCGACCTGCTGTGGCTCGCCGAGTACGCCCCCGAGCTGATCGCCGCCGAGCGCCGCCGCTACCCGCCGCTCGATCTGATCGCCTCCCTCATCGGTGGTCAGGCCGAGGTGGTGCCGATCGCGATCCCCGTCGACTGCGTGGACGGCTTCACCGAGGCGTTCTACGCCCGTCCTGAACGGTTCCTCGACCCGCGGGTCCGCGCGTCCCAGTCGGCCTGGGGGTTCGTCGACGACGAGGCGGAGGCGCGGGCCGTGGACCGGCTGCGGCGCGACCTCGACAGCGGCGCCTGGGACGACCGCTTCGGGCAGCTGCGCGAGCAACCCGAGTTCGTCGGCTCGCTCCGGCTCGTCGTCGGGCATCCGTGAGCTGATCGCGCTCCCGGCGCGACGTGGCCGGTCGTGCGGCGCGATGTGGCTGGCCGTGCTCCCGGCGCGATGTGGCTGGCCGCGCTCCCGGCGTGGCGTGGCCGGGCGCGCGGGGGAGGCCGTCAGTACACGTCGCGGACGTAGCGTTTCGTCGCGGCGAGCTGTTTGACGTAGGCGGCGGCGTCGTCGGGAGCCAGGCCGCCGTGGCGGGCCGCGATGTCGCGCAGGGTCTGGTCGACGTCCCTGGCCATCCGGGCGGCGTCGCCGCACACGTACACGTGAGCGCCGTCCTGCAGCCAGGCCCACAGCTGCACGCCGTGCTCGCGCATCCGGTCCTGCACGTAGACCTTGGCCCGCTGGTCGCGGGAGAAGGCCAGGTCCAGGCGGGTCAGCAGGCCGTCGTCGTGCAGCGTGGCCAGCTCGTCGCGGTAGTAGAAGTCGGTGGCGCGGCGCTGCTCGCCGAAGAAGAGCCAGTTGCGGCCGCGGTGGCCGAGGGCCCGGCGTTCGTCGAGGAAGCCGAGGAAGGGGGCCACGCCGGTGCCCGGGCCGATCATCACCATGGGGGTGCCGGAGTCGGAAGGCGGCCGGAAGTGCGTGGTGGGCTGGACGTACACCGGGACGGTGGTGCCCTCGGGGCTGTCGGCCAGGTACGCCGAGCAGGCGCCGCCCCGCGTCGTGCCGCGCGGGTTGCGGAAGCGCACCACCGAGACCGTCAGCCGTATCTGGTCGGGGCTGGTGAGCGGGCTGGAGGAGATGGAGTACAGGCGGGGTTGGAGCCGCTTGAGCACCTCGGCCCACTCCTGGGCCGTGGCGCGCGCGGGGAGCTCGGCGAGCACGTCCACGGCCTGGCGACCCCACACCCATTTGTCCAGCTCGCCCTTGTTGCCGGGGCGCAGGAGCCGGGCGAGGTCGCGGTCGCGGGTGCGTTCGGCGACGAACTTCAGCAGGCCAGAGGTGATCTTGGTGATGTCGAGGTGGTGGTGCAGGGCGTCGCGGAGCCGCAGCGCGCCCAGGCCGGGGAGCTCGACGGTGTCGGCGGGGCTGAGGCCGGTGCCGGCCAGCCATTCCATGACCAGGTCGAGGCTGTTGGCGGGCAGCACCCCGAGGGCGTCGCCCGCCTGGTAGGTCAGCTCACCGCCGGTCCCGAAGGTGAACTGGCGAACCTCTTTGGCCGAGCCCGGCAGGCTGAGCAGCCGGTTTCCGGTCAGCGTCGCGGTGAAGGGGGCCGTACGGGAGCCGGTCGGGGCCGGCGGTGCGGCCGTTCCCGGTTCGCTCAGCTCCGCCCCGGGGTCGGCCAGGGTGGGGAGGAGCTGGTTGAGCCAGGCCAGGGCGCGCTCGTGCTCGTCCGGCTCGCAGTCCACGCGTGGCGCGAGGCGGAGCGCGCCGAGCTCCTCCAGCCGCCGGTCGAGCCGGCGGCCGTGGCCGCAGAAGTCGTCGTAACTGGAGTCGCCGAAGGCGAGGACCGCGTAGCGCACGCCGTCGAGCCGCGGTGCTCCGGGCTCGGCGAGGGCGTCCCAGAAGGCGGCGCCGTTGTCGGGGGCCTCGCCGTCGCCGAACGTGCTGGAGATGATCAGCAGGTCCGCGTCCGGCGTCAGGGCCTGCGGGGCGCAGTCGGCCATGTTGACCAGCCGGGCGCTGCGGCCGGCGCCCGTCAGCCGCTCGGCGCTGGTCGCGGCGAACTCCTCGGCGTTGCCCGTCTGCGAGGCCCACAGGATGACGACCTCGCGGCCCGGGGTCTCCGGTTCGGCGGGCGCGGGCTCCTGTGCAGGGAGGACGATGCGGGAGAAGGCGCCGGCCAGCGCCCCGTTCACCCACAGGGCGTGGTCCGGCGCGAAGGGGGCATGACCCGGCAGCACCGGTACGTCCGCTCCTTCGAGCGGGGCGCTCGTCAGGCCGGACAGGAACCCGGACAGATAGCGGCGTTCCGTCGGGGAGAGCTCCGGCGGGGTCAGGTCGGCGAGGCCGAACAGGCCGTGCAGCGCGGCGACGGCGACCGGCGTCCGCGCCGGGCCGGTGGGCTCAGCGGGGGGAGCCTGGCCGGACGCCGGGGCGGAGGCGGCCGCGGTCGCCTCCGGGGCGACCTTGGCGAGGGAGACCGCGCACACCTTCAGCTCGGGCTGGAAGGAGATGGGGTCGACGGCGTCGCTGGTGACGGCGTTGACGCTGAGGTACTCGCCGAACAGGTCGTTCCAGTGGAACGGCGCGAACAGGTTGCCCGGCATGACGCGGTCCGTCACCACCGCGGGCAGCACGGCCCGCCCGCGCCGGGAGGAGACCGCCACGAGGTCGCCCTCGCCGATGCCGTGTCCGGCGGCGTCGGCCGGGTTGATCTCCACGAACGGGCCGGGGTTGAGCTTGTTCAGCTTCGCGATCTTGGCCGTCTTGGTGAGCGTGTGCCACTGGTGCTGCACCCGACCGGTGTTGAGCACGTACGGGAAGGTGTCGTCGGGCAGCTCGGCGGCGGGCAGGTGCGGACGCGGGAAGAAGACGGCCCGGCCGTCGGGGGTGGCGAAGGCCAGCCGCGGGCCGCTGCCGTCCTCGCGCGTGAGCGGCTCCTGGCTGCGGCCGTCGTTGAGGTAGCGGACCGGGTTGCGCTCGCCGGAGCCGGGCGGGGCGGGCCACTGCACCGGGGTCTCGCGTAGCCGGTCGTACGTCACGCCGCGCAGGTCGTACCCGGTCGCGGGGTTCCAGGCCCGCTTGATCTCCTCGAACACCTCCTCCGCGCTCGAATAGGAGAAACCATCCTCGAACCCCATCTCGCAGGCGACCCTGGCGATGATCCGCCAGTCCGCCAGCGCCTCCCCGGCCGGTTCTACGGCCTGCCGGAGCAGGGTGAGGTTGCGCTCGGAGTTGATCATCACGCCTTCGGCCTCGGCCCAGAGAGCGGCGGGCAGGACCACGTCGGCGTAGGCGTTGGTCTCGGTGGCCGCGAAGACGTCCTGCGCGACGACGAACTCGGCGGCCTCCAGGCCCGCGATCACGGTCTTGCGGTTGGCGACGCTGGCCACGGGGTTGGTGCAGATGATCCAGCACGCCTTGATCTCGCCCTCGGCCATCCGGGAGAACATCTCGATCGTGCCCTGCCCGACGTCGGTACGCAGCGTGCCGGGCGCGATGCTCCACAGGTCCTCGACGAACCGGCGGTCCTGCTCCACCAGCACCGAGCGCTGCCCGGGCAGGCCGGGGCCCATGTAGCCCATCTCGCGGCCGCCCATCGCGTTGGGCTGGCCGGTCAGTGAGAACGGGCCGCTGCCCGGACGGCAGATCGCGCCCGTGGCCAGGTGCAGGTTGCACAGCGCGTTGGTGTTCCAGGTGCCGTGGGTGCTCTGGTTGAGCCCCATCGTCCAGCAGCTCATCCACTCGCCGGCCTCGCCGATCCATTGGGCGGCCTGGCGCAGGTCGGCCTCGGGGATGCCGGTGAGCTCCGCGACCTTCGCGGGCGGGTAGTCGAGCAGGAACTCCGGCATGGCCTCCCAGCCGCGGGTGTGCTCGGCGACGAACTCCTCGTCGACGTGCCCGTTCTCCACCAGCAGGTGCAGCAGCCCGTTGAGCAGGGCCAGGTCCGTGCCCGGCCGGATCTGCAGGAACAGGTCGGCCTTGGCGGCGGTGGCGGTGCGCCGCGGGTCCACCACGATCAGCCTGGCGCCGGCCTTGACCCGGTCCATCAGGCGCAGGAACAGGATGGGGTGGCAGTCGGCCATGTTCGCGCCGATGACGAAGAACACCTCGGCGCGGTCGAAGTCCTCGTACGAGCCGGGCGGGCCGTCCGAGCCCAGCGAGAGCTTGTAGCCGCTGCCCGCGCTGGCCATGCACAGCCGCGAGTTCGACTCGATCTGGTTGGTGCCGACGAAACCCTTGGCGAGCTTGTTGGCCAGGTACTGGGCCTCCAGCGTCATTTGCCCGGACACGTAGAACGACAGCGCGTCGGGCCCGTGCTCGTCCAGGATCGCGCGCAGCCGCCGGGCGGTCGCCGTGATCGCCGCGTCGATCCCGCTCTCCTCCTGCTGCACGCCCCTGGCGGGCCTGACGAGCGCCCGCTCCAGCCGGCCCGGGGCGGCGAGCATGTCGGCGCTGGTGGCCCCCTTGGTGCACAGGCGACCGGCGTTGGCCGGGTGGCTCTTGTCGCCGGACACCTTGACGACCCGGCGCCGCCCGTCCGCGCCCTGCGCCACGTCCAGGACGATCCCGCAGCCGACCCCGCAGTAGGAGCAGACGGTCTTCACCCGCGTGCCGGCGTTGTCCGGGTCTGTCGCCTTCATCGGCCCTTCCCTTCGACAGGGCCTGAACGGCGTTCCCGACCGGTGGGCGCGCCGCAGCCGAACTGGGCAGATCCAACGCGCAAAACGTAAGAAACATGCGTTACGGAGATGTCACAGCGGCCGACCGCTGCCGGTTACATCCAGATCACCACCGATCCCGGCCCGCCACACGCCCGGCCCGCCACACGCCCGGGGCCCTGCGCAGGTCCGCCACACGCCCCGCCCGGCACACCCCCCCCGCCCGGCACCCCGGAATCTGTCGGTGCCCGGAGGTAAGGTCCGCCGCATGGACGTGACCTCCAGCACCCGGCGCACCGCGCAGGCCTACGTCGAGACCGCCGAGCGGCGTGACTGGGTGGGCTTCGGCGCCCTGCTCGCCGAGGACGTGGTCTACGAGATGCCGCAAACCCGCGAGCGGATCCGTGGGAAGCCGGCCTTCCTCCGGTTCAACATGGAATATCCCGGTGACTGGCACCTACAGGTGCGGCGCATCGTCGCCGACGGCCGCCACGCCGCGGCCTGGATCGACGCGCGGGTCGGGGCCGGGCAGCAGGACGCGTGCGTCTGGTTCGAGCTCTCCGACGAGGGGCTGATCAGCCGGGTCGTCGACTACTGGCCGGAGCCGTACGATCCGCCGGCCGGTCGCGAGCACCTCGTGGAGCGCTGGTCAGGACCGGCGTCTACGGTGGCGTCATGACCAACAGCGACTACTGGTGGGAGCCGCCCGCGGCCGGCACCGAGGCCGAGCACCTCGTGGGCGCGCTCGACCGCCTGCGCACGACCTTCCGCTGGAAGGCCGACGACCTCGACGCGGCCGGGCTGCGTACCCGCATCGGCGCCTCCTCGCTGACGCTGGGCGGCCTGCTCAAGCACCTCGCATGCGCCGAAGACCAGATCTTCGGCCCCAAGCTCAGCGGCACCCCGCTCGGCGCGCCATGGGACACCGTCGACTGGGGCGCCGACCCTGACTGGGACTTCAGCTCGGCCGCCGACGACACCCCCGAAGCGCTCTACGCGCTCTGGGACACCACCGTCGAACGGTCCCGGGCGAGGCTCGACGCGGCCCTGGCCGATGGCGGGCTTGACCAGCTCGTCCACCTCGCCTTCCCCGACGGGCGCCACGTCAGCCTGCGCCGGCTGGTCTGCGACCTGATCGAGGAGTACGGGCGGCACACCGGCCACGCCGACCTGCTCCGCGAAGCCGTTGACGGGCGGGTCGGCGAGGACCCACCTGGCGGCTGGCACGCGAAGTCCGGCTGACCGGCCGCGCCTGCCGGACGAGGCGTCGGGTCAGAGCTCAGCCGGGTCAGAGCTCGACGGTCAGGCGGACGGTCACCACGTCGCCCACGTCGAGCCCTTCGGCCTTCCGCACCCCCGCCTTCACCGGCACGATGTAGCGCCCGTCCTTGGGAAACAGCGAGGTCTTCCACTGGGTTTCCCGGATCCGGGCCGTGACGGGAATCATGCCCCAGCCATAGCTCACCGCGGCCGCGGTCGTTTCCAGGTCGCGGCACTCCTCGTCCGGCACGGTGACGAAGTGCCAGGGCGCGGGCCCCCTCCAGAACCACATCTCACTGCTGAACTCCACATCCATCGCCACAGAATAAGAGCCATCCGGCCGGAAAGGTGCCCCGACGGGCGGCCCGTGCCCCGGGCGCGGGCGTCGTCGCTGCCACCATGCCCAATCGGAATCGGGCGACGCGGGCGGCGCCGGCGAGGTTCGGCGGAGGTAGTACCGATCGATGGGGAGGACCAAGGCGTACAGGTGCGGTCCGGCCCATGCCGGCAGGGCGATGAGCGCCTGCTGCAGGCGCCGGCGGGGCGCGTCCCCGCCGCATTCCTCGCACTCGCACCTGCCGAACCGGCGGTCAAAAGTCCCGACGAGGGCCGCCTCCTGCCAGGCCACCAGTGCCGCCGCCACCTCGCCCGGCCACATCCGGGTGTGTTCGAGGGCGATCACCGCCGTCATGGGACGACGGCCGAGCCCGGGGACCTGGTGGATCAAGGCTCTGTGGGTCCCGCACGCCGATCCTCGCGTACGGACCTCAGAAGGGCGCCTACGCGGCATGGCCCTTTCTGGTCGACGTCATGAGCACGATGATCGCATACCGGGTCACAGTTCTTGGACTTTGCCGTTCTTGTGGACCCGGTACGTGGTCTTGTCCAGCTTGATGTCCACATAGGACTTCCAGCCGAAGCCCTTCTTCTTGGCCATCTCCTGCAGATCCTCGTCGGAGAGCTTTTTGGTGTTCTGGTGGATGGGTTTGTATTTCGGCTCCCCGGTGCGCGCGTACCTTCCGGAATGGGAGGTCGTCATGGCCTCCTTGTGGCTCATGAAACCTTGCGCGCGCTTCCGCTTGCCGATGTTCATCTGCAGCGGCCCGGCGAACTGGGGTTGCGGGTTGGTCAGGCGGCCGATGCGGGAGGCGACGTCGTTCAGGGGTTCGGTCACGTGGCGGCGCATGGCCGGCGTGAGCGTGTGCTCCACTCCATGCGCCAGGGCCTGACGGATGCGGGCCACCCCCAGCCGGGTGCTCGCCAGGGCGGTGGCCCGTCCCAGCGGGCCGCCGACCACGGTGGCGGCATTGGCCCGGACCATTCCGCTGGCCAGTTGGGAGAGGGTGGCGGCCTGGCTGCCCCGTACGACGTTGGCGAAGCCGCGCAGGACGATCGGCGCCGTCGCGGTCAGGGCGAGGCCCGCGGCCACGGTGCCGGCCTTGACGCCCGCGTTGTCCCAGAAGTCCGCCAGTGCCTGACCGGCGTCGCCACCCGTGTGCCGCACCGCGGCCTGTACCCGGGCATCCACCTGCTCGGCCACCGGCCCCATCCGCTGGACCGCCGCGGACAGCTCTCCGGCCTGCCGATCCACCGCGTCGGCGTCGACGTTGATCCACGGCATCCCCACCATGCCGAGCATGGTGGAAGCCCACCCGGGCAGCGTCACACCCATGTCTCGCCTCCTGTGGCCGGCGGGACCGCCGAGATGGCCGCCTCGTCGGCCGCGACGGCGGTGTTCGCCATGCCGGCGAGGTTGGCGCCGACGTCGGTCATCAGCCCCGCGAGCCGGTCGTGCACCTCGGCGGCCAGCGACACGGCGTTCAGGTGCTCGCGCAGGAACGACGCGGTCAGCAGGTCGTCTCCCCACGAGTCCGCGCCCACGCCGTGCAGCGAGCCGGAAGAGGTGGCGTACTCCGTGCCGTGCCGCAGCGTCGCGGCGGAGTCCGCGCGCAACGACGACACATCGACAGAAAGCTCGTCTCGCATGAATCCGCACGATAATCCGCGCGGGTCGCGGGAGGAGTCGCTTCCAAGTTTCTGGAACCGTCCGGGCAGGCCGCTGTCGTGGCGCCTACGCTCGGCGTCCGGCAGCAGAGGAGGAGCGATGTCGTACCAGGACATGGAGAGCGTGGAGCGCGCGGTGGAGAAGGCCGAGGAGGCCATGCGCAGGATCCAGCAGGCGCAGGCCGAACTGGACCACCTGACCGGGGAGGGGGTGAGCGACGACACCCTCGTACAGGCTGTCACCGACGCGGAGGGGCAGCTCAAGGAGATCGCCGTGAGCCCGCGCATCATGCGGCTGAGCAGCGACGCCGTCGCCCGCGCGGTGACCGAGGCCGTCCAGCGCGCCCAGCGGGACGCCAAGCGGAAGACGGAGAGCCTCCTCGGCGACGTCCTCGCCGAGGTCGAGCTGGAGCCCCTGGACGCGTCGCTCGTGGAGGAGCGGATCGCCGAGGTCGCCGAGGATCTGGCCCGGTTCGAGCGCGGCCGGTGAATCCCGGCCCGCTGCCGCCTGTGTGATCACGAGTTCAGATAGGTGAGAACGGCGAGGACGCGGCGGTTGTGGTTGTCGTCATCGGTGATGCCGAGTTTCCCGAAGAGGGAGGTCGTGTATTTGCTGATGGCGCTCTCGCTGAGGAAGAGCCGCTGGCCGATGGCCTGGTTGGACAGCCCTTCCGCCATGAGGCCGAGTACGGAGTGCTCGCGTTCGGTGAGCTGTCCGAGCCGCCGGTTGGAGGGCCCGCTGGACAACAGTTTGGCGATGACGGCCGGGTCCATGGCGGTCCCGCCGTGGGCGACGCGTTCCAGCGCGTCGATGAACTGATCGGCGTCGAACACGCTCTCCTTGAGGAAATAGCCGATGCCGCCGGTGCCGTCGGCCAGCAGCTCACGGGCGTAAAGCTGCTCGACGTGCTGCGAAAGGATCAGAATCGGCAGCCCGGGCAGCTCGCGGCGGGCGGCGAGGGCCGCTCGCAGGCCCTCGTCCGACTGGGTCGGCGGCATGCGGACGTCGACGACGGAGACGTCCGCCCGGCACCTCAGCAGCGCGTCGAGCGTCTCGGGCCCGGTGGTCGCCGTCGCCACCACCTGGTGCCCGTACGCCTCCAGGAGGCGGACCATCCCGTCGCGCAGGAGGTAGAGGTCTTCGGCTACAACGATTCGCATGGGACCACCATTCTCACCCGCGTCGGACCGCCCGCCGGACTGGTGATCTCCACGGTGCCGTCGAAGACCGCCAGGCGGCGGCGCAGCCCGTCGAGCCCGCCGCCGGCCCGCGCGTCGGCCCCGCCCCGGCCGTCGTCCTCGACCTCGACGACGATGCCGTCGTCGTCGAGCGCGATGGAGATCCGCGCCCGGGAGGCGCGGGCGTGCTTGATCGCGTTGGTCACCAGCTCGGCGACCCCGAAGTACACGGCGGACTCGATCGGCGGGTCCAGACGCGGCTGAACGTCGGCGCTGACGGCCACTTCGAGCGGGCTGTCCAGGGCGAGGGCGCGTACGGCGTCGACGAGGCCCCGCTCGTTGAGCACCGGCGGGCTGATTCCCCTGACCAGGTCGCGGAGCTCGGTCAGTGACGTGGCGGCGCCGACCCGCGCGTCCCGCAGCAGCGCCTTGGCCTGGTCGGGGTCGGTCTCCATCAGCTTCTCCGCGGTCGCCAGGGAGAGCCCGAGCGCGACCAGGCGGGCCTGCGCCCCGTCGTGCAGGTCCCGTTCGATCCGGCGGATCTCGGCGGCCTGCGCGACCGTCGTGTCCGCGCGCTGGGCCGTCAGCTCGTCCACCCGCTCCGCCAGCAGCATCGCGGGCGACGCGCGCAGGAAGCGGACGGCCACCGGCTCGACGGACCGCCAGGCGTACGGGGCGGTGGCGATCGCCACGATCAGGCCGAGCACCCCGGCGTACGGCTCCGACCGGGCGAACCCGAGGACCGCCACCGCGAGCCCGGCCGGCGGGACGGCCGCGACCACGCCTGCGGTGATCGGCGCGATCGCCGTGAACCGCAGGTCACGCCACGTGGCGGGGTCACGCAGCCAGGTCCGCCACCGCTGGTCCATGTGGGCGTCCCGGCTGGTGCGCTCATAGGAGTACCCGTTCCACCAGTAGCCGGTCGACAGCTGCGTCACCGGCCCGGCCTGCCGGTATCCGGCGGGGATGACGGTGCCCGTCCACTTCGCGACGAGGGAGCGGGCCAGCCGGCACACCGGGCGGGACAGGGCGAGCGTGCCGATGCACGCCCACACGAACGGCGCCATCCCCGACCACGGGTTCGCGCCCCACCAGATCCACAGCGCCACGGCGGCCGCCCACACCGCCGGGACCAGCATGCTTACGACCAGCACGACCCACGCGCGGACGAACCCCACCCAGGCGCTCGCCAACCACTGTCGCATGACTCTTCCTTCTCGCTTCACAACCCCGACTTGGCGCTTTCCACTGTGCACCGCACCGGAGCCCGCTCCCCGCCGATCGGCGCCGAAGTGGGTCTGGACCCACCCATCCGTACGTCCAGCCCCATACCGCGCCTTCCGTGCGCTCCCTAACGTCTACACCACTCCAAATACCAACAAGGGACAAAACGGACATGGAATCCACGCCCGTCCAGCGAGCTTTCGCCAAGGTGAAGCTCCTCGTCGCGGCCTACGGCGCGCTCAGCGTCGTGGTGCTCGCCGCAGCCGCCTTCGTCGTCAACGGATCCGGCCTGCGCGCCGCCTTCCCCAAAGCACGCTGAACGCGGTTGACAGGTCACCGGGCCAACGGAGATCTTTAGCCGAGCAAAGATCAACCTCTCTGGGACCGGCGGTGGAAGAGCGGATGAAGCTGATCAGCATGGGGTTGCTCGCCGGGGTGCTCGTCGCGGCGGCCGGCGCCCTGGTGGCCCGCCGGCGCTACGTGGTGATCACCGTCGAGGGGATGAGCATGGCTCCGACCTTGCACGACGGAGACCGGGTGCTGGTGCGGCGGCGCCGGGCCGACCAGGTGTCCAGGGGCGACGTCGTGGTGCTCGAACCTCCGTCCGATCCCGCGCAGGTGTTCGTGCCGGAGACGGACGGTACGCGCTGGAACATCAAGCGCGCCGTCGCCCTCCCCGGTGACCCGGTGCCGCCGGACGTGGACGGAGCCGGGGCGCGCGTGCCCGCGGGCGCGCTGGTGGTCTACGGTGACAACCCGCACAGCGTCGACTCGCGGCAGCGCGGCTTCTTCCCGGCCGATCGCCTGCTCGGGGTCGCGCTGCGCCGGCTGGGCGGGTCTGCGCTGTAGGCCGGGCGACGTGAAGTTCAGGCTGCTCGGGCCACTGCGGATCGAAGGCGCCGACTCCCCGCAGGGAGGGGCGAGGATCAACGCGCCCAAACAGCGGACCGTCCTCGCCATGCTGCTCGCCCGGGCGGGTCACATCGTCCCGATCCGGGCCCTGGTGGCGGAGGTCTGGGACGACCAGCCGCCCCGCTCCGCCGTGGCGAACCTGCGTACGTACCTCATGCAGTTGCGCAAGCTGATGCCGCCCGCGGCCGACCCGGCCGTGGAGCGGCTGGTCACCTCGGACGCCGGTTACCTGCTGCGGGTCGAGCCAGAGGAGTTCGATCTCTTCCAGTTCGAGGCGCTGTCCGCGCACGGCCGCCAGGCGGTGGGCCGGCGCGATCTCAGCACCGCCCTGGACTCCTACACCCGGGCCCTCGCGCTGTGGCAGGGGATGGCGGCCGAGGACGTGCCGCTGGGGCCGACGCTGCGGGAGGTGGTGGCCCGCCTCACCGACCACTACCTGAACGTGGTGGAGGAGCACACGGAGATCCAGCTCACCCTCGGCAGGCACGCGACGGCGGCCAAGCGGCTGCGCGAGGTGATCGGCCAGTACCCGCTGCGCGAGCGGCTGCACGGCCAGCTCATGGTGGCCCTCTACCAGAGCGGCGACGTGGTCGGCGCGCTGGACGCGTTCGGGGCCGCCCGGAAGGTCCTCGCCGACGAGCTGGGCATCGATCCGGGCCCCGACCTGCGCAGACTGCACCAGCTGATCCTGCGCAGGGACTCCACCCTCCTGTCCGAGGAGGGCCCCGCCGACGACGGGCGGCCCCGGCCGCGCCAGTTGCCGCGGGCGCCGTCCGTGTTCGTGGGCCGCTCGGCCGAGCTCGCCCGGATCCACGCCGTGCTGGGCGGCGGCGCGGGGTCGCCCGTGCTGGCGCTGCACGGCCCCGGCGGGATCGGCAAGTCGGCGCTCGCCCTGAAGGCCGCGTACGGCGTGACCGACCGCTACCCCGACGGCCACCTCTACGTCGACCTGCAGGGGGCGACGCCGACCCTGTCGCCGCTGCGCCCCGACGAGGTGCTCGGCCGCTTCCTGCGGGCCCTGGGGGTGCCTCCCGGCGAGGTTCCCGCGGCGCCGGCGGAGGCGGCCGCCCTCTACCAGTCGGTGCTGGCCGACCGGCGCGTCCTGGTCGTGCTCGACAACGCCGTCGGCGCCGCCCAGGTGGCCCCCTTGCTGCCGGCGGGCGGTGGCTGCGCGGTGCTGGTCACCAGCCGGTCGGCGCTGACGACGTTGGACGCCGTACCGGTCGCCGTGGACCAGCTCGACGAGGAGCAGTCGGTGCGGATGCTGGCGCTGCTGGCCGGCCAGGCGCGCGTGGCCGCCGAGGCGGAGGCGGCGGCCGAGATCGCGCGCTGGTGCTGCCGCCATCCGCTGGCGCTGCGCATCGCCGGCGCCCGCCTCGCGGGCCGGCCGGACTGGTCGCTGGCGAGCTTCAACGAGCGCCTGAGCAACCAGCGGCGGCGGCTGGACGAGCTGCAGGCGGCCGACCTGCGCGTCCGCTCCTGCTTCGAGGTCGGCTACACGACCCTGACGAGCCCGGCGAAGACCGCCTTCCGCCTGTTCGGCGTGCTGGAGGTGCCGGAAGTGGGCGTCGAGCTCGTCGCCGCGCTGGCCGACGCCGACCAGAAGACCGCGGAGGCCGCGCTCGACGAGCTGGTCGAGGCGCGCCTGATCGAGCCGGTCGGCGAGAGCCGGTTCCGCATGCACGACCTGCTGCGGCTCTTCGCGGGGGAGCTGGCCGCCGCCCACGACTCGCCGGCCGAGCTGGACCTGGCCGTACGGCGGGCCCTGGACTGGTACCTCGACCTCTGCCACCAGATGCGCGATCTGCTGCAGCCGCACCTGCGATCCAGCGGTGCGGGCCGGGAGCGGCGGCGCGATCCCGGCCTGGTGCTGGGCGACCCCGCGGCGGCGGTGCGGTGGCTCGACACGGAGCTGCGTTACCTGGTCGCGGCCGCCGTCCAGGCCGCGCGCGGGGAGCCGGACGTGGCGCGCTTCGCCATCGAGCTGATGACCCTGGTCAAGGCCACGGTGATGAAGGGCGGTTACTGGCGCGAGCTGGAGACCATCGCACGGCTCGCCATCGAGGTGGCGCGGCGCGACGGCGACCGCGGCGCGGAGGCGTCCACGCTCGCGACCCTTGGGCTGCTGGAATGGCGGGCCGGCCAGAGGGAGGCGGCCGACGGCCACCTGCGGCGCGCTCTCGGGCTCTGGCGCGACCTGGGGAACCGCGAGGAGGAAGGGATGGCGCTGCACAACCTCGGCTGGCTGAACATGCAGACCGGCGACCTCGACGCGGCCCTCGGCCACATCAGCGACAGCCTGTCGCTGCTCAGGAAGCACCGGTCCAGGCGCGTCGGGCTGGTCGGCCACAGCCTGGGCGAGCTCCTGCTCCAGCTGGGCAGGGACGCCGAGGCGGCGGATCGCTTCGAACGGTGCCTGGCCGTCCGCCGGGCCGATCGCGACCTGAACGGCGAGAGCATCACGCTGGCGGCGCTCGGCCGCGCCTACTGCCTGCTCGGCCTGTGGGACAAGGCGCTGGCCGCGATAGACGAGGCGCTGGCCCGCTGCGAGGAGGCCGGCAACCGGGAGGACGAGTGGGAGGTGCTGCTCAGCAGGTCCGAGATCCGGCTGCGGCAGGGTGACCCCGCCGCGGCCGAGCGCGACCTGGTCAGGGCCCTGGAGCTGGCCGCCCAGATCGGCGACGCGTACGGCTACGCCGCCTGCACCCGCCAGCTCGCCAGGGCCCGCGCGGCGTCGGGCGACCCGCGTGCGGCGGGGGACGCCCGAAGGGCCGAGGAGCTGTTCGCGGATCCGGCGATGCGCCGCAACCCGGTGCTGGAAAGGCTGCTCACCGTACAGGTGTAGCGCGGCTGTATCGGTCGCTGTATGTCCCCCAAATAGCGTTTCGGCCTGACCGCATCGCTATACGAGGAGCGAACATGACTTCTGTCTTGGGCAAGCTCGGCGACAGGATTCTCGACAGGCTCGTGCCGAAGGCGTCCGCGAAGGCGGCCGCCGAGTGGTACAAGCACTGCTACTGCAGGGAGCGTTCCGACTTCAGGCAGATCTGCACGACCGCCGGCGGCACGACCCGCTGTGGGGCCTGCTACGCGTACAGGATCTGCGGCTAGGTAGAACGCGTGGGCCGGCGGCGGCGTCCACCGCCGCCGGCCCCCGACCGAAGAGGGGTTGTCCGATGCCTTTCCTGATTGTCGCCGTCGTGCTGGTCGGCCTGCTGTGCCTGCTCGACCTGGTGCTCACCCTGGGCGTGCTGCGCCGGCTCCGCGAGCACACCGCCGAGCTGGAGCGCCTGGCCGGGACCTCGACGGTCATGCCGTACGATCCCCGCGTGCTGGTCGGGCGCACGCTGCCGCAGGACGTGGCGGGACCGCGGCTCGTAGGGTTCTTCGACGTCGGCTGCGACACCTGTCATGAGCGCGCGCCGCAGTTCGCCGCGCAGGCCGAGGGCCAGACCGCCCTGGCGGTCATCTCCGGCGCCGCCGACGAGGCCGGCGACCTGGTCGACGTGGTGGGCGGCGTGGCGAGCGTCGTCACGGGCGAGGACGCGATGCGCATCGTGCGGGCTCTCGACATCCACGCGTTCCCCACGTTCCTGAGGACCGACCAGGACGGCAGGGTCGTGGCCGCGGACACGGACCTGACCGACCTCGCCGCCATGGCGCCCGCGACGTGACCCGGTCCCCGCTGCGCCGCGCCGCCACCCTGGCGCTGCTGTGCTGGCGGGCCGGGCCGCTGCTGGCGATGTTCCAGCTGGGGACCACCGTCGTGGCCGGGCTGCTGCCGTCGGCCACCGTGTGGGCGACCAAGCTGCTCGTCGACGGGCTCGCGACGGGCCATCAGGAACGCGTGCTCGCGCCGGTCGCCGGCCTCGTCGCGCTGGGGCTGGTCGCCGGGGTGCTGCCGCAGCTGACCGGGTATCTGCGGGGCGAGACGGATCGCCGGCTGGACCTGCTGCTGCAGGACCGCCTCTACACGCGGGTGAACACGTTCCACGGCCTGTCGCGGTTCGAGAATCCGGTGTTCCTCGACGAGCTGCGCATGGCCGTGCAGGCGACGGGCAACGCGATGGGGCCGATCACCTCGGGCCTGTTCGACCTCGGGCGCAACGTCATCGCCCTGGCCGGGCTCCTCACCGCGCTGGCCGTGCTGAGCCCGCTCATGGCGGGCCTGGTGGCGCTCGCGTCGTTGCCCGTACTCGCGGCGAGGATGTCCCTGGAGAAGCGGCGGATCAAGATGATCGCCGGGCAGTCCGCCGCGGCCCGGCGGCAGATCTTCTACTCCTCCCTGATCACCGACGTGGAGGCCGCCAAGGAGGTCCGGCTGTTCGGGCTGGGCGACTTCCTCAAGCGCCGGGTGCTCGGCGAGCTGGCCGTCCTGCAGGCGGGGGAGCGGCGGCTGGACCGGCGGGAGGCGCTCACGCAGTCGGCGCTCGCGGCGCTGTCCGCCGCCGTCAGCGGCGCCGGGCTGCTCTGGGCGGTGTACTCCGCGCTGAACGGGCGGCTCACCCTCGGCGACGTGACCGCGTTCGCCGCCGCCGTGGCGGGCACGCAGGCCGCGCTGATCGCCACCGTGGAGAACGCCGCGAACGCGCGCCAGGCGCTGCTGCTCTTCGCCCACCACGAACGGGTGATGTCGTTGCCCGGCGACCTGCCGACCCCCGGGGAACCGGAGCCGCTGCCCGCGCTGCGCCGCGGCATCGAGCTGCATGACGTGTGGTTCCGGTACGACGAGAGCCATCCCTGGGTGCTGCGAGGGGTGGACCTGACGATCCCGCACGGCTCCTCGGTCGCGCTGGTGGGACTCAACGGGGCCGGCAAGAGCACGCTGATCAAGCTGCTGTGCCGCTTCTACGACCCCTCCCGCGGCGCGATCCTCTGGGACGGCATCGACATCCGCGACGTGCCACCCGCCGAGCTGCGCGCCAGGATGGGCGTGCTCTTCCAGGACTACATGAGCTACGACCTGACCGCGGCCGAGAACATCGGGGTGGGCGAGGTCGAGGCGATGTCCGACCGCGCCCGGCTCCAGGCCGCCGCCGAGCTGGCGGGCGCGCACGAGACCGTACGGGCCCTGCCCCGCGGCTACGACACCATGCTGAGCCGCATCTTCTTCGGCCCCGAGGACGACGACGACCCGCAGGCGGGCGTGGTCCTGTCCGGCGGCCAGTGGCAGCGCCTGGCCCTGGCCCGCGCGCTGGTGCGCGAGCGCCGCGACCTGCTCATCCTCGACGAGCCCAGCTCCGGCCTGGACGCGCAGGCCGAGTACGAGGTGCACCGGCGGCTGCGCGAGCACCGCGCGGGCAACACCAGCCTGCTGGTCTCGCACCGGCTCGGAGCGGTCCGCGACGCCGACCTGATCGTGGTGCTCGGCGACGGCCGGATCGTCGAGCAGGGCACCCACGACGAGCTGATCTCGCTGGGCGGCCGGTACGCCCACCTGTTCGCCACCCAGGCCAGCGGCTACCGGGAGGGCGCCGACATCGCCTGATCGATCTTGCGCAGCACCACGCCGAACAGGCGATCCGCCGTCAGGTAGCCGGACTGCCGGGAGTCGAGCGAGTGGTCCGGATTGTCACCCAGCACGACCAGGTGTCCGGCCGGCACCCGCGTGCCCGGCGCATCCCGCAGCGCGGGGACGGTGTCGCGCGGGATCGGGTCGCCCGGGACGGCCGCGACGCGCTTGATGATCCAGCCCGGACCCGTGCCCAGCTGCTGCCGCGCTTCCCGCCGGCGCTCGCCCGGCCGGGCGTGGGCGAAGCCGCTCAGCACGACGACCTGCCCGGGGCGCAGCGACTCGGGCGGCGTCCGCCGTACGAGCACGCGCTCACCCGGCCGGTACGCCGGCAGCATGCTCTCCCCCTGGACGGTCACCACCAGGTACCGCCGGCGCAGCCGGACGACGGCGAGAGCGACGCCGAGAGCCGCCAGCAGGACGATCGCGGCGGTCACCGCGACAGCTCCACGTCGTCCCGGTAGCCGGTCGCCTGCCGGGCGAACAGCTCGGCGTACGTGCCGCCCTCGGCCAGCAGGGCGGCATGC
Organism: Nonomuraea sp. NPDC005650; assembly: GCF_040605375.1. Classification (NCBI taxonomy): domain Bacteria; kingdom Bacillati; phylum Actinomycetota; class Actinomycetes; order Streptosporangiales; family Streptosporangiaceae; genus Nonomuraea; species Nonomuraea sp. NPDC005650. The sequence continues at coordinate 18,633 of NZ_JBEXCR010000074.1, forward strand.
GTGCCCTCCTCCGTGACGACGCCGTCGACCAGCACCACGATCCGGTCGGCCGTGCGGACCGCGCCGAGGCGATGGGTGATGACCACGCTGGTCCGCCCCGACCTCAGCGTGGCGAGCCGGCCGTGCACCTCGTACTCGGCCTCGGGGTCCAGGCCGGCGCTGGGCTCGTCGAGGATCATCAGGTCCTGGTCGCGGCGCAGGAACGCCCTGGCCAGCGCCAGCCGCTGCCACTGCCCGCCGGAGAGCAGCACTCCGGATTCGGCGTCGTCCTCCTCCGGGTCCTGGGGGAAGCCACGGCTCAGCAGCGTGCGGTAGCCGCGCGGCAGGGCCGCGACCACGTCGTGGATCCCGGCGTCCCGCGCCGCCCGCTCGATCCGCGCCGGGTCCTGGGCGGCGGCGAGGTCGCCCACCGCGATGTTGTCGGTCGCCGTCAGCTCGTACGACACGAAGTCCTGGAAGACCGCGCCGATCCGGGCACGCAGCGTCTCCGGCGGCACGTCGCGGAGGTCGATGCCGTCCCACAGGATCGCGCCGCGCGTCGGGTCGTAGAACCGGCACAGGAGCTTCACCAACGTGCTCTTGCCGGCGCCGTTGCGCCCGACCAGCGCGACCGTGTGCCCGTTCGGGATGAACAGGTCGACGCCGCGCAGGATCCACGGATGGTCCGGGCTGTAGCGGAACCAGACGTCGCGCAGCTCGATGCCCCGGCGCAGGGGCGGCAGCGCCGGGCGGGCGCCCGGAGACGGCAGATCGGACTCGGCGGTCACGATCGCGACGTGGTGATGAAGGGTCAGCAGGTGCTCGTACGCCATCACGCCGGCCGACACCATGCCGTCCAGCGCCGCCTGCACGCCGGCGACCGCCGCCACGAACATCGCCACGTCGCCGACGCTGAGCCGCCCCTGCCCCGCCGCCAGGACCGCCCAGACCAGGCCCGCCCCGGCCACGATCGCCGAGGCGCCTGACAGACTCGCGTGGATGCGGAGCTCCCGCCGATCCATCCGGCGGCGTTCGGCGTTCGCGGTGCGCAGCTCGGCCAGCATGCGAAGCCGCAAGAAGGCGCCGAGGTCGAACAGGCGGATCTCCTTGGCGGCGTCCGCGGTGGACATCAGGTGCGCGTAGAACAGTTCGCGACGCTCGGCCGGCCCGATCCGCCACAACATCGTGTTCCGTTGCCGCGACATCCGCAGCTCGATGAGCAGCGCCGGCAGGGCCGACAGCACGACCAGGATGGTGAAGGTGGAGTTGACGAGTGCCAGGGACGCGACGAAGCCGGCGACCGTCACCGCGCTGCGAATGGCGGTGAGTGCGGTGTCCACCAGCCTGCCGGGGTTGCTCGCGCTCTGCTGGGCCAGCCGCAGCCGGTCAAGGAACGCCGGGCTCTCGAACCTGGCCAGACCGGTGAAGCCGGAGACCGCCGCGAACAGCTCGTCCTTCGCGTGCAGCGCCGTCCTGCGATCCACCTCGGCACGCAGGTAGTGTCCCGCGTGCGCCGCCGCGGCGGCGGCCGTGGTGACGGCGGCGACGGCCACCGCCAGGGCGAGCAGCGCGTCGGTCTGCCGTAGCGCCACCCCGTCCAGCACGGCCTTGGTCAGCCAGGCCACGGCGATCGGAGTGGCCGAGCCCACCAGCGTGACCGCCAGGTAGGCGAGGACATGGGCGGGCGCCGACCGCCACACCATCGCGGCGGCGCGTGCCGCGCTCCTCGCCAGCCCCCGTGGCGTCGGCGCCGGCTCGCTCACGCAGGCGACCCGGCCGGCAACCGGGAGACCTCGGGCGCCACCGCGACCAGCTTGCCGCCGGCGGTCACCTGGAGGAACGTCGGGAACGAGTGCACGCCGAACGCGTTGCTCACAGCGCTGTCCACGATCACCTGTGCCACGGGCCTCAGAGCGCTGACCATGTCCGCCGGGTCACCCGATCGGTTGTCGACCACCGCCAGCACCCGCGAGCGGTCCTGCTCCGCGGCCCACGAGGCGAAGCCGGGAAGCTTCTCGTGGCAGCCGCGGCAATCGGGCGACAAGAACGCGACGACCGTCCCGTCCGGCAGGAGATCCCGGGTGAGAGGGCTCCCGTCAACCGTCGTCGCCTCGAAATCACCGGCGACGTCGCCGGCGGTCGGCCCTCCGCCCGGCCCGGAAGGGCCGCCCATCAGGTCGACGGCTTCGAACAGCCCGTCCAGCAGCTTGGTGTGCTCCCGGAGCCGCCGGACCACACCGAGGGTCAACACCAGATCCACGAGGCACAATGCGCCGACGAGGGCCACGACGGCGATCAAATAGGGCATGAGACAACCTTCCGTATTAAGGGCCCGGCCGGCCCGCCAGCCGGGCACCCGGTCAACGTGCGGTCACGAGCAGTAGATGTAGCTCTTGCAGCCGCCGCAACTGCGGTTGCCGTTCGGGTAGTAGCAGCAGTACTTCGCGGTGAACGCCGGGAAACTGCAGCACTCGTAAGCGCAGTCGGTAGCCCTGGCCACGGTGTGCGGCGCGATCAGCTCGAGGAGCCGGTCGGCCATTCTGGTCACGACACGCATCGAACTTTCCTTTCGGTTGTTCCGGCGGGCCCGAGCCCGCCCGTGCGGAAGCGGTACGCCGGACCACGCCGCCGTCCCGCCGCCCGTCGCAGCGTGCGCCAGAGGTCTGAGCGATTTCTCAACGAATTCTTAACGGCCGGTCTCGGCAGGTCAGGCTCGTTGTCACCGGCGCGTGGGTCACGGATGGTGGAAGGAGACGATGCGGTCGCGGACCTTCGCCGCCTGCGCGTCGTCGAGCGCGTCGAAGAACTCCGCGGCCTGCTTCCAGGCGTCGAGCGCGGGCGCGATGTCACCCGCCGCCACGTGGGTCTCTCCCAGGCGGACCAGCGTCTCGGCGGCGGCGAGCGGGTCGTCGCAGTCGAGCAGCAGCTCGGCCGCCCGCTCGAAGCACGCCACCGCCCCCGCGAAGTCGCCTGTGAGGCGCAGGACGTGGGCGACGCTGTCCCAGGCGTGGCCCTCGCCCTGGGTGTAGCCGAGGTCGGCGAGGAGCCGCTGGGACCGCCGGCAGTCGGCCAGCGCCTTGTCGTACTCGCCGATCTCGGCCCGCAACCAGCCGGAGTTGTTCAGCGCCCGCGCCTCTCCGACGACGTCGCCGGCCTGCCGGAACAGCTCCAGCGCCCGCAGGGACTCGTTCAGCGCCTCGACGGGTCGCGTCCGGCTCAGCACGACGGTCAGACCGAGGTGGACGTGCGCCCGCAGGACCGGTTCGCCGAGGTCCCGGTGCAGCTCGACGGCCCGCTCGAAGTGCTCGACCGCCTTGTCGTCGCGGCCGAGCCTGGCGTGGGCGCGGGCGGTGCTGTTGTGGCAGCGGGCCTCGGCCAGCCGGTCGCCGAGCCGTTCGGCCGCGGTCAGCGCCATCGCCTGGGCGCGCAGGTTCTCCTCCCAGAGCCCGCGTCGCTGCATGAACTCCGCGAACGCCCACGCCAGCCGCCACACGTGCGCGTCGAGCCCGGTCTCGGCCGCCTCCGCCTGCAGCGCGGGCAGTACCGCCAACGCGTCGGCGTACCAGCGCAGGGCCTCCTCCTGGCCGGCGAACCGCTCGACCACGACGCCCCGCGCCGGCCGGTCCAGGGGCAGGGCGTCGCGGTGCGGGTAACAGATCCCGTTCGCGACGCAGGCCGAGTGCAGGTAGTAGTCCAGCAGCCGCCGCGTCGCCGAGCGCCGTACCGTCCGGGTGTCGGAGGCCCGGCCCTGCTCCGACGCGTACACGCGCAGCAGGTGGTGCAGGCGCAGGCGGCCGGGCGCGCGGATCTCGACCAGGTTGGCCCGGTCGAGGAGCCCGGCCAGCTCCCGCGCGCGGTCCACCGGCAGGGCGGCCAGGCTCGCCGCCGCCGCCAGCGGCAGGTGCGGCCCCGGGTGCTGCCCGAGCCTCCGGAACAGCCGGGCCGCCGGTACGGGCAGGTCCCGGTACGAGCGCCCGAACACGCGGCGCAGGTCGATCGCGGGGTCGCTGTGCGCGAACGGTTCCAGGTCCGCCCCGGCCCGTTCGAGGTCCGTGGCGACCTCGGCCAGCGGCAGATCGGTGCGCTGCGCCAGCTGCGCCGCGACGATCGCCAGCGCCAGCGGCAGCCGGCCGCACCGGCGGATGATGTTCGCGGTGGCCTCCGGCTCCGCCGCCGGCCGGGCCTCGCCCAGCCACGCCACCAGGAGGTGGTACGCGTCGTCGCCCGGCAGGACGTCCAGACTGACCAGGTGCGCCCCGGCCGTGACCGCGAGGCCGGACAGCTCGGCGCGGCCGGTCACCAGCGTCAGGCACCCCGGCGCGGTGGCCAGCAGCGGCCGGACCTGGGTGGCGCCGCGGGCGTCGTCGAGCACGACCAGCATCCGGCGGCAGTCCAGCATGCTGCGGTAGAGCCCGATCTGCGCCTCCACGCCCGACGGCACCTGCGCCTCCGTGACCCCGAGCGCGCCGAGGAACCGGGGCAGGACCACGGCCGCCGCGTCGGCCGCGTCGATCGTGCCGAGGTCGGCGTACAGCTGGCCGTCGGGGAAGCGGTCGCGGTGCAGGTGGGCCCAGCGCAACGCGAGCGACGACTTGCCCACCCCGGGCGGCCCGGAGATCGCGCAGACCGCCGCGGTCGCCGGCCGTTCGCCGGTCGCGATCGCGGCCAGCCGTTCCAGCTCGGCCGAGCGGCCGACGAAGTGCCGCAGGCCGACCGGCAGCTGCGCCGGGACCGGACGGGCGGTCTCGGGCGCGTCGCCGGAGCGCAGCAGGGCCCGGTGGACGCGCCGCAGCGCCGTACCCGGCTCGACGCCCAGCTCCTCGGCGAGCGTCCGGCGTACCAGGGCGAAGTGCGCCAGCGCCTCGGCGGTGCGCCCCCACGCGTGCAGCGCCTCGATCAGCGCCGCCGCCACCAGCTCGTCCAGCGGGTACTCCTCGGCCAGCGGCGACAGCGCCGCCACCGCGTTGGCGGCGTCGCGGCCGGTCACCACCCGCGCCCAGCGCAGCAGGATCTCCCTGCGCTCGTCGCGCAGGCGGTGGCGGGCCCGTTCGGCCCACTCGCCGGGCAGCCCGGTCAGCGGGTCGCCGCGCCACAGCGCCAGGGCCGCGCCCAGCGGTGGCGCCGGATCGGGCACGGTCAGCGCCTCGTCGGCGAGGCCGCGGAAGCGCGGCACGTCCACCGCGGACTCGTCCACGTCGAGCAGGTAGCCCCCGAGCCGCAGGACGACGGCGCCGTCGTCGGCGAGCACGTCGCGCCGGATGCGGGTGATGATCGTGTAAAGGGTGCGCCGCGCGCCGGGCGGGACCTGCTCACCCCAGACCCGCGCGAGGAGCGTCTCGACCGGCACGACCCGGCCGACCTCCCAGGCGAGCGCGGCGAGGGCGAGCGCGACCTGCGGAGGGCGTACGGGCCGGGCCTGCCCCGAGCGCTCCACCTCCACCGGGCCGAGTAACCGGATCAGCACGACGGTCCACCCCCTGCTCGTGATCTTCGAGAGTGTGGATCTTCGAGAGTAACGCAGCGGTGGTCTTGCCGGATTTGCTCTGCCATGACAGGTTGCGATCTATGCAGTACGTCGAAGTGGGGAGCAGACTGCTGCTGCTCACCGTGTTCGTCCTCGCGCTGGCGAGCAAGGTCTCCAGCCGCCAGGCCTGGAACGAGTTCGTCCGGTCGATCAGAGCGATGGCGGTGATCGACAGGGCGAAGGCGCCGGCGGCCGCGGTGGCGACGGCGGCGTCCGAGGCCGGTGTCATCGTGCTGGCCGCGATCCCCCTTCGCTGGGCCGGATCGGGGTCGTTCGTGCTCGCGGCGGGGCTGCTCGGCTGCCTCACCGTCGCCGTCGTCATGGTGGTCAGGAGGGGCGCGGCCGTCCCCTGCCGCTGCTTCGGGGCCTCCCAGACGCCCTTGAGCATGGCGCACGTGGTCCGCAACGGCATCCTCATCGCGGTGGCCCTGCTCGGGCTGGGGGCCTCCTTGGTGAACGGCTCCTTCGATCCGGGCCTCGTCGCGGTCGTCGGCGTCTTCGGCGCCGTGCTGGGCCTGCTCATGGCCCGGTGGGACGACCTCGTCTCGCTGCTCCGGACGACCTGAGCCGGCGGCGGGCTCTCGTGCCGGGCTGGCGGGTGGCCGAGCGGGCGGCGCGTGCGAAAGGCGCGGGGCCGGGTGAGGATCGGGTGGTCGTCCTCGACGACGGCGACGGCGTGCACTGCGCCGCGGTGATCGACGGCGTCACCGACAAGTCCGGCCGCGATTACGGCGGGGCGAGCGGCGGAGCCCTGGCGGCCGATCGCGTCGCCCAGACGCTGGCCACCCTGCCCTCCGACGTCACCGCGGCGGAGGCGGTCGCGGCCATCTCGGCGGAGCTGATGGAGCTGCGCCGCAAATGGTCGGTCGCGGACGACGATCTTCTCGCGCCGGCGGCCGTCGCGGCGGTGGTGTGGCCGCGGCGGAACTTGGCGTGGCGGGTAGGCGACGTCCATGTCGCCTTGGGCCACCGCGACGGCGGATGGCGCCGGCACGATGGCGGGAAGCTGATCGACACGGTGCTGGCCGGTGCCCGGGCCGCCTACCTGCACTGCCTGCTGCTGCAAGGAGAGCGCCCCGAGGACCTGGCGGCCGGCGATCCTGGGCGGGCGCTGATCCGGCCGGTGCTGGAGCGCCAGGCCGTGCTGGCCAACCGGGAGGACGCCGGTCCGTTCGGATACGGCCTGCTCGACGGGCGGCCGGTCCCGGAGCGGTTCGTGGAGACGTTCGAGCTGACGGACGACGTGTGCGAGGTGGTGCTGGCGTCGGACGGCTACCTCGGCCCGGCGCGGACCCTTTCCGGAGCCGAGGCGGAGCTTCGGGCGTCGTTGCTGGCCGATCGGCTGCGCATCATGGAGCACGCGGCCACCAAGGCGGTGGCGGCCGGTGCCGAGAGCTTCGACGACCGCTCCTATCTGCGGCTGTCCCGCCGCCCGAGCCATTTCCCCTCGTGACCTCTGCTCACCCAGTCGGATATCGTGACCACGCTGCGTGAGCAGACCAGCCCCCGCGCGCACCGAGGAGGATGCGTGAGCCCGCTACCGACGCGCATGACGAATCGCTGGGAGCGGCGGCGAGCGCTCATGCTGCCGCCGGGCCAGGGCCGGCTCTACTGGCACGTCTTGCTGGGGGAGGACCCGCAGGCGCGGGCCGTCGTCCAGGAGGCGCACGACCGGCTGGCCGGCCTGGCGGGGCTCGATCCGGTGCCGGATCGGTTCATCCACCTGACCACGTTCGTGGCCGGTTACTCGCACGAGATCACCGAGCGTCAGGTGAGCGTGATGGCCGAGGAGGCGGCGGGCCAGCTCACGCGGGTCGCGCCGATCACGGTCACGTTGGGGCGGGTGCTCTACCACCCCGAGGCGGTCGCGCTGGAGGCGCGGCCGGCCGAGCGGCTGCGGCCCCTGCTCGAAGCGGCGAGGTTCGCCACGCGGGCGGCGACGGGCCGTGACGGCGTCCTCGCCCATGACGTGTGGCACCCGCACGTGACGGTGGCCTACAGCAGCGCGGACGGCCCGGCGGCGCCCATCATCGACGCGCTCGGGGAGCGGCTCCCCGAGCGCGAGGTGACCATCCGCAGCATCCACATCGTCAACCAGGACGGCCCGGAGCCGGCCTGGGACTGGCGCCCGGTGGCGGAGGTCCGGCTCGGCGCCCCGTGAGCGCCTGCCGCCTCAACGAGCCGCCGGTCTCACGCTGCTAGATCAGTCGCCGGAGCACGTCGTCGACCGGGGTGGCGCGCACGCCGAGGATCTTCTCGGTCTCGGCGAAGTCGACGGCGAACGGGTGGCCCGGCTTGATGAGCACTTCGTGCATCTCCCCCCACAACGGATCGGTGAACGAGAGAAGGGTCAGGTCGCGTTCGGTCATCTCCTCCAGCCGCGGCTCCGGCGCTCCCGCGAGTTCCGCGAGCCGCCCGGCCAGTTCCCGCACCGACAGGGTCGAGGTGGGCGCGTGCCAGGCCCTGCCGTACGCCTGCTCGTCGCGGCTCGCGGCGACCAGCGTGCGCGCGGTGTCGTCGATCGCCGAGTAACTGTGCGGCACGTCGAGCTCCTGCGGCACCAGGGCGAGCCTGCCCTCCAGGACGGGCCTCTGCACCGTGAAGCTGAACACCGAGAAGGCGCCGGGGCCGTAGAACTGGGCGGCCCGCACCTCGGTGACCTTCACCCCCGAGGCGGCGGCCTCCTCCCACGCCCGCGCTCTGGCCCGCCCCTTGGGCCCGGTCGCCGCCAGCGGGAGGTCGGGCGTGATCGGCCCGTCGACCGGCCCGTAGGCGTAGAGGTTGCCGAGCATGACGTACGCGGCCCCGCTCCGCCGCACCGCGGTGAGCAGCGACGCCGACAGGATCGGCAACTGCTCGGGCCAGGCGTGGTAGGGCGGCACGGCGGTGGTGAACAGGGTGTCCGCGCCCTCGGCCAGTTCGGTGAGCCGGTCGGTGTCGGCCGCGTCCGCGGCGACCCTTTCGACGAGGGGATGGTCGGGCCCGCCGCCCGTGCGGCTGATCATCCGTACCCGCTCGCCGTCCTCGGCCAGCAGGAGAGCGGTCTTCGACGCGGTGGCCCCGCGACCCACAATCACATGAAATTTCATGATTACAACGGTGTCGACCGGCGGCCTCGTAGCATAGTGGCCGGAATGCCAACTATCCGGAGGATCTGGCCATGCACCGCCTCGCCGCAGTGATCGTTCCTCCCGTGCTGAGCTTCGACGTGTCGATCCCGCTCATGGTGTTCAACAGCGTGGCGCACTATGACGTACGCGTCTGCACGGCGCGGCCCGGCCCCGTGCCGACCGTCGCGGGCCCCGACGTGGTGGTGCCGCACGGCCTGGAGGCGCTGGAGGACGCCGACACGGTGATCGCGGTCGGCAGCGGCGGCGAGCCGGCTCCCCCGGACGTCCTCCACGCCCTGCGCAAGGCCGCCGCCGGCGGAGCCCGGATCGCCTCGCTGTGCACGGGCGCGTTCGTGCTGGCCCAGGCCGGGCTGCTCGACGGGCGCCGCGCCACCACCCATTGGGGGCTGGCCGGCGACCTCGCCGCCCGCTTCCCGGCGGTCGACGTACGGCCCGACGTCCTGTTCGTCGAGGACGACGGCATCTTCACCTCGGCCGGCGCCGCGGCGGCCATCGACCTGTGCCTGCACCTGATCAGGCTCGACTACGGGGCGGCGGTGGCCAACACGGCCGCGCGGCTCGCGGTCGTCTCCCCCGTACGGCCGGGCGGGCAGGCCCAGTTCATCGAGACCCCGCTGCCTCCAGAACGCGGCACCTCGCTCGCCCCCACCCGGGCCTGGGCGCTCGAACACCTCGACCGCCCGCTCACCCTGGCCGACCTGGCCGGCCACGCCAGCATCAGCGTGCGCACCCTGACCAGGCGCTTCCACGCCGAGACCGGGCTGAGCCCGCTCCAGTGGCTGCTGCACCGGCGCGTCGACCGGGCCAGGGAGCTGCTGGAGACCACCGGGCTGCCGATGGACCAGGTGGCCGGGCGGAGCGGCCTGGGCAGCGCCGACTCCCTCCGCAAACACCTGGTCGGCCGGGTCGGCCTCACCCCCACGGCCTACCGCGCGAGCTTCACCCGCGTGCCCTGACGGGCGTCACAGGGTGCCGGGGAAGCCGGGGAGCACGAGCTGGAAGAAGTCCTGGGCGGTGTACGTGGCGAGCTTCCTGGCCTTGCCGGTCCTGACGTCCACCGCGTAGGCCGTGAAGGGAACGTACGGGGGGTCTCCTCTCGGGGTCTTGGGGGTGTCCGCGTCCCCGCACACGAAGGGCTTGGCGAGGGCGATGATCTCCCGAGGGCCGATCCAGCTACGTAGGTGGACGTCATTCTTCGTCATGGACAGGCCGCGCACCGGGACCCTCCGGAGCACCTTGCCGGTGTCCCGGTCCAGGTGCACGAGAGCGTCGCCGCTTCTCAGGCAGTCGGTGCCGGGGACGTCCACGCTCTCCACCGCGACGATGGATCTTCCGTCGGGGCCGAGCCCGCCGACCAGGTAGCGCCCGGTGACGTCGACGGTGTTCGCGCTGCCCGCAGTGGACGTCTGCCAGAGGCGGCCGATGGTCTGCAGCCGGGTCTTGGGCGCGTACTCCGCCAGGGTGATCGTGTTCCCGTCGGGGGACAGGCCGATGGGGTTCCAGCCGTTGGGCAGCGGGCGGACCATGCGCTCGCGCATGTCGAACAGCATGGCCGGGTCCTTCAGCGGCGGTCTCTTGGTGAAGGCCAGGAAACGGCCGTCGTCCGACAGCAGGAGATGGGCGATGCTCCCGAGCCAGACCTTGGGCACCCTCGTCGGGGCCGTCAGCACTTCCCCGGAGGCGAGGTCGCGCACCGCGAAGGTGCCGGCCGCGGCGTCGTAGTAGGCGATCTTGCCGCCGTCCCGGCTGATCGCCAGGGGGCTGGTACGGAGCCCTCTCTCGGGACCGGGCAGGGCCTGCGCCACCCGGTAGGTCACGCCGTCGCGGGTGACGACCCGCCACCCGCCGTCCACGCACCCGGGCGGCGCCTTGCCGTCCTCCGGCTCGCAGAACGTCATGTAGGCGTGGCTCAGCGGCCGCACCCCGCGTGCCGGCAGGTCGGTCACCGTCCCGGGCACGGTGGCAGGGGCCGGTTGCGACGGCAGCAGCCGTACGACGGCCGTCACGATGAGCGCGGTGACGACGACGGCGGCGGTCGCGACGATCGGCACGGTCCTGCGCCGCCGCCGTTCGCGAGCCCCGATCGTCCGCTCGGTCAGGTCCACCTGGGGCGCGTCGTCGGCCAGGTCGTCCAGGACATCTCGCAGCCAGGTCATCGGCGTGCCCCCTCCAGCTCCTCCAGTGCGGCGAACTTCGGCGCCAGCTCCGGCGCGAGCGCCCGTAACCGGGCGAGCGCGGCGTGGGCCTGGCTCTTGACCGTGCCGATCGAGCAGTTCAGCAGCTTCGCGGTCTCGTGCTCGGTGAGGTCCTCGTAGTAGCGCAGCACGATCACGGCCCGCTGCCTGGGCGGCAGCTGCGCGAGCGCCTGCCGCACGGCGAGCCGGAGGATCGTGGACTCCTCGCTGGAGTAGGGCCGCTCCGGTGGCTCGGCGCTCGGCAACTCGGCCGTCCTGACCAGCCGCCGGCGCCAGGAGATGTACTGGTTGACCAGCGCCTTGCGCGCGTACGCCTGAGGGCTGGCGACGTGCGCCAGCTTGGGCCAGCGCCCGAGTACCTTGATCAGCACGCTCTGCAGCAGGTCCTCGGCGAGGTGGGCGTCCCCCGTGAGCAGGTACGCCGTCCGCATCAGCGAACGCTGGTGGGCGGCCATGAACTCGCGGAAGCTGTCATTGGGGTCCAAGATGACTCCTCTCGCCCGTACCGACGCTTGGGGACGGGTGAAAGGTTGGGCCGGATCCGACGGACGGCGTTCTGGGACCCCGGGCGCGGCCGGGACGGGAGAGGCCGCGGGCCCGGTGAACAGTCGGTCAGAGGAAGAGTATTTTTCGCGGATTTCCGTCGGATTCCACGATGGCCAGCTCGTGGCCCTGTGCGAGCTGGTCCTCGACGAATTTCCAGATGGTGATGGCGCGGCGGATCGCCTCGGTGAACGACAGGCCCTTGCGCTCGGCCAATGTCTTGAACGTCTGCGCGGTTTCGTGGCTCAGATTGACGGACAACCGCACGAAATTGCTGTTGTCCTTGCCGGTGGACTCACGGGTCATGGTCATGTCTCCTGGCCCTTTGGGGAAAGGGGGCACGTGGAGTAGAGGGCGGGGATGCTCCGACGTCGTAGGTGCATGTTTTTTATACACGCTGGCTTGCCATGAGGCGCGGGTCCGGTCCACACCGAGTGTTGTCCTGTCACACCGTGAAGCAAGAACGTTATACCGGTGCGGAAAGATCTCCTCCCGCGCCTCATATGCGGGTAATTCTGGCAAATGGTACGCGTCGCGTCATCATGAAATGTGGGCTAAAGGCGCGCTCGAATCCCACAGGCCCCTAGGATGTGCCTTATCCCGCAGGGACGCGCGATCGGGCAGCGTGGCAGAAATCCCGCATGAAGCGGCAGAAATCTGGCATGCACACGTGGCTCGCTCTCCGAGGTAAGTCCCATCGCAGTCTGAGGTGGTCCAGCGCACCTCCCCGTAGTCAGCCCTGACGACAGGGCTGATGGAGGAAACATGAGTGGAGCCAGTCAGCCGTCTGGCGCCGGAGATCGATCCGGGGCCGAGGGGGCCGAGGACGTCCAACCGAAGAGCGACCTGGTGGATCTCTCCCCGCCGCCCCCGGACTCGCCGGTGGTGCAGCTGGTGGAGAAGACCGCGGTTCGCCATCGGAGCTGGTTCATCGGCGTCTACTTAGGCGTGCTGATCACCGTCATCCTGGCCAGCATCCTGGGCCCCGGCTTCCTGCCCGAGCAGGCGTGGACCCAGATGAAGCCCGAGGTGGCGGACGTGCGGCTCTGGCTCTTCCAGATCGGGTTCGTGATCGTGGGCGGCTATCTCTTCACCGAGAAGGCGCCCAAGTAGCTAGTGCGGGCTGGGCCCGTCCAGGAGGGACAACCAGGTGCGATCAGGGCAGACGCGGGCGATCTCCGACGGTGGGAGCCAGTCGGCCCTGGTGCTCTCCGAGCCGGCCGGCGGCTGGGTCGGCCGGCCCGGATGCGGGAGGCGGGCCCTGAACATCGCCATGTACGTCAGCGGCGGGTAGCGGTAATCCGCCGGGGCGGCGTCCAGGAGCTCGATGCGCTGCCAGGCGAAGGCGGACAGCGCGGTGGGCGGCAGGCGGAGGCCGGTCTCCTCATACAGCTCCCTGGCCGCGGCGTCGAGGGCCGTCTCGCCGGGTTCGAGGTGGCCGCCGGGGATGTCCCACCCGCGGCCCTCCTCGTCCACGCACGTCATGAGGGTTCTGCCGGTCTGGTCCGAGACGAACGCGAACGCCGACGTGGTCTTGTCCAGAGGCGGGAGGCCTGGGGACAGGACCACGTCCAAGCGGTGGCGTACGGGGATCCAGGGGACCGTCAGATGAGTCATCCCTCAAGGGTCTCAGACACCCCGGCGCATGGCCCGGTTGCCCAGATACAGGCCGATCGCGGCGATCGCGCAGGCCGCCGCGGTCCCGTAAAGGATCGAGGGGTTCGTCAGGTTCCCGGAGAACAGGGCGCGTTGAGCCTCGACGATGTACGTGACCGGATTCGCGTACCCGACCGCCCGCAGCCACGCCGGGGCCGTCTCCATCGGGAGCAGCACCCCCGACAGGAGGAGCAGGGGGAACAGGACCGACTGGCTGACGATGTAGAAGAGCGTGCCGCTGGGCGCCGACTTGATGGCCAGCACGAACGAGAGCGAGCCCAGGCCGACGCCGAAGACGACCAGCTGCGCCAGGCCCGCCAGCACGCCCGCCAGGTGCAGCTCGAACCCCAGGGGGACGGCCAGCACGATGATCAGGACGGCCTGGGCCAGCAGCACGATCATGGTCTTCAGCGTCCGGCCCACCAGCATCGCCGTGCGGTTGAGCGGGGTGACCATCAGGCGCTCGAGCGAGCCGCCGATCAGCTCGACCAGCAGGGTGTAGCCGGAGGACATGGGGCCCGTCAGGCACATCATGACCAGGATCCCCGGCACGAACCACTGCCACGACGACCCGACGGCCCCGTCCAGCAGCGACCCGAACAGGAACAGGAACAGCAGCGGCTGCCCCATGTCGAAGAGCAGCCCGACCGAGTCGCGCATGACCGGCTTGAACTCGCGCGAGAAAACGGTGGCGGTGTCACGAAAGAATGTCGTCATCGGTGAGGCTTCTCCCGGTAAGAGCGAGGAACACGTCGTCGAGGGTCGGACGGGTGGTCTCGGCGGCGGTGACCTTGATGCCGGAGCCGTCCAGGGTTCTGAGGTAGTCGGGGAGCGCGGTGGGCGCGTTGGGGACGCGCAGGCGCACGGTGGTGCCGTCGGCGGCGCCGGCGCCGATCTCCGCGGCCCTGCGCGCCTCCTCCTCCGTGCTGGTGGCGATCGTGATGTGGTCGCCCGCGAGGTCGTTCTTGAGCTGTTCGGCGGTGCCGTCCGCGATGATCCGGCCGTTGTCGATGATCACCACGCGTTCGGCCATGTTGTCGGCTTCCTCCAGGTAGTGGGTGGTCAGGAACAGCGTCGTCCCGTACGTCTCCCGCAGCCGGAGGATGTGCTGCCAGACCTCGGCCCGGCTCTTCGGGTCGAGACCGGTCGAGGGCTCGTCGAGGAAGAGCAGGTCGGGGCGGTGGATGAGGCCGAGCGCGATGTCCAGGCGGCGGCGCTGGCCGCCCGAGAGCGTGCCGGGGCGCCGCTTGGCCAGCGCTCTGAGGTCGAGCAGGTCGAGCAGCTCGTCGGCGCGGGTGGCCGCTTGCCTGGCGTCGAGGCCGTAGCAGCGGCCCTGGGTGACGAGCTCGTCGCGGATGAGGTAGTTCTCGCCCGCGCTGCTGCGCTGGCCCACGTAGCCGATGCGGGCGCGCACGCCCGCCGGGTCCTTGGCCACGTCGTGGCCCGCCACCATGGCGGTGCCCGAGGTGGGCGGCAGGAGGGTCGTGAGCATCCGCAGGGTGGTGGATTTGCCGGCCCCGTTGGGGCCCAGGAAGGCGACGAGCTGGCCGGCCTCCACGTTCAGGTCGATGCCGCGTACGGCTTCCACCCGCTCCTTCTTGACTTTGAACACTCGGGTCAGTCCCCGGGCATGGATCATGATCGCCCTCCTCCGGGCATGGCGAAATAACCCCTGGTCGGGGGCGCGATTGAGGATCGAATCAAGTTTGTGCAGGTTCAATCCGGTTTGGCAAACGCGAATGTCACTTTCATAAACGGCTCTCACCTGCGGAAACGCCGTTTTCCGCAACGCTCTGCGACGGCGGATTTTCGGGTGCTGAAGTGCGGGTTTCCGGGTGTCGCGAAGTTTTCCCGGCGGGGCCTGGCAGCATGGCTGACCGTGTGCCGGATGGTGGTGCTGGTGAACGGGTTGCCAGGGGCGGGGAAGACCACGCTCGCGCGGGCGCTGGGGCGGGAGCTCGGCCTGCCGGTCTTCAGCAAGGACGATCTCAAGGAGACGCTGGCCGACGTCCTCGAACGGCCGCCCGGGATGGGCGAGCGCGAGTGGAGCAGGCGGCTGGGCGTGGCCGCCGTGGAGAGCTTGTGGACGCTGCTGGCGAGCGCCGGGCGGGGCGCGGTGCTGGAGAGCCCCTGGCCGGCGCCGACGCGGCCGCTGGTGCTCGCCGGACTGGATCGGGCCGGGGTCGAGGCCCGTACCGAGGTGCGCGAGGTCTGGTGCGAGGTAGCGCCCGAGCTGGCCAGGGACCGGTACGAGCGGCGCGTGCGGCATGCGATCCACGGCGAGACCCGGCTGGGGGACGAGCGATGGGCGGAATGGGCGGCGGGGGCACGGCCGCTGGGAGTGGGGACCACCTATTGGGTCGACACCTCAAAAGCAATCGATATTTCGGGACTTGCGGGGTTGTGTCGGGCTCCGCAATGATTCCCGCGTGAAAAGTCTGTGGGTAATTGCGGCAATTGCCGCCTTAGGTATGGGCGGAGTCGCGGAGGCGGCCGACGGCATCGCCGGAGTCGACGTCAGTAACTGGACGGGTGAGATCGACTGGGAAAGCGTGGCCTCGGGGGGCGGGAAGTTCGCGTTCGTGCAGGCCACCGAGGGTACGAACTACCGTAACCCGGTTTTTGACGCGCAGTACGGCGGCGCCGCCGGAGCGGGGCTGATCCGGGGCGCATATCACTTTGCGCAACCGCACGAATCCGATGGGACGGCCCAGGCCGACTATTTCCTGCAGAACGGCGGCAACTGGATCAGCGACGGTCAAACGCTGCCCGGAGTGCTCGATATCGAGGACAACCCGTACAAGGACAAGAACGGCAAGAACAACTGCTATGACCTGTCCGTCGAGGACATGGTCACCTGGCTCAAGGACTTCACCGCCAAGTACCACGAGGCGACCGGCCGCCGCGCGATCATCTACACCACCACGAGCTGGTGGCAGACCTGCACGGGGAACTCCGACAAGTTCAAGTCGAACCCGCTCTGGATCGCCCGCTGGGGCGACGACCCCGGTGAGCTGCCGAAGAGCTGGAAGCGGCACACGTTCTGGCAGTCGGCGGAGAAGGGCACGCTGGCCGGCGGGCAGAACTCGTTCAACGGCTCAGAGTCCCAGCTCAAGGAGCTGGCCAACCCGCCGGCCGAGGTGACGGTCTCGGGTGCGGCCAGGAGCAGGAAGACGTACACGGTCACCGTCTCGAACACCGGCCCGCACCCCGTCAAGGACGTCAAGGTGTCGGGGCGGACGTTCGGCGGGCAGCGCGTGGTGAAGGCGTCCGGGTGCACATTCAGCGGCACGGCGGTGGTGTGCCGGGTCGGGGAGCTGGCGCGGGGGCAGAAGAAGACGTTCACGATCACCACGAAGCCGTCCAGGTCGAAGGGCACGGTCGGGCTGTACGTCACGGTGGGCTCTGTGAAAATGACCCTCAAGTCCCGCTGACACCTGGGCGGGGCGCTCGGAGTCACAAAGCGCCACAAACTGCCATAAGGCAGGATGGCTCCAAAGGGCCAAACAGCTTGTCGGGGGGCGGGCAGGATGAGGCGGTGGCGGTGGCGGCTTGCAGCGGGGTCAGCGGCGCTGGTCCTGCTGGCCGCCACGGCCTCCGTGCCCCTCGGGCTGTACGTGCCGGCGAATGTCGTGCGGATCGCGTACGAGATCGAGCAGCGCAGGATCGTCTACTCGTGGGGAGGCGGCCACGCCGAGGAGCCCGGCCCGTCGACCGGCACCTGCAAGGGCTACCACGGGAAGATCAAGCCCTGCCCGGCGGCCCGGACGCGCGGGCTCGACTGCTCGGGGTTCGCGCGGTGGGTGTACGCGCTGGCGAGCGGGTCGGATGTGCTGGGGCCGGGGAACACCAATGATCATGTACGGCGGATGCGGCGGGTGCAGGTGGCCATGCCCGGGGACCTGGTCTTCTTCGGAAAGGTCACGGAAAAGGCCGTCAAAACCCACCACGTCGGCATTTATCTCGGTAAAGGGAAGATGATGAACGCCCCGGAGACCGGCGCCGTGGTGCGCGTGGACGACATCGCCCGGCGCAAGGACTTCGCTGGCTTCTATCGGCTGAACTGATTCGGTATGCCTGTAACGCCTGTGGCGTGGCGAAAATTGAGAGACCTGGCGGCTACTCTGTGCCGCTATGGACAGGCGATGGGTCGGCCTCGACGGCTACGAGGTCGTAGGCGTGGTGGACGGCGGGCGGCAGCTGCTGCGGGTGCGCCGGCACGGGTGGGTGATCGCCGACTGCACCTCTGTGGCGGAGGTGGCCCGACACGTCGACCTGGCCGATCTGTGCGAAGTCATCGAACTGCCGGTGCGGCGGCGGATGGAGGAGCGTGTGGAGGCCCGAACGAGTTCGCATCATCGGTGAGTGCCGTGTATGGTTACACCTGTCCGCAGCGCCGGACAGGCCCCTATAGCTCAGTCGGCAGAGCGTCTCCATGGTAAGGAGAAGGTCAACGGTTCGATTCCGTTTGGGGGCTCTTACTCTGACCAGCCACAACGCCCGACCCGCCAGCTAGCGGGGCCGGGCGTTTCGCATTTCCCAACACCCGTTACATCCCACCTCCGCACCCACCCGGCCCCGCATGGCCCGCCCCGCACCGCCCGCCTCCCACCCTTCGCCCGGCCCCGCCACGCCCACTCCCGCCTCCGCCCTTCGCCCTGCCCCCCGCCGCCCTGCCCCAGCCCTCGCCTCCGCCCTGCGCCTGGCCCTCGGCTCCGGGCCCTCGCCTCCGCCTTGCGCTCGGTCTTGAGCGCCGCCGCGTGCGCCCTGCGGGCCGGGCTCGCCTCGACAGCGCCAGGCCCACCTCCCGGATGCCGCCCGCTCGCGTGCCGGCGGCGCGCGAGCCCCGCAGCGCCGTGCTCGGCCTTGTGGGGGCGGGGTGGGGTTACGGCTCCGGGTGGAAGCGGTGGGGTGGGGTGTGGATGTCGAAGGGGATGCGGGCCTGGGCCAGGACCGAGTGCGGGGGTGTGTCCGGCGTGATCAGGCCCAGGCGTTCGAAGAAGGGGAACCGGGCGAAGCCGACCTCCAGGTGCCGGGGGCGCATGACCGGGTGCCAGATGCTGTAGACGCCCACCCTTCCGTCCCGGCGCCGGTACCAGCCCTGCGTCGGGTGGGTGAGTCGCTCCAGCCAGTGCGAATCGTCCGGAAAGCCGTCCAGCGGCGCCGGAGGCCGGGGGAGTTCGGCCGCCTCGCAGCGGGCGTCGGTGGACGACAGGCGCCAGTGGGCCGGGGTGCTGAGCCAGTCGGCCTCGATGCGGATGTGGTCGCGGCGCCACGGCATGCCCCACAGGTGCTGCGGGATCGCCACGACGGGGTGGTCCAGGCGGGTGCCGAAGAACCAGACGCCCGCCTGGCCGTACGCGGTGACGTAAGCCCGGTAGTTGATCTGCCCGCAGTCGATCGCCACCTGCGGCAGGAACCGGAAGTGGAAGTCCCGGTCGCGGAAGGCGACGGCGGAGACCAGGGCTCCGGGGCCGTCGCCGAAGGTCGTCTCCGTGGGGGCGAAACCCTCGGGCAGGTGCCGGGCGAGCGCGTCGGCGTCCACCCGGTAGCTCACGATCGCGAAGTCCTCGAGATCCGTGTGCGCGTGGTACCAGCGCGGACGTGGCCGGGGAGTGCCCACGAAGGTCATGTTCACAAGGTACGTGCCCGGCGGCCGCCGTGGTCATGGGGACGGGTGGGGCCTGTGCGCCACGACGCGATCCGGGAGCCCTCAAGGGTTGCGCGTCGCGCGCCGGTCGCTGCTACGCTTGCCTCCTCCACTGCTTGATCTTCATGTGGAGTCGGCTGTTCGGGGGCGAGCATCGCCGATTGGTAATGGATTTCGGTTGTCGGGGGTTCCTGAGGCATACTGGGTAGCACCCCACCCGATTGGGCGAGTTACGAATGTGCTCGCTGCTTCGGGTATCCTCTACGGGCCGGGGTCGTTACCGGCTCAAAGGCGGAGTAGCTCAGTCAGGCAGAGCAAACGGCTCATAATCGTTGTGTCGCCGGTTCAAGTCCGGCCTCCGCTACTGCCCAATCCCAGGTCAACAGGCCTGGGCACGGGCGTGTCCATGTCCCGAACGTAGAAAGGCACTCCCAAGTGGCTGCCACCGACGTTAGGCCGAAGATCACGCTGGCCTGCCAGGAGTGCAAGCACCGCAACTACATCACGCGGAAGAACCGGCGCAACGACCCGGATCGGCTTGAGCTGAAGAAGTACTGCCCCAACTGCCGCTGCCACCGCGCGCACCGCGAGACCCGCTAGGTCTCCGGGTATCCGGGCAGGGGCTTCTGGCCCCACATTTCGTCATATCGCGCAACCGGCGTCCTGTCACAGGGCGCCGGTTCGTCGTGTTTTGCACAGGGCTTCGCATAGACCTCAGAGGGTCCCGGGGTTCTCTCCTCGCGCCCGTGTCGCACCCATGAGGTGGCCACGGGGCGCCATGGCGGTGGTCGGTCGGCCTTGTCCAAGTCCCGGAGTTCCCGTACGGGCTATGGCCGGGTTTTGAGAGGCCCGTGCGCCGGGAAAGTTCGCGGGGCAAAATCAAGATAATCACCGGCGACAGCCGAACCTTGTTCTGTTACCGTCGGCCTCAGCAGCGCTCGGCTGGTAACACGCGAGGGAGCACTGATGGCCTTGAACCGAGACTTCGTGGGCAGGACCTATCCGCCCAGCGCGCCGTACGAGGTCAGCCGGGTGAAGATCAGGGAGTTCGCCGCCGCGATCGGTGACAACAACCCGCTCTACCGGGACAAGGAGGCCGCCCAGGCCGCCGGATACCCCGATGTGATCGCGCCGCCCACGTTCCCCATCGTGTTCAGCCTGCAGAGCGGCGGCGAGGCGCTCGTCGATCCCGGCCTCGGGCTGAACTTCGCCATGGTCGTCCACGGCGAGCAGCGCTTCGAGTACGTCCGGCCGGTCTGCGCCGGGGACCGGCTGGTCACGACCGCGACGATCACCGACATCCGCACGGCCGGGCGGAACGAGCTGCTGACGGTCAGGAGCGACGTGACGACCGTCGACGGCGAGCCGGTCTGCGTCACCTACAACACGATCGTCGAGCGCGGAGGGGCCGGTTGAGATGACCGCCACGGTGAAGTACGACGAGGTCGAGGTCGGGCAGGAGCTCCCGGAGGCCGACTACAACGTGCGCCGGCTCAACCTGGTGATGTACGCCGGGGCTTCCGGGGACTTCAACCAGATCCACTGGAACGAGCGGTTCGCCAAGATGGTGGGGCTGCCCGACGTGATCGCGCACGGGATGTTCACGATGGCGCAGGCCGGGCGGTTCGTCACGGACTGGGCCGGGGATCCCGGGGCGGTGCTGGACTTCGGGGTGCGGTTCTCGTCGATGGTGGTCGTCCCCGACGACGATCACGGGGCGACGGTCACGGTCAGCGGGGTCGTGGAGGAGAAGCTGGAGGACAAGCGGGTGGTCATCGGGCTCACCGCCAGGTCGGGAGACCAGAGGGTGCTGTCCAAGGCCCGCGCGGTGGTCCAGCTCTCCTGAGGCGCCGGCCGGCCGGGTGATAGTTCGGGCGGGTCTCGGGTACGCGTGACGCCCATGAACGAAGCAGCGCGACGAGTCTGGCCCACGGTCCGATCGATCCCGGTCTCCGCTGTGACGGACGCCAAGCCGCCCGCCCACCTCCGACCGGCGCGAGTCGAGAAGGTGGCGAGCGGCTCCGGGGCGCACGCCCGGTTCGATCCCGCCGCCGAGCTGGGCTTCTCCGGTGACCCCCAGCGGCGCGGCGGCACGGCCGACACCATGCTGCCCGTGCTGCGGCTGGGATCGCACGACGTGGACCCCGACTACGACGTGCGGGAGTCGCGGCGGAACTTCGACCGCGTGCTGCGCATACTGGGCACCTCATAAGCTAGTGCCCCATGGAGATGCTCGCGCCGTACACCACGCTGCGCCTAGGCGGCCCTGCCCGTGACTTCGCCGAAGCGACCACGGCGGAGCACCTCGTGTCCCTGGTGGCCGAGGCCGACATGAAGGGGCTGTCCACGCTGGTGCTCGGCGGGGGCAGCAACGTCGTGGTGTCCGACGAGGGGTTCGACGGGCTGGTCGTCAAGGTCTCGACCCAGGGCGTGGCGGTCTCGCGCGACGGCGAGCAGGTGCTGCTCACGGTCGAGGCGGGGGAGGACTGGGATTCGCTGGCCGCCCGCGCGGTGGCCGAGGGCTGGTCGGGCATCGAGTGCATGTCGGGCATCCCCGGCCTGGTCGGCTCGACCCCCATCCAGAACGTCGGCGCGTACGGCCAGGAGGTGGCCCAGACCATCCGGTGCGTGCGTGCCTACGACCGCCGCACCAGGCAGGTGGTGGATCTGGAGGCGCGGCAGTGCGGGTTCTCCTACCGTGACAGCGCCTTCAAGCGCGACCTGGCGCGGCACGTGGTGCTCGCGGTGACGTACGCGCTGGATATTTCGGAAATGTCCGGCCCGGTGGCGTACGAGGAGCTGGCCGGCAGGCTCCAGACCAAGGTCGGCGGGAAAGTGCCGCTCGCGCGGGCCCGCGAGGCGGTGCTGGCGCTGCGGCGCGGCAAGGGCATGGTGCTCGACCCGGACGATCCCGACACCCGCAGCGCCGGCTCGTTCTTCACCAATCCGATCCTCACGCCCGGGGAGGCCGAGGAGCTGGCCTCCCGCGCCCCGGGGCATCCGCGCTGGCAGCAGCCGGACGGGTCGGTCAAGGTGCCCGCCGCGTGGCTGATCGAGCAGGCGGGCTACCCGAAGGGGTACGCGCGCGGGCCCGTGCGCATCTCCACCAAGCACACGCTCGCGCTGACCAACCCCGACGGGGCCGCCACCACCGGCGACCTGCTCGCGCTGGCCAGGGAGGTCCGGGACGGGGTGCGGGAGAAGTTCGGGGTCACGCTCGTCAACGAGCCCGTGCTCGTCGGGTGCGCCCTCGGGGAATAGGTCCCGCCGACGGGCTGTTATGGTGTGTTGGAATTACCGAAGGGGAGTAGTCCCAATCGCGTGATCGACATACTGGCGCTTTTTCGCGCCCGGTCGCGCGGGCCTTTACGGGCGGACGAGACCTTCGGCCTGGCAGTTGTGCAATGAGACGCTGCCGGGCCGAAGTCGTGCCCGAAACTCCCCGGGTCTCCGCTTCCGGCTCGGTCGCGCGGAAGGGGACCGTTGGAAGCGTTCTGGATCAGTCTCGCCGTCATCTTCGTGGCCGAACTCGGCGACAAGAGCCAGCTCATGGCGATGACGTTCGCGACCCGTTTCAAGACCTGGCCCGTGCTCGCGGGCATCACCATCGCCACGGCCGTCGTGCATCTGATCAGCGTCGCCGTGGGCGGGCTGATCGGCGACGCGTTGCCGACGACGGCCATCTCGCTGGTGGCGGGGCTGGCCTTCCTCGGGTTCGCCGCGTGGACGCTGCGCGGGGACGAGCTGACCGAGGACGAGTCGAAGAAGGCCCAGCGCACCACCAGGAACGCCCTGATCGCGGTGACCGTGGCGTTCTTCCTGAGCGAGCTGGGCGACAAGACGATGCTGGCCACGATCACGCTGGCGACGCAGCACGGCTGGTTCGGCACCTGGATCGGCTCGACCGTCGGCATGGTGGCGGCGGACGCGCTGGCGATCCTGGTGGGGCGGCTGCTGGGCAAGCACCTGCCGGAGAAGGCCATCCGGTACGGCGCCGCGGCGGCGTTCGCGGTGTTCGGCGTCGTCCTCCTGGCCGAGGCGCTTATCTGATCACGGGGACAGCAGCGACAGGCGGTGGGCCGCGGCGGCGGCCTCGCCGCGGGTGGTGACGCCGAGCTTGGCCAGAATGTTGGACACGTGCACGCTCACCGTCTTGGCCGAGATGAACAGCTCGGTCGCGATGTCCCGGTTGGTCCTCCCCTGGGTCACCAGGCGCAGCACCTCCAGCTCGCGCGGCGTCAGCAGCTCGGAGGACTCCTGGGCGGGCTGAACCCCGCCCACCCGGCGCGACAGCGTCTCGATCTCCTCGATCAGCGGAGTGGCCCGCAGGGCCTCGGCCAGCGGGAGCGCCACCCTCAGTCGAGTCGCCGCCCCCTCGCGGTCGCCTCCGTGGGCGGCCGCGGTGGCCGCCCGCAGCAGGGCCTTGGCCTGGTTGTGCGGCCGGTTGAGCCGCTCCCAGGCCGTCGCGGCGGCGTCGAAGTCGCCGCTGTAGGACAGCCGGTACGCCTCCACGACCGGCCCGATGACCGACAGCACGGACGCCACCTCGGCGGCCTGCTCGCGTACCGCCGCCGCCCTGCCGGGCTCCGTGATCGCCGCGGCGTCGCAGACCACGCGGAGCAGGGCGAGCAGCCGCCAGCTCAGCATGGCCTTGCTCGGCTGCTGCGGATGGGCGAGCACGCGCTCGGCCACGGACAGCGCGGCCCCCGGCTCGCCCCGGAGCAGGTGCCAGCCGATGTGCAGGCGGGCGTTGCTGATGATGTCCTGGACGAACTCCTCGGGGCGGTCCTTCAGCACGCCGATCTCGGACAGGATGCCCTCGACCAGCTGCACCTCGCCCCTGGCCAGCGCGATGTCGGCACGCGTGCGCAGCAGGGCGTACTTGTGCCGCAGGACGGGCCCGTGGCTGAGCGCACCCTCGATGATCTCGATGGCCTCGTCCCAGCGGCCGACCGCCTCCAGCACCTCGGCCCAGTTGTTCTTGATGAACAGGCCGCCGCCGCGCAGCCGGCCGTACTTCTTGGCCAGCTCCCAGCCGTGCGCGGCCAGGCTCAGCGCCTCGTCGTGGCGGCCCATGTCCATCAGCGCGTCGACGTTGTTGCCGACCGCCCTGGTGATCAGGCGGCCGGAGCTCTCCGCCGTGCCGAGCTCGAGTGCCTGCTCGTTGACGATGATCGTGGACTCGTTCTCGCCGTCGAGCGAGTGACCGAGCGCCAGGTTGAGCAGCAGGTCGGCCTCCAGGCACCGGTCGCCGAGCTCTCTGACCAGGCGCAGGCCCTTGGCGATGAGCTCGTTCGCCTCGGCGATCTCGCCGCGCAGCATGAGGTGGCGGCTCAGCGGCGTGAGGACCTCCGCCCGGTCGAGGCTGTCGCCGGGCACGAGCCGCAGGGCGTGCCTGAGATCGTCGATGACGCCGAGCTGGCCCTTGGAGTTGAGGGACGCGGCCCGTTGCACGATGAGCTGCGCCACGCGCGCCGGCTCCTCGTTCTCGTCGAGCTCGGACAGGGCGGCCTTGACGAACTTCATGCCCTTGTCCACGTCGCCGCCCGAGTAGGCGGCCTCGGAGGCCCGTTCGAGCACGGCGGTGTGGTCGGCGCCGATGAGCTGGGCCGCGTCGGGCACCCGGTCCCAGAGCATGAGCACGCGTTCGAGCAGCGGGACGGCCTCGGTGTAGGCGAACGCCTTGAACGACTTGCGGGCCGCCTCCCAGGCGGAGATCAGCGCCCAGGTGTCGTTGCGGGCGCCGTACCAGTGGTGTGCCAGCTCCACGGCGGCGCGCCCGGGCGGGACCAGCCCGCGGTCCTTGGAGATCTCCTCGGCGTACCTGGCGTGCAGGCGCTGGTGCTCGCCGGGCAGCAACTCGTCGTGCACCGCCTCGCGGATGAGCGAGTGCCTGAAGACGTAGGCGCGGTTGTCGGCGATCTGCAGGACGTTGCCCGCGATGGCGGGGCGCAGCGCGGCCTCCAACTCGACGTCGGACAGGCCGCTCACGGCGGCCAGCAGCTTGTGGCTGACCCGGATGCCGCCGGCGGCGGCGACGCGCAGCAGGCGCTGGGTCTCCTCGGGCAGCCGCTCGACGGAGTTGAGGATGAGGTCCTGCATGGACTCGGGGAACGTGCAGTCCTCCCCGCCCTCCAGCATGGCCTCCACGAACAGCGGGATGCCCTCGCTGCGCTCGTAGACCTTCTCGACCTTGGCGTACTGGGGGACCTCGCCGAGGATGCCGGCCATCTGCTGCTCGACCTCGTCCCGCGACAGGCGCGGCAGGTCGAGCCGGTGCACGCCGTTGACCCGGCCCAGCTCGGCCAGCACCGGCCGGAGCGGATGCTGGCGGTGCAGGTCGTCGGAGCGGTAGGTCATGACGATCAGCACCTGCGGGGCGTGCAGGTTGCGGCTGAGGAAGGCGATGAGGTCGCGGCTGGACCTGTCGGCCCAGTGGATGTCCTCGATGACGAGGATGGTGGGACGAGGGACGGCCAGGCGTTCGAGGAGGGTGAGGAACTGCTCGAAGAGCCGGGCGCGGCCGGTGTCGGTCTCGCCGTCGCCGCTCGGCTCGCCGAACTCGGGCAGCAGCCGCGCGAGATCGCGCTCCGCGCCGTCCGGCAGCAGCCCGGCGACGGCGGCGGGGCCCTGCTCCCTGACGAGCTGCCTGAGCGCGGCGGTGAACGGCGCGTAGGCCAGGCCCTCCGTGGACAGCTCCACGCAGCCGCCGAACAGCACGTGGGCGCCGGACGCCTGGCACTGCTCGGCGAAGCGGTGGACGAGCCTGGTCTTGCCGACCCCGGCCTCGCCGCCGAGCAGAACGGCCGTCACCCTGCCTTTTCGTGCCTCGTCGAAGCTTTCAGACAGAGCCGCCAGCTCTTCTTCCCGCCCGACGAAGACGGGACTGACAGTACGTCCCCGCATGTCATCCAGCATGTCATGCCCGATCGGTTGCTTTCGACGCTTTTATGGGGGTCCCTTTACGGGGGTTTCGAGGCCCGGCCACGAGGGAGGTGGTGGCCGGGCTCTCGTGGGATGGTCATGAGAAACGGAGCTTGCCGAAGACCGAGCGGCGCTCGGACTTGTTGGCCCTCTCGGCCTCGCGTACCCGCCGGTGCTCGGCGGCGGCCTTGCGGAGCTCGCTCGCGTGGTTCTTCATGAGCTCGTACTCGATCTCGGGGTGCATGGTGTTTCTCCTGCTGTTTCGTGCTTTCTTCCTGACATCTTCAAGATTCGGGCTAAGGCCCCGCCCGCCACATCGGGTGGATGCCTTATCTCTGGTACGCGGACCCCTACGGCATACCTAGGACCCGGCCACCGGCGGCCTAAGGCGGTCCGGTTTGGAGCTCACGGCCCTGGTCGGCGATGCTGTGGTGGTGTCAACTTTGACTACCTCGCTCGCGGACGTCGCTTCGTCCGACGCCGCGTTGCGAGCTTTCCTGCACGGCCTGCCCGGGGTTGACCGGGTCGGCGCGGACCAGCGGGCGGCGATGCTGGGCACCCGTTCGAT
>NZ_JBEXCR010000075.1:0-44720 GCF_040605375.1 Nonomuraea sp. NPDC005650
CCCTGAACGCCTTCGCCATCACCTTCGAAGGCCGCTTGACCCCGACCATCCGATAACTAATCAAGATCGAGATACACCGTTAGCTGGACACACCCACGTGACGCTCCGTAAAGCGATGCATGAGTACTAACCGGACACATATGGCACGTTCAGCCACACGAACGGTTCCATTGGGCCCCACCAGGTCCTAACCGTTGCCCAAGAAGCGCGTAAGGAGCGCGCAGGATGGACGCTCATGGCAATCGTGGTGCGCCGTTTCGTGTTGAACGCCCCCCGGCGCATGTCGGTCCGAAGCTCAAGGTCACTGGGTTGCCCTTGACGTCGGCGAGCATGACAGGTGTGGCTGCGGTAAGCGCACGGGTTTATGTCGTGCCGATACTTCGCCGAGGCGGCCTTCCCCTTGAAGTCGGTGAACTTACAAGCGAAGTCACACCAGGTCATCTTGGGCTCCTGAGCGTGCCCTTACTTCACAGGCTCGCCCGCGATCAGTTCGAACGCTCCTCCCTCCCGCGCGGCAGTGACGAGGCTGCTACGGCAGTCGTCTGCCTGGGCGCTCGTCTAAAAGATCTTCTTCTATTCCTTCCCGGCGGTGGGACCAGCGGACGCGGTAGGACGTGACCTTGCCCGACGTGTTCTTGCGGACCTTGGTCTTGTAGGAGCGCACGTCGTAGATGGTGTTCTTTATCAGGCGGCCTCCTCTCGGGTGTTGCGCTGGGCTGTCAAGGTCGGTTCGATCGACGCCCACCAGGGGTCGTACAAGTCGCCGCGGTAGGCGCGCTGGAAGCCATGTGATGATCAACGACCGAACCGACGCCCCGATACGGACAGATCATTCCACAACAAGATCAGATGCCCTCTTGCTCCGTCACCCCACACTGTCAATCTCTTTAGCGACCTTTCGCAGGACGATCGTGGTGGATGGAGAGACAGGCACGCCATGCAACGGAAACCCACCACTCGGTCATCAGGCCATGACTCAGTGTGGATCTTGCTGCCCAGTCGTTCGTGATCTACGCTCACTCCGGGTTTTCCAGATTGTCAGGAATTTCATGGAGATGGCGCCTTTGCGTTCTAGACGGTTGTTACGAAGCTCAGCTCTCGCCGCCACAGCGAGTGCGGCCCTCGCCGCCTCGGTCCTCAACCCTTTGCCCGTCCAAGCACAACAAGCCGGTCCGTCGCCTGTTTCCATGGCGGCCGCGACCAAGCAGCCACCCGGCGAGATACTGGGCGCCGCCACAGAGTCCCGGCGAGTGGTCCGTCGGCAAGACGGGCAGGTGATCATCGAAACCTGGTCCAGTCCAGTGCGGCTCAAGCAGAACAGCGGGGCGTGGGCCTGGATTGACACGGGGCTCACCGAGAAGGACGGCGCTCTTCGGCCTAAGCTCGTCAAGGCGCCGCTCGCTTTCACCGCAGGCGGGAAGTCCGAACCGTTCGCCCAGTTGTCGACCGCCGGGGGTCAATCGTTCGCCCTGTCATGGCCGACCCCGCTCCCGCGCCCTCAGGTCTCGGCGAACCGTGCGACGTACGACCTGGGCGACGGTGCCCAGCTTGTGGTCAGCGCCATGGCAGAGGGATTCCGCTACGAGATCGTCCTCCAGCGTCGCCCGGCGAACCCCCTGGACCTCACACTTCCCGTGCAGGTGAAGGGCGCCTCATCCGGCGAGCGGCGAAAGGAACTCGCGGACGCTCAGGGACGAACCGTTCTGCGCGCGACCACGCCCCGCCTGCACATCAAGCCAGGACAGCGTACGACCGCGAAATCAGCCCTCGGCGCGTTCAAGAGCGAGCAGTCCGGCGACAACCTGCGAGTGACGCTGGACGGCGCCAAACTGGACACCAAAGCCTTCCCCGTGACGATCAGCGGCTCGGTCGCGATGCCCGCGAGTGCGGACGTGCACGTCTCCGACGAGGGCGGCGCGGGCGACCCGTCTTCGCCGTTGCTGATGGCCGGCGGCATCTTCGGCATACGTAACCGCGCCCTGCTGCGCTTCGACACCATGGCTCTCACAGGTCAGCGCATCATCGACGCGAAGTTGTCCGTGGTGAACACCGATGGCCCGGGCTGCGGAGAGGCTGGAGACGGCATCCAGGTCCGGCGGATCACCAGCCGCTGGGATCCGTACAACCTCACCTGGTCCAACAAGCCGGCCACGACCACCGAGGGCGCCACGATCGTCACCCAGTCCTACGCCAGCGACTGCGGCAGAGGCACACTCGACTGGCCTGTCAAGGAGATCGCCGCAGCTTGGGCGAGCGGCAGCCCCAACTACGGACTCACGCTGCAGGAGCCGGACGAGGCCAACACCTTCGACAACTTCCGCGAGCTCGCCTCCACCGAGTACGGTGACCCCGGTACCGAGGTGCCGAAGCTGACGGTCGTCACAGAACCGGTCCCGTCACCTCAGGTCCTGTACCCGGCGGGACCCGACGGGGTGGAAGTGTTCACCGCGCCCGCGGACTGGAAGCTGGACACGCTACCGGTCTCCTCCGAGAACGTGCACGCGTTGAACGGCGCTGACGATCGTGCACAGACCAACACCACAACCTTGGCCCCGCCCTACTTCGAACCGGCCAGCGGGCAGGTGGTCGCTCCCGCGACGCTGGCGGGCAAGGACACCGCGAGCCAGGTGCTGAGCGGGATCGCGCTGGACAACGGCGACGCCGATGAAACCCTCGCGATCGGTTTCGAGAGCGAGGATTCGCCAGCGGCCCGGACTTCCGCAGTGGCCACTGCGGAAACCCCGTACACGGTCACTCCCCGGTACGTCGAGGTCGCCAACAGCTACCAGGCGCTGAACACCATCACTGACCAGGTACTCGATCTGGACGCGACGATCCCGGCGGGAACCGCCCTGTTCGCCACGCAGATCTGGCCCGAGCGCAACCTGGTCGTGGTGCAGTCCACCGATGCCTCCCCAGGGCTGCGTAAGGCTCTGGCCGACCGGTACGGCACGTACAACGTCGCCATCTGGCTGCGTTCAGAAAGTGACCGTCCGCACCCGAACGTCCAGACGAAGTCCTCCGCGGCCGCGGACAGCCGGCAAAATGACACGGGAAAGCTCAACGGCGGCTCCAAGTTCGTTCCCTTCAAGGCTGACAACACCCCATCCGGGCCGTGCACGACCGCATTCGCCATGGGGAGCGCAACCGACAACCTCATGGTGAGCGCCGGGCACTGCGCTGACGGAGACGGGCTACTCGCGAGCGCCGGCATCATCAAATGGACGAACTGGCGGGACGGTCAAGGAACCATCAAACTGCCGAACCAGCCGACCTACTACGGCGACGTGTCCCTGATCCAGACGGGATTCGGCCGGGTCACGAGCCCCACCATCTTCATCGGTGGCAGGGACTCATCCGTCAGGGAATGGGTGGGCGGGCGGTTCTCGGTCCGCTCTCGGGAAGGCGACCAGTACTGCGTCGGCGGCGCCAGCACGAATCCCGAATCCAACGGCCAGATCTGCCGCTTCAAGGTCACCGACATCGGCTGGAAGGTCGAGTACGTAGACCCGAAAACCAGGGAATACGTCGGCACGGTGCGGTGGGTTCAGGTCGGCAAGAAGACCGGCAAGTGCCCGGTCGGCGGTGATTCAGGCGCGCCGGTCTACACTTTCCGCCAGAGCGATGGATACGTGGTGGCCAAGGGCGTCTTCAGCGGAGGAGTCGGCGATGACGCGCCTGTCCAGTCCACCTGCGTGACCTACTTCACCGACATCCATGACGTGATGAAGGCCGTCGGCAAGGACATCTACAAGAAATGACTCCCCTGGGCCCGTCCTTCCTGTGGCGCATGTGCTGCCTCCTGGTGTTGGCCGTCGCGATTTCCATGGCGACCTCCATACGCGCGTCTCGGCCGCCTGAACCACCCTTCAACGCGTCGATCGACACGGTCGAGGTGGAAGGACGGGCCCTCATCCTGCACGCGTTCGGTATGAGCCCCACGGAATGCCTCAAGGCCGACGAAGCCGTAGCAGCCGAGTCCGAGACAAGCGTGCGGGTCCGGGTAGTGCTTCGCGACGTCTGCCCGCGACGTGAGCGCACGCTGCTTGAGAAGTGGCGGGACGAATTGTGGCCGCGTTCTTACATCGGTGGTCGCGGCGGGGTCGTTTTTGTGCCCGTCACGCTCGACCGGCCCTTGGGGGGCCGGAAGGTCCTCGACGAGGCGGGCCACGAAATCCGGGTCTGCCCGATCACGGGCTCGCGATTGAAGACCATGCGACAGTGCCTGACGTAGGGCGTGGGCGCCGAATACCCTGTCATGCCATGTGACCTGCTGGTATTCGATTCGCGGATGAGTCCGCCGACTCGGTCACGCAGGAGGATGCGTAACTGTACAAGATGGCGTTCACGATTTCTCGCAGGTCGTGCACAAGCGCTGTCGTACCCGGCCCGCGCCGGGCCGGGTACGGCAGGCCGTCAAGGTCGGTTCGATAAACGCCCACCGGTGTGCGGTGCCATAACTCATCACGCCATCTGATCTGACCTTCTAATCCTCAGCACTCGTGTTCTCACGCCTCCTGTACCTGCGGTGGTCCGGTTCTTCGGCTGGTTGACGCTCCTCACGCGAGGTGAGCTTCCCCCGTACTCCGGACACTTGACCTGAGGTCACCCCTGTCGAATGCGAGCCCTTGCTGGCGCGTCTGTCGTCGCACACCGTGAAGGGTGGAGGTGGGACCGATGGCAAAGACTCGTGTGCAGGTCAGCAAGCGATGCGGTTGTGTGGATGCGGAAACGGGACGTCAGCGAGGAGTGACGTGTCCGCGTCTGCCGGTAGATGACGATCACGGCAGCTGGTATTTCGCGGTGCAGGTACGCGGCCTGGATGGGCAGCGGCAGCGCGTTCGCCAGGGTGGTTACCCTGACCCCGAGGAAGCGGAGGCGGCAGGCCGTGCCTTGGCCGCTGCCGACCGCGACGGTGCCGGATGCACGCTCGGGCAGTGGCTGGCACGCTGGCTGGCCACCAAGGACGCCCTGCGTCCGTCGACCCGGCAGGGCTACGCCACGCACATCCGCCTCTACCTCATCCCCCACCTGGGACGGATCCGGCTGCTCAAGCTCACCTCTCGCGACGTCAACGGACTGCTCGTGGCGCTGGCGTCCCGTCCCTCGCCAACCGGGCGCCGGTTGGCGCCAGCCACCGTGGTGCGGATCCACGCCACCTTGCGGACCGCGCTGAACGCGGCGGTGCGTGCCCGGCTGATCCCGATCAACCCGGCCCACGGAGCCGAGCTGCCCCAGCCTCGGCGACCACATCCGGTGATCTGGACCGCCGGGCGCACGGCCCGCTGGCAGCAGGCAGGAGAGCGTCCGGCGGTAGCGGTCTGGACCGAACAGCAGCTCGCGGCGTTCCTGGCCAGCGTGGTGCAGGACCGCCTGTATGCCGCCTGGTGGCTGGCCGCGCTGCGCGGCCTGCGCCGCGGTGAACTGGCCGGGCTGCGCTGGACGGACGTCGACCTGAACGCCGCGGAGCTGACAGTGGCGCAGCAGCGGGTGCACGCCGACGGCCAAGTCGTGATCGGCCCACCGAAGAGCGCCGCCAGCTGCCGAGCGGTGGCCCTGGACGCGGAGACCGTGCGGGTGCTAAGTCGACATCGGAAGCGCCAGGAGCAGCTGCGTGCGACAGCGGGGGCACGCTGGCGGGACTCGGAGTACGTGTTCACCACTGCGGATGGAGCGCCGCTGCGGCCGGACTATCTCACCGGCCGGTTCCGCCGGCTGGTGGCCGCCTCAGGCTTGCCACCGGTCCGGCTGCACGACCTGCGACACGGCGCCGCCACCCTCGCGCTGGCCGCGCACACCGATCTGAAGGTGGTGCAGGCCATGCTCGGGCACGCCAGCATCGTGCTCACCGCCGACACCTACGTCTCGGTGCTACCAGAGGTGGCCCACCAAGCCGCCAGGGAAACGGCCAGGCTGGTGCTGAAAGCCGCGTCCGCGCTGAGGCGCCCGCTGGGCGGCTGACTCAGCTTTGCCCCACATTTGCCCCATGCCGCCCCAGCGCACGGGCGTGGCCTGAGTTGGCCCAGGTGGAGAAGCGCGCCCTGCAGGATTCGAACCTGCGACCGTCGGATTAGAAGCGGGGAACCCGGCAGCCGGGTGCCCCCATAGAGCTTCGCGACGGTCTCGGCGTCGGCCATAGACCTGCCGGCTGAATGATGGCGGCCGACGTCCCCCCGGCCCAGGCCCTCGGCCGGCGCCTGCTTCGGTTGTGCGCGAGGTGGTCGGTCACGGCCGTGATGTTCGGCACGGTGCCGCGGTGGAAGGTGGCCGGGTCCGACAGCCGCTGGCGCGCTCCCCGCCCGTGCGTCCAGATCCGCCACGACCGCGCTCTGCCGGTCGGCGAGATCCCGTACAGCCTGGGTGATCTGCTCGATCAGCGGCGGCTCGGAGGTCGTGGGCGGCGCCACGAAGCATTCGGCGGGAAAGTCGAGTTCGATGATCTGGGTGCCCTGATAGCTCGTGGCTGGGCACGACGGCGGGATCGTCCTTCCGGGGCGGCCGGCGCGCGGGCCGGCCGCTCCCGGGTCAGGTCACCAGGGTGAGGTGCAGACCGCCCGGCTGCCCGGGACTCCCGCCGGGGCGCCGCAGGCGCGGAAGCGCAGGTTCGGATCGCTCGACGTGCGCGCGGCCGGCGTCTTGACGATCTCGCCGTCCCAGCGCGCCTCGAACGGCCCGCAGTACCCCCACGTCCTGCCGCCGTCGGTGGTCACGTCCAGCGTGACCCAGTCGCCCTTCTTGGCCCCGGAGAGCTGGGCCCAGCCGTGCTGGACGCCCTGGATGTAGCCGGACATGACGTTGAACTGGGGACGCCCGTTGGCGCCGCCCCACCGCACCATCCGTACGGACTGCGGGTTGTTCCCGGTGTAGTGCCACCAGCCGCCGCAGTCGATCGGCCCCGCCGCCGCCCGCGCCGCCGTCGTCCCCGTGCTCGTCGCCGCCCCCGCCGCCGCCGGGGCGGTCATGAGCGCGCCGGTGACGACGGCCGCCGAAACCACGACCAGGCTGAGTCGCCTTCCACGCATGTGTTTTCCCCTCCGTGTGGAATCCGGTCCCCCTTACCCGGACACGTTAGGAAAAGCACCTGTCGTCGCGCTTTCGCCGCACGGTCGCGAAACGGTCAGGCGTGGCGGAGGCCCTCGATCCAGCCTGATTCGGCGGCGATGCGGACGGCGTCGGTCCTGTTGCGGGCGCCGGTCTTGGTGATGGCGCTGGAGATGTAGTTGCGGACCGTCGCGGCCGACAGGTGCAGCTCGGCGGCGATCTCGCCGGTGTTGGCGCCCGAGCCGACCAGGCCCAGCACCGCCGCCTCCCTGTCGGTGAGCGGCGTCGCCGTGGCGCTGATCGCGGCCAGAGCCAGGGAGGCGTCGATCACCCGCTCGCCCTGGGAGACCCGGCGGATGCTCTCGGCCAGCCGCTCCGTGGGGGCGTCCTTGAGCAGGAATCCGCTCGCTCCCGCTTCCATCGCCCGCTTCAGCAGCGCGGCGCTGGCCAGGCCGGTGAGGATGAGCACGCGGCAGTCCGGCAGGGCCGGCCTGAGCCGGCGGGTGGCCTCGACGCCGTCGACGCCCGGCATCTCGATGTCGATGACGGCCACGTCCGGGCTGCAGGCGAGGGCGCGCGGGACGACCTTGTCACCGCGGTCGGCCTCGGCCACGACCTCGATGTCGCCCGTGAGGTTCAGCAGGGCTGTCAGGGCGCCCCTGACGACGCCGTGGTCCTCTGCGAGCAGGACGCGAATCACCGGTGACCACTCTCCCGATCGTGTACGGCGGGCAGGCACACCCGCAATTGAAACACGCCTTCCCCGGTGGCGCCCGCCTCCAGGGATCCACCCAGTTTCTCCACCCGCCGGCGCAGCCCGGCGAGCCCCGAACCGGGTTGATGGCCCGTCTCGCGGCGAGCCCCGTCGTTGCGCACCAGCAGCCGGACGCTTCCGTCGACCTCGTCCAGCTCGATCAGGCAGTGGCGGGCGTCGCTGTGCCTGACGATGTTCGTGGCCGCCTCGCGTACCATCCAGCCGAGCACGTCGCCGGTGCCCTTGTCGATCTCCTTGAAGCCCAGGCGCAGGTCACAGCTCGCGCCGGTGAGCTCGATCAGCGCGGCGGCCGCCGACAGCTCCGCGCCCAGGTCGAGCGAGCGTTTGGCCTCCACGACGTCGCCGATCTCCGCGCGCGCCTCACCGGCGATGGCGATCGTCCCCTCCAGCTCGGCGGCGGTCTGCCTCCGGTCCACGTCGACCAGGGCCAGGGCCAGCTCGGTCTTCAGGGTGATCGACGCCAGCGTCTGGCCGAGCAGGTCGTGCAACTGTCCCGCCAGGCGCAGCCGGTCCTGGTCCACGGCCATCTCGGCCAGCGCGACCCGCAGCTCGCGCAGCTCGCGGACGAACCTCGCGTAGTGCACGATGCCCGCGGCGACCACCGAGGCGACCAGCACTCCGGTGCTCCTCTGCACCGCGGAGGCGGCCGCGGGGGCCCATTCCACGAGTGTCAGCGGGTACTCGGCGGCGGCCACCACCAGAAGCACGACGAGGCCGTACCGGAAGGGCAGCAGGAGCAGCCCGGCGGTGGCGACGACGAGCGGCGTGTAGATCCACACCGATCCCTGGAACGGGATCGCCCCGTAGACGACGACGGCGAACAGCAGGAAGGTCCGCGCCCGGTGGGGCCCCTGGCTCGTGCCCGCGATGTGCCGGGCGACGATCCTGGCGTACACCACGAGCAGCCCGCCGAGCAGCACGAGCGCCAGCAGGGCCCGGGCCGGATCGCCGTCGAGCAGGAAGGCGAGCGGGGTGAGCCCCCACAGCGCCCCGGTGACCGCGACGACGGCCGCGGTCAACCACCTGACCTGCGTTTCGCTGTCCTGGGCCACAGGCGGGCTCCCACGTGTCTGGGTGCATCATGATTTCGTACTGATCGTGACGCCTTCCTGGCCCGCGAATCAACTCCCTGCGGCCACCGGTCCCTCGTTCAGCCACCCGTTGGCCCGCGCGATGCGCACGGCGTCCTCGTCGCTGCGGGCGCCCGTCTTCAGGCGGGCGGCGGCGAGGTAGTTCCTGATCGTGTGGATCGACAGCCCCAGGGCGCTGCGCAGGTCGCTGCCCCGCCCGCCGGCCGCGACCGCCGACAGCACGGCGATCTCCCGCGCGGTCAGCGGATTGGTGTCGATCTCCTGCTCGCCGCCGTCGGCGGCCACGTCGAAGTCGATGTAACGTTCACCCCTGGCCACCACCCGGATGGCGTCGGTGAGCCGGTGGGCGGGCGCGTCCTTGACCAGGAAGCCCCGCACCCCCGCGGCCATGGCCCGCTCGAAGTTGCCGGGCGTGCCGACGCTGGTGAGGATGAGCACCGGGGGCGGCTGTTCCAGCTCCTTGATCAGGCCCGCCGCCTCCAGGCCGTCGATGCCCGGCAGCCCGATGTCCAGCAGCGCCACGTCCGGCTTGGAGCCGACGACGGCGGGCACGATCTCGTCGCCCCTGGACACCTCCTCGACCACGCGGATGTCCCGCTCCTCCGACAGCAGGGCGATCAGAGCACCTCTGATGAGGTCGTGGTCCTCCGCGATCAGAACTTTGATCATCTCCGGTCTCCTGTTGCAGAGGTGAGTGTGGCCGCCAGGAGGCGGCCGGGAACGTCCAGAGACAGCGTGAACCAGCCGTCTTCGGTGTGCCGCCCGCAGCTCCCGTCCACCTGGGCGAGCCGCTCGTCGAGCCCGGCCAGGCCGCTCCCGCCCACGGTCGCCTCGGCAGTCGCCGCCGTCCCGGCCGCGCCGGCGGCGATGGCGCCGCCGTCCGGGCGTACGCCGTCGTTGGCGACGGTCACCGTGACGCGGTCGCCCTGGGTCTCGACCCCGACCAGGCAGACCGTGGCGTCGCTGTGGCGCAGCAGGTTGGTGGCCGCCTCGCGCACCGCCCAGGCCAGCGCCACGCGGACCTCCGGCGGCAGCGAGGGCGGCAGCTCGGCGAAGTCGCACCGGACGCCGGCGGTCTCCAGCACCCGGCGCACCCCGCTCAGCTCCCTCTCCAGCGACATCTCGCGGTAGCCCTTGACCACCGCCCGCACGTCGTGCAGCGAGCGGCTGGCGATGTCGTGGATCTCCGTCAGCTCACGGCGCAGCCGCCCGATCTCCTCGGGCGGGATCCGCGTGCCCAGCTCGGTCCGCATGGCGATGACCGAGAGGTTGTGCCCCAGCACGTCGTGCAGCTCGCGGGCGAACCTGAGCCGTTCCTCGGTGATGGCGAGCTTGGCGGCCTCCTCGCGGGTGCGCTGCAGCTCGGCGAGCAGGGTCGCGAAGATGGTCAGGCCCGCGAGCGCGCCGGCCGTGAGCAGGTTCTGCAGGGAGCCGAAGAGCACCCAGCTCAGGTCCTGCGAGGCCGGCAGGAACAGGCCGGCGGCCAGCGAGGCGAAGAACCCCGCCGCCGCCCACCGGCCCCGCAGCGTGACCGCGAACGCGAGCGGAAGCATGAACCCGACGCTCAGCCAGGTGGGCCCGGCGGCGAACGGCACGGCGAGGGCCAGCGCGCACATCACGCCCAGCACCGCGAGATCCCACCGCGAACCCCGGTCGAGCACGGCCCGCACCGCCAGCCACAGGTAGCAGCCGGTGAGGCCGATGATGAGGACGACCGCGGTCACGACCCTGACGGTGGAGTAGGCGCCGAGCGCCTCCGCGAGCGGCACGGCGGCGAAGGCCGCCATGCCGACGAGGAAGACCCCGGCCGTGGCGCGGGCCAGCCGTACGGTGCCCGGCCCGACGCCCCTCAGCCTCTGTGAGGCTCCCACTTGAACCACCTTCTCGCGGCGAGCAACGACAGCACGAGCCAGGCGGCCAGGACGAGCCATCCCGGCCACATGACCAGGAAGCCCTCCAGGATCCCCACCTGGGGGGGTACGCCGGCCCCGGCGTGTCCCACGTAGTCCCGCCCGAGATAGGCGGTGCTGACCCCCTCGGCCACGCGCCCGAACGGGAGGAGGGAGGACACGATCCGCAACCAGTCGGGGA
The DNA here is from genome assembly GCF_040605375.1 of Nonomuraea sp. NPDC005650. Lineage (NCBI taxonomy): Bacteria > Bacillati > Actinomycetota > Actinomycetes > Streptosporangiales > Streptosporangiaceae > Nonomuraea > Nonomuraea sp. NPDC005650. Next base: position 10,999 of record NZ_JBEXCR010000075.1, read on the forward strand.
ACGCCGAGACGGGATAGGCGAACCCGGACAGGCCGATCGCGAGCAGCAGGAACGGCAGGCTCACCACGACCGTGGAGCCCTGCGCGGGAATCCTGCCGCTCACCGCGACGGCCATCGCGGCGAACACGGCGAGCCCGAGGAGCACCGTGACCACCAGCAGGGCGGGATTGGCCGGCAGCCCGACACCGTGCACGGTCCTGGCCAGGCCGACGATCAGCACGAGCTGCAGCAGGCCGACCGTCAGCACGGTGAGGATCTCCCCGCCGAAGATGGCCAGGTCGGGCAGCTCGGTGCCGCGCAGCCGCTTGAGTATCAGCAGTTGCCGCCGCACCACGAAGGACTCCACCAGGGTCATGAAGCCCAGGTTGGCGATGCCCATCACGATGACGCCGGTCATGATGGCGACGTCGACCGGCGCCCCGTCCCTGGTCCCGCCCGGGAGCATCAGCGGCATCAGCCCGCCGAACAGTACGGGGAAGAACAGGGCCATGCCGACCGACACCGGCGTGCGCCAGAACAGCGTCTGGGTCAGCCGGAAGTGCGCGAGCGTGTAGGCGGTCACGTCCTGACCTCCTGCCCGCGCGCGCCGGCGATGTCGAGGAAGACCTCTTCGAGCGTCGCCTGGCGGACGTCCAGACCGCTGAGCCGCACGCCGCGCGCGTGCGCCCACCCGAGCACGGAGTGCGCCACCGACTCGGGCTCGGCGGTGACGATCACGCACCGCCGCCCGGTCACGGTGAGCGCGTCCCGCTCGCCCACCGGCAGCCCGTCGAGGGCGGTGTCGTCGGGCAGCTCGAAGGCGACCCGGCCGGAGCCGCGGCCCAGCACCTCCGACATCGTGCCCTGGGTGACGATGCCGCCCTTGTCCATGATGGCCACGCGGCCGGCGAGCTCCTGGGCCTCCTCCAGGTAGTGCGTGGTGAGCAGCACCGTCATCCCGTCGGCCGCGAGGTCCCTGACCAGGTCCCGGACCCGGTGACGGGCCTCGGGGTCGAGTCCCGTCGTCGGTTCGTCGAGGAACAGCAGGTCGGGGCGGCCGAGCGTGGCCAGCGCGATGTCGAGCTTGCGCCGCTCGCCGCCGGACATCCGCTTGACCCGCGTCCTGGCCTGGCCGGACAGCCCCACCAGCTCCAGAGCCTCGGCCACGGGTCTGGCGCCGGTGGTGAACCTGCTCCAGGCGGTCACCGTCTCGGCCGCCGACAGGTCGCCGAACAGGCCGGACTCCTGCAGCACCAGGCCGATCCTGGACCGCGGGGCGGCGGGTCCCGCCGGGTCCGCGCCGAACACCCGTGCCGTGCCCTCGGAGGGCCTGAGGTAGCCCTCCAGGATCTCGATCGTGGTGGTCTTGCCCGCGCCGTTCGTGCCGAGGAGGGCGAACACCTCCCCCTCGCGTACGTCGAAGGAGACGCCGTCCACGGCCGTGAACTCCCCGTAGCGTTTACGAAGTCCCGAGACCTCGATCACCGGCTCGCTCACTGCGGGTCGCCGAAGCAGGTGCACAGGGCGGTGCTGACCGAGCTGGCCGTGCCGTCCGTCGTGAACGCCGCGGAGCCGGCGGCCGACTCCAGCTCGGTGATGTCGAACTCGCCCTCCGGCCTGGGCGGCAGCGGCGGCGTCGGCACCCCCTCCGGGTAGGCGATGCCGTACTGGCCCAGCAGGGCCCTGGGGTCGCCGTCGTAGCGGCCCTTCAGCCCGCCGTCCTCCCACGCCGACGCCACCAGCCTGGCGAACTTCCTGCGGTCCTCGTCACCGAAGACGTAGACGCTCTCGGCCATCAGCGGCCTCCTTTCGGTATGGCAGGCCCGTCGCCTGCCGGATTCCGGACACGGGCGCGATCGGGGTCAGGTCGGGTCGCCGACCGTGGAGGGGACGCTCGGCCCGGTCATGGAGGTGAGCGTGAGAACGGTGCTGACCGAGCTGGGCGCGGACGAGCCGGCGGCCGACTCCAGGTCGGTGATGTCGAACTCGCCCTCCGGCTTGGGCGGCAGCGGCGGCGTCGGCACCCCCTCCGGGTAGGCGATGCCGTACTGGCTCAGCAGGCCCCTGGGGTCGCTCTCGTAGCGGCCGCGCAGCTCGGCGTCCTCCCACGCCGACGCCACCAGCCTGGCGAACTTCTTGCGGTCCTCGTCCCCGAGGATGTAGATGCTTTCGGCCATCACCGGCCTCCTTCTCTGTTCGAATCGGACCCGGCGGGGGTGCCGCCGATGAGAAAGTCCCCGACCGATGACTCGGTGGCCCAGTCGAGGCCGAAGGTGCGGGCGGCCAGGTCGGCGTCTCCGCTGCCGAGGCCGCAGGGCGCCATGCCCATCGCGGTGGCCACCAGGTAGAAGGTCTGATAGAGCGCGCCGACGGTCTTCAACGTGGCGGCGTAGGCGATCGAGGAGTACTTCCACGACATGCGCTGGAAGCGCGAGGTGATCGTGATCAGCACGTCAGGACTGGCCGTCCCACCCGTGGCCAGGCTCGCCGCGGCCAGCATCGCCCGCGTGTCCTCGGCCCTGGCGGGCAGCGTGACGAGCCTGTGGCCGAGCGGGTCGTAGTAGTAGGCGCCGCTGTCCAGGCCCTCGCATCGGGCGACGGTCAGGTACAGCTCCAGTTCGTAGACGGCGCCGCCGCCCGGGTAGGGCCTGCTGCTGGCCTCGTAGGGCATGCCGGGCGCCGGTCCGAAGACGCGCCTGACCCTGGCGGCCCGGTAGAGCAGCTCGCCGAGCTGCCGGACCGTCGGCGCGCCGGCGTACTGGCGCACCGATCTGCGCGACTCCAGCACGGTGGTGAACGGCGGATCGGCCGCGGCGGCCTCCTCCAAGGAGGGCGCGTACAGCTCCACGGCGGCGGCCTCGGGAGGCTGCTTGATCACCGGGGGCGGCGGCGTCTCGTCCAGGAAGCGGAAGGTCGCGCCGAACGGCTGGTCGTGCCGCCCCGACCTGCTCCTGGCGTGGAAGAGCAGGTCGTGGAAGTCCCAGGAGCGCAGCGCGGGGTCGCGTTCCTCGGCGTCGCCGGCGAACGCCATGCCGGCGGCGACGAGGTGGCCGATCGCCTCGGGCGCCTCCTTCACCATGACCGGGCGGCCGAGCGCCGCGAGCAGCGGCATGGCGTCCTCGGTGAGCGTGACGCGGTGCCGGGACAGCGGGGACTCCAGGACGAGTCCCTGTTCCGCCCTGCGGACGAGCGCGAACCTCGACAGGCGTACGGTGTCGCCGGGGGCCAGGGCGGGCGGCAGGAACCGGGCGTCGCGGGCGATGGGCACCACCCGCAGTAGCGGCTCGACCGCGTGGACGAGGACCGGGCGCAGCCGCGACAGCGTCAGGTACAGCAGGGCAGCGTCGTGGCTGGTGCCGCCCGCCGCGAGGAGCCGCTCGGCCAGGTCGTCCTGGCCCGCCAGCGTCCCGGGCAGCTCGCGCAGCAGCGACTCGACGGCCTGCGGCAGGCCGCGCAGGGCGACCGTGCCGAAGGGTTGCGCGATGGTCAGCACGCCGTCCGCGGAGTCGACGACGGCGTCCTCGCGCAGGCCCACCATGGGTAAGGGCGCTGGAGCGGTCACAGGAACATCGTGATGGGGTTCATCTGCTCCTCCGGGGTGGGCTCGGCGAGCCAGCCGAGCTGTACGGGCACGTCGTAGAGGCGGCCGGGGGCCAGCCGCCGCCAGAAGTGGCGCAGGCCGGGCACGATGACCTTGACGACCGGCAGGCCGATGTCGGGCCTGGTCTGGTCGAGCACGAGCATCTCCATCCCGCGCTCCTCGACCAGCGCGCGGGCCGCCTCGACGTCGTCGAGCAGGTCGGCGGTGGCCGGCCGGGAGTAGGCGGACGCGGGCACGGCGGTCGCGGTGGGCGCGAGGTAGGGGTGGTCCGCGATGCGCGCGTTGGTCCACCAGTTGACCTGGTCGGGCTCGGGGAACCGGTAGCGGGTGACGCCGTCCGGGCCGACGTCGATGACCGCGGGGATGAACTGGTTGAGCTCGGCCAGGGCGCGCTGGACGGCGATGCGCACGTCGAAGTGGGCGCCGAAGGCCATGAGGATGTCCTCGCTCGGCCCGTCGACCCGGCGGCTGACCGCGGCGGCCACCGGGACGCCGAGGTCGTTGGTGAGGTCGAGCACGTGCAGATCGCGGCCGAGACCGGCGTAGACCTCCTGGAACTCGGAGATCCACGGGTCGGCGAAGGTGCCGAGGTCGAAGGCGGGCCGGCGCAGGCGGTTGTACCACCACACGGCCACCGCGTCCCGCTCGACGAGCTCCATGAAGCCCTGCAGGACGGCGTCCTCCAGGGAGGAGCCGGCGGCGTTGCCGTTGGAGTCGGCCCAGGTGTAGAGCGGGCCGGTGGAGCGGGAGTCGTTGTAGTAGTAGTACAGGTAGCCGGTGGGCAGGTACTTGTGCCGCCGCTCGGTCAGCGACCACACGGGCGTCCATTCGATTGCGGCGTCCTCGTCGAGGGGGGCGCTGACGAAGGAGTAGCTGTTGGTGGCGCGGAGCTCCCCGCGGGTGCGGTACTGGGTGTCGCTGTAGAGCGAGCAGGCGTTCGGGTGGACGGCGTCCGCGCCGAGCTCCCGCAGGCTCGCCTTGCGCCTGGCCTCGTCGCCCTGGAAGATGCCCGAGTAGCGTTCCATCGCCTCGCACATGGCGCTGACCTTTGCCTGCAGGTCGGTCATGCCCTTGCCGGCGCTCTGGGTCCGCAGTCCCTTGCGCAGCGAGGCGAGGTCGCGGGTCTCCCGGGAGAAGTTGTGGCCGGCCACGTACGCCTTGACGAACGGCGTCCTGGTGTCCATCCGGGTGAGTTCGCGGATGACGCCGGTGACCGGGCTGACCAGGTGGGCGTACCGCTCGGCGGTGTCCTCCGGGTGCCGGGAACGGTGGCCGCCGTCGGCGGTGAAGGTCTTGGGCCGCGAGCCCAGCTCGACCGGTGACTGCGCGGCCGCGGCCATCAGGCCGGCGTCGCCGCATTCGGGGCATTGCGGCCGGCGTCGCAGCTCGTGGCGGGTCGCGCCGAGCTGCATGGTGTCGAACGTGATCAGATCCCGCTGCTGCGGGGTCCGCACCCCGGCCAGCCACTTCGCCGCCTCGGCCGCGACGAGCCGCACGCCCGCGCCGCGGGTCAGCGACAGGTCGGCGGCGGGCAGGGCCAGCGGCCGGCCGGCCCGCAACCTGTCCTCCACGTACGTCAGCGACTGCCTGTGCCCTTCCATCCGCTGGGACATGCATCGCCAGCAGCCGCCGTCGCCCTCCCCCGGCTGGAAGACGGGGCCCAGCCAGAGGACGGGGCCGGTCGTACGGGCCAGCAGCCACGGCCGTCGCTCCGCCATGTGCCGCCGGTTGATCTCGGCCAGCTCGCCGCGCAGGTAGTCGTCGGTCAGCACGACGCTCAGCGGCGCGTCCTCCCCGGGGCCGGTCACCTCCACCCCCTCGGCGGCCAGCAGGTCCCGCAGCTCCTCGGCGGGCACGTCCCCGACGGTGAGCAGTTCGGCCCGCCCGCCGCGCACCGCGGCGACGGCCTCCTGCGCCTCGAGCCCCGCCATCTCCCAGTAGGCGGCCGTCCGCCGCTCCAGGTCCTCGGTGACGTCGACCAGCAGATCGCGCTGCCTGAGCGTGTGGAGCACGTAGTAGACGTTCTCCGGCGGGACGTCCGGCTCCACCGCGACCAGGATGTCGTTGACGGTGTGCTTGCCGTCGAGCAGGCCGGCCACCGCCTCGATCGACCGGCCGGTGAGCACGTGCGTGTCGCGCTCGGTGATCAGGAAGACCCCGTCTCCCTCGATGACCTCGACCCTGAAGTGGCGGCGGAAAGATGGTCGGGCGTCCATGGCGTTCCTTTCGGTCAGTGGACAAGGCGCAGCGAGGCGACCTGGTCGTCGGCGAGCCGGAGGAGGGTGAGCCCCGCCGCGGCGAGCCCGTCGGTGGCGGACAGGGACAGCCGGTCGGCGCGCCGCCGGTCGGCGAACCAGCGGCCCGTGTGGTCGCGGCGGCGCAGCAGTTCGGCGGCCAGCTCGCGGGCGGAGCGCTCCAGCGCCCCGTCGCCGGTCAGGCGGGCGGTGTGCAGCGCCACCTCGGTGTCCACGACGAGCCGCGCGCAGGAACGCCCCGCGTCGGGCGCGCAGTACCTGGCCACGCGCTCCCGCAGATCGCCGGGCACCTCGCCGGTGAGCAGGTGGGCGGTGGCGACGGCGGCGAGCAGGGAGCCGGGCGTGTCGAGGGCGAACCGGTGCGCCAGCAGTGGCGCGGCGGCGGAAGCGCCGGTCTCCCCCAGCGCGCGGGCGCTGACCGCCAGCCCCCACACCAGCCCGTCCATCCCGGTGGGCACCCCGTCGAGCGCGGGCACACCCGGCGGGTACGGCGACCGGGCCGCGCGGCCGTCGGCCAGCTCGGCCAGCAGTTCCACGTGCAGCCGCGCGGCCAGCGCCTCGGCCGCGGGGACCGCCACCGGGGAGGCCTCGCGCAGCTTGTGCAGGGCGAGCAGCAGCCCGGCCCGGCCCAGCACGGGTTCCGCGCAGGTCGGCAGGGACAGCTGGCCCTCGGCGAGCGGCACCAGCGCGGCCGCCCGCTCCACGAGCCTGGTGTCGGCCAGCGTGGCGCCGCAGCGGCTCAGCGCGTAGATGGCCGAGCCGAGCCCCACGAACGCCCCGACGGGCGCGAGTGTCCCGCACATCCTGCGGTAGACGCCCGACTGCGTGGACAGCGTCGCGAACTCGGCCGCGGCGTCCAGTGCGTCCTGCGCCGCCGTCCAGTGGCCGGGGGCGCCGGTGTTGGCGTACAGCTCGGCGAGGAAGACGGCGAGCCCGGCGGTGCCGGTGAGCAGGTCGCCTTGAAGGGGTTCGATCTGGTCCAGGCCGTGCGCGGGATAGGTGACCACGCCGATCCAGCCGGACCGCTCGCCGACGGGGCCGCCCATGGGGCTGCCGAGCGGGACGGCGCTGGCGAGCACCTGGTCGGCGAGCTCGCCGGCGCGGGCCAGCAGCACCTCGGCCTCGGGCTCCTCCCGGCGGCCCGACAGGTCGTAGACGTACTGGCCGATCTCGCGCACCGTGCGGGGCCGGGGCCCGGGGCCGGGGAACAGGGTGGGCAGTTGCCCCGCGCCGGTGAAGTCCAGGCAGGTCTCCAGCACGGCGAGCTGCTCGTCCACCGGGAACCCCGCCAGGTCGGCGAGGCGGTCCTGAAGCCGCTGCCAGGCCGTGCCGGAGAAGTGCCCGGGGATCTCGACGCCGTCGGGGGTGAACACCGAGTCCGATCCGGGCCTGGAGACGAACAGGGGGACGTCCATCCGGCGGAACGCGTCGATCTCCTGCTCGACGATCTCCAGGATGTCCTCACGCCCAGGGTCGCGCCGCAGCGTCTCGCGGGCGCTGCGGAACAGGTGGGCGAGGGTGACCTCCCTGGCCATCCCGTCGATCAGCGCCCCCGGGCTCAGGCTCATGCCGAGCAGCTCGACGCAGTCCCAGGTGCTGCGCCAGATGTAGCGGACCGGCGCGTCCTCCAGCAGCGCGAGCGGCCCGCGGGCGTCGGCCAGCAGCTCCCGGTTGCTCGCCAGGCAGTCCTGCATCTGCCGGTAGCCGTCGGCCACCTCGTCGGCGTAGCGGCTCGGGTCGGCCAGCTCGCCCGCGCCCCACGTGGGCCGGTACGGCGGCGCCTCCCAGCCGAGCGGATACCACTTGGGGTTCTGCGCGACCTGCTCCTGCAGCCCGGCCATGCAGCCGATGTCGTGCGCCTGGACGCCGCCCGCGATCACCCGGGGAAAGCTGATGACGGCGGTCTTGACCACCGTCTCCTCGACCCTCCCCCACAGGGACTGGATGCGGTCGCCGATGAGGGCGGGCTTGCTGATGCGGGCCTGCAGGACGTTCTCCAGGTCGATGAAGACCGGCGTGTCGCCCTTGGCGACCAGGTTGTCGGCCCACAGGTCGCGGCACTCCAGGAACTGGGCGAGCCTGGCCAGCATGCCCAGGCGCGTGTAGTAGCGCCGTACGCTGTCCTCGTCGGTGGCGGGCTCGGCGGTGACGTACTCCTCCCAGCCGTAGCCGTCGCGCAGGATCACCGCGCGGGTGTGCAGGGCCAGCGGCAGCCCATGGTTGTTCAGCAGGGTGCACACGTCCATCAGCCCGACCACCGAGCGCAGGTCCTTCGGCTTGTAGACGACCCGCTCGCCCGAGGCGAAGGTGAGCAGTGTGACCACCCGGCCGTGGTTGTGCGGGTCCCCCGAGTCGCCGGAGTACCCGGTGACCGGCCCCGGGGCGGTCCAGCCCCACAGCGTCCTGCGCAGCTCCGGCAGGTCGGCGTTCAACCGGTCGAACAGCTCGTGGACGACGCGCCGCCACTGCAGGCAGGCCATGCCCATGACGTAGGCCAGGCCCGGGAGCGTCTCCAGCCGGTCGAGCCAGCCGGACTGGCTGACGTCCAGGCCGGGGCTCTGCAGCCAGGCGGACACGTCGTTGGCGGTGCCGGCCAGCTGCGCCTCGAACGCGAAGCCGGAGAAGCAGACCTGCGTCAGGCGCTCGATCAGCTGGCCCGCGATGTCCTCGCACGCCTCGGGCGTGACGGGGACTCCGCGTACGGTCCCGTCCTTCATGTCCACCAGCCGGTTGACGGCGCGCCTGAACGCCACGAACGGGGAGCCCGGCCGCCCGGTCGCGGGGTCGGCTGCGGCCGTGGGCGGCTGGGCGAGCAGGAAGTCCACCAGGGCGTAGCCCCAGTCGGGCAGCCTGCGCGGGTCGGCGAGCCGGACGTCGACGAGCCCGGCGCCGAGGTCGCGGCCGGAGCGCCTGCGGTGGTGCAGCAGCGCCCGCTTGGCGTCCTCGTCGTCGCCGACGGCGGCCTTCAGCCAGCGTTTGGTGCGCTCGGACGCCTGGCGCGGGCTGCGCCCCGCCACGGGGACGAAGTACTCTCCCGACACGCGCTCGGGGAAGGGCGCGGCCGCGGCGAGCACGGCTATCAGCCGTTCGTCCCCGCCCGGAACCGCGAGCAGGCCCTCGCCTCTCGCTTCGGCGTATCCGGGGTGAACCGAGACCGTCATCTCAGACCTCCTGTCGGCGGACCATGCGGGCGAAGAGCCGGCTGTCGTCCGTCAGCTCCTCGAAGGGGCCGTCGGCGACGACCCTCCCCTGGTCGAGTACGTAGATCCGATCCGCCGACTTGATGGTGCTCAGCCGGTGCGCGATCACGATCCGGGTGATGTCCAGCTCGGCGATCCTCCGGCTGACCAGCGCCTGCGTGTGGTTGTCCAGGGCGCTCGTCGCCTCGTCGAGGATGAGGATGCGCGGGCGCTTGACCAGCGCTCTGGCGATGAGCAGCCGCTGGAGCTGACCGCCCGAGAAGGACGCGTTGTCCTCCCCGACGACGGTGTGCAGGCCCATGGGCATCGCGGCGATGTCGCCGTCCAGGTCGGCGAGGCGGGCCGCCCACCAGGCGTCCTCCTCCGTCGCGCCGGGCACATCCCCGATGATGTTCTCCAGGATCGAGCCCCTGAGCACTCTGGCCTGCTGCATCACCACGCCCACCTGGGCGCGCACCCGGCGCAGGTCGAGGTCGCGCAGGTCGCCCCCGTCGTAGAGCACCTGGCCGGTGCGGGGCTGGTCGAAGCCCAGCAGCAGCCGTACCAGGGTGGACTTGCCGGCGCCGGACGGGCCCGCGACCGCGACGAGCTCGCCCGGCCTGAACACCATCGACACGTCGTCGAGGATCCGCATCGCGGTGCCGGGGTAGGCGAAGGAGACGCCGCCGAGCCGTACCAGCCCGCTCAGCTCGCCCGGGTCCTTCGCGCCCGGCGAGGTCTCGGGCGCCCGCTCCAGCACCGGACGCAGCCGCTCGAACCGGGGCAGGAGGGCGAAGGCCGCCTCCACCGCCCGGTTCATCTGGCCGAGCGCGAGCACGAACTGGCCGAGCGCCACGGCGGCGATCACGAAGGACGCCGTCGGGACCCCCCAGGCCAGGCCCGTGACGGCGAGGAGCAGCAGCAGCGCCGGCTGGGCCGAGGCGCCGATCGCCGCCGACACCGCCCGCTCGCGCTGGACCGCCGCGGCCGCGCGCTGCTGGGTCGCGAACAGCCGGGACCACAGTCCGAACACCTGGGCCTCCCGGCCCGCGACGTGGATCTTGTCGATCGCGCCGAGGCACGCGTACAGCAGGGAGTAGACCTTCCCGTACTGCTCGTGCATGACCAGCTCGTGCCGCTGCTGGCGGACGGCGCGCCCGGCGAGCACGGCGAGCAGCGCGCCCACCCCGCCCAGCGCGACCAGGGCCAGCCGCCAGTCCACGGCGACCAGCGCCAGCAGGCCGAGCAGCGAGAACATGCCGCCCAGGAGGGAGTTGACCGCGGCCTCGCCGAGCGCCTTGCGCATGTCGGAGATGGCGTTGGCGCGCTGGACCAGCTCGCCGGTGCTGTAGCGGTTGAAGAACGGCAGGTCGAGGGAGATGAGGTGGCTCCAGACGGCGGGTTCGAGCCGTTCCTGGAGGCGGCCGTGGACGCGTACGAGCACCGAGTTGCGCACGGCGAGGAGCAGGGCGCTCGCGCACACCATGGCGGCGATGATCAGCGCGATCCAGATCGTCGCCGGCCGGTCGGCGGGGTTCGACGCGGAGCTCAGCAGGCTGAAGGTGAACAACGGGACGCCGAGCGCGAGCAGCCCGGCGCCGCCGCCGGCCGCGAGGAGCCAGGCCAGCTCCCTGCCCGCGCCGCGCAGGCCGAACCTGAGCAGCGCGAGGGGGGTGGTGACGCCCTCGCCGAGCGGCGGGTAGATCTGCCGGGCATCCGGGGCGAGGCGGGCGGCCACGGACTCGGTCACCCGGCACGGGTCCGCCGCCGGGTCCGCGGCGTGGTAGCCGCCCCGGTGCGGCAGGAGCGCCACCGGCCGCCCGCCCTCCCGGGTGAAGCCGATCATGGGGACGGTGGCCTTGCGCCACCATCGGCCCGACAGGCTCACCTTCCGGTGCCTGACCCTGGCGGCGTCCAGCGCCGCGCCGAGCGGGTCGCCGGAGCTCGCGGCGCTCTCCCGCACGGCGAACCCGCAGTGGTCGCCGAGCGTCCTGACCACCTTCGCGGCGTGTTCGGCGGTCGTCCTGGGCCGGTCAGGGGAGGGCGGAGCGCCGGCGGCGACCCCGACGTCGGCGAACGACCGCCGCAGCGTCTCGCTCGTGGCCGCCACCCTGGCCGCGCGCCAGTTGTCCCGGTCGGCCTCCTCCGCCTCGGCCAGCAGCAGCACCTGCTCCAGCACCCCGCGGTGCAGCGCGCGCAGCTCGCGGTCGCCCGGCGGGTCCGCCGCCGTCCGGCCGCCGCCCGGGCCGTCGTGCAGGGAGGGGTGGGAGAGACGGCGTGCCCAGGCCGACCGCGCGCCCGCGTCCCTGCGGACGCGGCGCACCGACGTCCCGTCGGCCGGGGAGGCCAGGACGGTGTAGCCCTGCGGCAGGTCGGTGGCGGCGAAGCCGTGCATGAGCTGCCCGCTCTCCACCCGGACGACGCGGCGGCGGGGGCCCCGTCCGTCCACGGGCGCCAGCAGGACGTCGACGGAGCCGTTGACCACGCGCCAGCAGGCGTGGGGGTCGATCAGCTCGATCTCGCTGACGGGGTAGCCGGTCAGGTCGTTGACGGGGTGTCCGTTCATGCCGCTTCCTCGACGAGCGTGCGGTAGGGACCGGGCTCGGCGATGAGCTCGGCGTGCGTTCCCCGCTGGACGACCTTGCCGCGGTCCAGCACGAGGATCAGGTCGCTGTCGCGTACGGTGCTGAGCCGGTGCGCGATGACCACGCATGTGCAGCCCCTGGCCTTGAGGTTGGCGTCCACCAGGGCCTCGGTCTCCGCGTCCAGCGCGCTGGTGGCCTCGTCCAGCACCAGCACCGAGGGGGACAGCGCGAGCGCCCGGGCGATCTCCAGGCGCTGCCGCTCGCCGCCCGACAGGTTGCGGCCCCGCTCCTCGACCCAGCCGCCCGACAGTCCGCCCCTGCGGTGGACCACCTCGGCGATACAGGCGTCGCCGACCGCCCGGCCCAGCCGGTACGCGGGAACCGTCGGGTCCCACAGCGTCAGGTTGTCGGCCACCGTGCCCTCGAACACCTGCAGGTTCTGCTCCACGTAGCCGATCGAGGTGGAGAGCGTCTCCCTGGGCAGTTCGTCCCTCGGTGCGCCGTCGAACCTGATCTGCCCGGACCACGGCACGACCGCGCCGGTGAGCAGGCGGGCGACCGTGGACTTGCCGCTGCCCGTGCGGCCGACGATGGCGATGCGCTGGCCGGGCTCCGCGCGCCACGACAGCCCCTCGATCACCGGCCCGCGCTGGCGGTCGTATCCGAAGGTGACCCCGTCGAACTCCACCGTGCCGCGCAGGCCCCCCGCCCCCTCGGGGGCGCCGGGGGGCTCGGCGTGGCGGGGGTCGGGCTCGGCGTACAGGGCGTCGTCGAGCATGCTGGTCTGCGCGACCACGACCTGCGCCTCGGCGCCGACCCCGACCAGCGAGGACATGGGTACGAGGAAGGCGCCGACGAGGAGCTGGGCCGCGATGACGGTCTCCATCGTGACCTCACCGCGGGCCATCAGCACGGCCCCGGTGATCACCATGGTGGCCCCGGCGAGCGAGCCGAGCGCGGCGGGCACCACCATCAGCGCCTGCGTGACCCGCATCAGCTCCTGGGCCGCCGACATGGTCCGCGCCGACAGCCCCGCCCACTTGGCGAAGAACCAGCCCTCGGCGCCGTCGGCCTTCAGCGACTCCGCCATCGAGACGCCGTTGAAGGCCAGGCTGTCCCTGCGGTGCTCGTCGAAGATGAAGCGCTGCTGGTGCGGGGCGGTACGGCGGCTGACCGCGCGCATCGCCACCAGGTTGACCGCCGCCAGCAGCACGGCGACCGCGGCGAAGGCCGGGTGGAAGGCGAACAGGATCGACGAGTGCACGACCATGGTCAGCAGGGCCGCGATGACGGCGGCGACCCGGTCCGACAGCAGCAGGGCCAGCCCCGCGCCGAACGACGTCCTGGTCACCAGGCCACCGGTCTGCCGCCGGTGGAAGTGGTCGCCCGGCAGCCTGAGCAGCCGCCACACGTAGCGGCCGGACAGGTCGGCCGCCATCGCCAGCTGCACGGCGCTGAGCAGCCGCTGCTGCGCCCACATGCCGGCCAGGGTGAAGCCGACGCAGCCGAGCAGCCCGAGGAGCACGGGCGCGGACCAGGCCGCGCCGCCGGCGACCAGCACCTTGCCCAGCAGGAGCCGGGTCAGCAGCGCGGTGACCGCCGCGGGCAGGGCCAGCATGAAGGCCATGACGGCGATGGCGAGCAGCGTGGACAGGTACGGCCGCACCTTCGCCAGCGCCGAGCGGGCCATGGGGAACCGCGGCCCTCCCGGCGTGAAGCCCTCGCCCGGACGCGGCACCAGTACGATCCCGCTGAATCGCCGCCGGAACTCCTCCCTGCTCAGCCGGATCCTGCCCACGGCGGGGTCATTGAGGTAGGCCCACCGCTTGCGCATGCCCTCCAGCACCACGTAATGCCGCTGGTCAACGAAGATCATCGATGGGACGGGGAAGGTCTCCAGCGCGTCGGCCTCCACCCGAAAGCCGCCGATGGTGAAGCCGTACTCCTCGGCCGCCGCCTTGAGCCCGGCTCCCGTGAGCCCGTCCCTGCCCACCCCGCACCGTTCCCTGATCTCGCGCAGGGGGACGCGCAGGCCGTGGTGGGCGAAGATCGTGCTCAGGCAGGCGGGCCCGCAGTCGGCGTCCTCCATCTGCGGCCGGCGCTCGGTGCGGACCGGCCGCGGCCTGGTCGTGCGCTCAGCCACGACGTCCTCCGGCGAACAGGGCGTCCACGGGGCGGACGACGGCGACGGTGATCTCCCCCGACACCGGGGTGAGCGTGGCGCCCGGCCAGGCCGGCCGGTCGAGGTCGACGGTCACCAGGTGGCGCCCGTCCGCCCGCAGGGCCTCGCCGAACACCGGGCGCAGCGACTCGCCCGAGGCGGGGTACGGTTCGACCGCGCTCACCCGGCCCCGCACGCCCGTGCCGCCGAACGTCACGGTCTGGCCGGGGGCGAGCGCGCCGACCCTGTCCCGGCCGACCAGGAGCAGCGCCCGCAAGGGGCCCGCGGCCGGGTCGACGGCGGCGACCGTGCCGCCCGCGGCCAGGGCGGCGCCGGGGGCCGCCGTGCGCAGCACCCGTCCGCTCGCCGTGCCCGTGACGACGTGCCTGCGTCCCCGCTCGTCGGCCAGCATGGCCAGCGGCGTCGCGGGGGTCACCTCCTGGCCCACGCGGACCAGGACCTCGGCCACGCTGCCGGACACGGGGGCGGCCACCGGCACGGGGCCGGCGCCCGCCACCAGCACCCCGGTGCCGGCGACCACGTCACGGACCTGCCCCAGCCAGGCCCAGCTCACCGCGCAGCCCGCGACCAGGATGAGCGCGGCCGCGGCGAGCCACGCCTTGGCCCGCACCGTGGAGACGAGCTCGTCGATCCGCTCGCCTCCTGGCGCCTCCGTCGCGGTCATGGTCATCGCGGGTCACTCTCCCGGGGTCGGCGTGTACAGGCAGAAGCAGAGGCTGAGCAGGCACGGAGGGGGCGGCGGCAGCGCCTCGGACCCGTCGAGGATCTCGATGACGAGCTCGGCGCCGGGCTCCGGCGGCAGCGCCGGGGCGCCTACTCCGTCGGCCAGCCGGAGGTCGTACTCGGCCAGGACCGAGTAGGGTTCGCGCTCGTACCGGAGTCTGAAGTCGGCGTCGAGCCACGACCTCGCGGTCAGCTCACCGAACGCCCTGCGCTGGGTCGTGTCCCAGCCGATCGTGTCCACAGTCATCACAAGTCCTCCCGCCGCGGGTGTGTGAGATGCTTTTCTGGCGAGGTGGTGGGCATCTGGACTGCCCACCACCACGCCTACGAGGTCGTCAGGCGGAGAAGCAGCCGGTCGGGCAGCTCACCGTGCCGATCGTGCCGAGGGCGCCGCCCGCGGACGATTCGAGGCTCTCCAGGTCGATGGCCTGACCGGGCTGGTCAGGCAGGTCGGGTGGGGCCAGCTCACGCGGCCAGTCGACGCCCGCTTCGGCGAGGGCGGCGCGCGGGTCTCGTTCGAACTCCCGCCTGAGCGACTCGTCGGACCAGGCGCGTGCGACGAATCTGGCGAGCTGCCTGCGCAGTTCCAGGGACAGGGTGGGGTCTTCTGGCATGAGGTCACCTCGTTGGTGAGGCCCCGGGGCTCCGGGTAGGTCAGGGGCGGCCGCCTACGAGGTCCAGATTCGTCATCAGCGGCAAAAGCCGCCAGAAACAACTAACACCGACGTGTCGTGATGTTCATCATTTCTGGTAGTCAGGATTTCCTGATGGGAGCCGCTGCTCCCGATGTGCGAAGCCGCGCATCTCTTTCTGGGCCTCGCGGGCCATGTCGAGCATCCGGCCGAGCTCTCTCTTGACGGTCTCCGCGTCACCCTCGACGTCGGCGACGACCCTGCGACCCTGTTCGGCGATGGCGTCGATGCGGCTGCCGAGGATGCCCTCCAGCTCGCCCATCGCCCGCGCGCGCTGCGCCGCCACCTCGACCATGGCCAGCTCGGCCCTGGTCGCGTAGAGGACCCGCGCCGTTTCCGCGAAATGCGTCAGACCCGCCAGGGGAATGGCCGCCACGGTGACGGACAGGGTCCAGGACAGCCCGCCCACGAGATCGTCGCCGAGCGCGATCGACTTGACCGCTTCCGCGACGCCCACCAGCAGGAACACCGGCAGCGGGTACGGCCTGGGGAGGATGCCCAGCGCCATCGCGGCGAGGAAGACGCCCGACGCGGCCCACCACTCGCCCAGGAACGGGAGCGGCAGGTAGACCAGGAGCGCCATGACCCCCACCGCCCACCGGTGCCACGGCCCGCGCGGGCCGGTGCAGCCGGCCGCGATGTAGAGGGCGAGGACCGCGATCGTCAGGAGGATGCCTGGGATGCGCCAGGGGTGTGGATTCTCGATGTAGTACGCGAACGTGGGAAAGATCAGGTAGACGGCGAACGTCACGATCGCCGCGCGGCCGAGCCGCACCTCGAGTGGCGCGCGAGCCGCCGTCCTCGGACCGGGAACCCCTGTCTGGGTCACAAGCGGATCATGACAACCGATCCCGGCGGAGGCAACGCATCACTGCCGACTTTTCCCGTTTATCGGTTTTTCGTGGCTTCCGTACCGACAACGGCCCCGCGCCGTCCACCCTGATGCCACCGACCCGAGACTTGGCCGTAACCGGCCGCCGGGGCGGGGTGAGGGTGGCACCCGGCGGCGGCGGGCCACCGGGTGCCACGGCAAGGGGCGTGGGGCGGGCCCGCGGGCCGGACCGCGCCCCAGCGGCACCGTCAGGCCTCCGCGACTCCCGCGCAGCCGAAGGTGGAGGCGGTGGCGACGCAGCCGGTGAAGCAGCTGACCGAGCTGGCGGAGCCGAAGCAGCCGTCGGCCGGGGCCTCGGTGCCGGCCGCGACCTCGAGCTCCTCGATGCTGAACTCGCCGGCGGGCTTCGGGGGCAGCGGCGGCGTGGCCACGCCCTCCGGGTAGGCGATGCCGTACTCGAGCAGCATCAGGCGAGGCTCGCGGCCGTAACGGCCCTTCACCTCGTCCTCCGACCACGCGGCGGCGATCAGCCTGGCGAACTTCTTGCGGTCCTCGTCACCGAGAATGTAGAGGCTTTCGGCCATCGGGCCCACTCTCCTTCCGCCTCGGCTCGCAGCCGAGATCCGATGGGAGTGGCAGCGGGCATCTGGACTGCTCGCTGCCCCTTGTTGCAGGTCAAGCCTCGCCCGCCACGCCCTTCGCCGGTAGAAACAACTAACACCAACCCCCTGTGATAACTGTCATGTGACACATCTCCCCCGGCGAATGGCCCCGCTCAACGAGTACCGAGGTCGTTGATCCGGTCCCGCATGTCGGCCGCGGTGTTCTCATGAGGGAACGGCTCGTCCGGGACCGGAAGGCCGAGCGCGGCGCACAAGGGCTGCCAGCCGTCGGCCGGCTGCCATTCCAGCAGCCGGTGCGCCGGCACGGTGGCACGAACCTCGGCCAGGTGCCGCTCGTAGGCCGCGATGACCTTGTCGCGGTCGAACGGGTCGTCGAACGCGCCCCCGAACATGGCCCGCATCATCTCCTCCTTGGCGCGGGCCTGCTCGGGCGTGCCACGGGCGACCAGCGGCGGCCGCGCGCCGGCGAAGTCCCCGAGCGTCAGACGACGCGCCCCTTCCAGCACCGTCTGGTCCATGCTCCGGTACCAGCGCTCGGGGCTTTCCCGCCGCGACAGCAGCACCAGCGCGTCGGGCTGGGCGGCGGACAGCTCGCGCCAGAACCACGACACCGGCCAGTCCACCCCGGCGGCGTACTCTCCGAGGAAGCGGTGCCAGTCCGGCATGACGCCCGCGTAGGCATCGCGCCAGACCGCGGCGTCGTCCGGCCGCCCGAACAGCTCCCTCATGTGATAGCAGGGCGCCCCGAGCAGCCGCTCCAGCGCCGCTTTGAGCGACGTCGTCCCCGTACGCGGAAACCCCGCCCCTATGACTCGCATACCGGCCTTCCTCTCTCGATCACGCCGCGTTTGCCTACCGGCCGGTTAGTAATCTACTTGCCGACCGACCGGTAAGCAACAGGGTGTAGACTTCGACAGAGCTGAGCTGAACAGCAAAGGACGCGCGATGACGAAGACCGGACAGCCGACGGGCACCCGGCGCAAGGGCAGCCAGACCCGGGCCGACATCCAGCGGGCCGCGCTGTCACTCTTCACCGAGTGCGGCTACGACGCCACCTCGATGCGCGAGATCGCCGAGCAACTCGGCATCACCAAAGCGGCGCTCTACTACCACTTCGACAGCAAAGAGGCGATCATCCTCAGCCTCTTCCAGGACAACATGCGCGCGCTCGACGACCTGCTCGAATGGGCCGCGGACCAACCGCTCACGCCCGATCTGCGCGCCGAGTTCCTGGGCCGCTGGATCGCCCTGAGCGGCGGGCAGGGACTGCGGACCATGCGCTTCGCCGCCGCCAACCACGCCGCGCTGCGCGCGGTCATGCCCGCGCGGCAGGGCGGCCCGCTGGAGCGCATCGGCAGGGCGGCCCAGCTCCTCCTCGGCCCCGACGCGCCGCTCACCGACCACCTGCGCATGCGCATGGCCCTGCTCAGCGTGCACAACGCCGTGCTGGCCGCCCAGGGCACCGACGCCACGGACGACGACATCCTCTCCCTCGCCACGCAAACCGCGACGCTGCTGGTCAGCGACCTGTCACCGGCACCACGGCTCCCCGAGCCCGAGTGAGCCCGTAGCCGCCCCCCACTGCTCCGGCGCGACCGTCAGGCCGATTCCCAGTCAAGGCGGCCGTCCCTGACGACCGGCCGCAGGCCGCCGATGGGCTCGCCGGTCTCCAGCGCCCGCGCCGTGGCCCTGAGCAGGGCCAGGTACGACGGCCAGTGACCGGCCCGCAGCCCTTCCTCGTGAAAGAACTCGCCGACCTGCCCGGTACGGGTGTCGATGAACAGGTTGTCCCCGCTGACGCCGGCCGCGAACGGGATGACGGCGCCGTGCCACCAATAGTCGGACAAGTCCTCGTTCTGCAGCATGACGTCGCAGTTGACCTTCCACTCCTCGCGGGAACGCCGAACGGACGTCAGCCGGTAGAACGGCGGGACCTGGAGCTGACCGCCGTCGTGCCGCAGCAGCGAGGCGCGCAGGTCGCCGGGGAATCGCAGCCCCATGGCCGCCTCGGCGCGGGCGATCTCCATGGGCTTGGCGGGCTCGCCCAGCTTCTTGTACTCGGCAGGGGCCTTCCTGGCCAGCCACCGCTCGATGCGCCGCCACACGGCGTTCACCCGGGCGGTCACGGCGGGGCCGGGGTGGCGGACGAGCGGCCTGGTCTTGGGCGGGACGCAGCCGGTGGCCTCGAGTTCGGCCTTGCCCGGCCGCGTCGGGGTGGGTGTCGGGGTGGGGGTGGGCGAAGGGCGCGGCGTGCCCGCGCAGTTCGCCTGCGGCGCCGCGGCGGGCTCGTCCGCCCAGCGCAGCTCGCACCCTGCGGTGACCGTGGGATACCACTCGCGCAGCGGCCCACCGGACTCCAGCGCGGACGCCAGGCCCTCCAGCAGGTCCAGGTAGGACGGCCAGCTCATGGGGCCGTCGTAGCGGATACGCCCGCCGCCGGCCTTCTGCCCCACCCGGCCCGATCGCGGGTCGATGAACAGCTCGTCGCCTCCACCGGCGGACGCGAACGGCAGCAGACTCCCGTGCCAGACCCCGTCATCGGGGTCGGCGTCCTCCTCCGACCCCGCCATGATCAGGTCGATGCAGTTGTAGCTGTGCAGGCTGGAGTAGCTCGACAACGCCATCAGGCCGATGTCGGGGGGTAGCTGGAAACCTGCGCCGAAATTGCCCTCCGCGCCGTCGTGCCGCAGCAGCGACGCATACAGCGCGTCGGGGACTTTCCCGCCGAAGTTGCGTTCCCAACGGTCGACGTCACGGGGAGAGGCCGGGAAGGAGAGCTTGCGCAGCGTCGCGGAGGCGTG
Organism: Nonomuraea sp. NPDC005650; assembly: GCF_040605375.1. Lineage (NCBI taxonomy): Bacteria > Bacillati > Actinomycetota > Actinomycetes > Streptosporangiales > Streptosporangiaceae > Nonomuraea > Nonomuraea sp. NPDC005650. The sequence continues at coordinate 30,451 of NZ_JBEXCR010000075.1, forward strand.
GGCGGCCAGCCAGCGCTCGATCTTGTCCCAGGCGGCGTTCACGCGCGCGGTCACGGCGGGGTCGGTGGCCCTGGCGGGAACAGGGGGTTCGGACGGCGGGTCCATGTTCACGAAGTACGTGGGGCCGGGTTCGCCCGAGGGCGCGGGCTCCGCCTCCACCAGCCCGGGACAGCCCGCCTCGCGCGCCTGCTCGCCCGTGAGCATCCGGGCCCGCATCGCGGCCTCCGTCCGGGGATCGTCGCACTCGAGCGACAGGCCGCCGCCCCAGGAGTAGCCGCAGCTCACGACGTAACTATCGACGAGTACGGCCGCGCTGCCCGTGGCACAGGCCACGACGAGCACCGATCCAAGCGCCACGCGTAATGCCCGAACCTTGATCATCGCCGCACCATAGCGCGCTTCGCCCACCCGATGAGCGGCCGGCGGCCGAAATCGTCGCACCTTGGTTCACAGCGTCACTGTTGGTAAACCGGCGCTCGCAAATACGCGTCTTCCTGCCGACGAATCCCGTCGGGACCGCCCCGGGGTCACGCCGCCCGGGGCAGCCCGGCGGCCGCCCGGAACTCCTCGTCGGCGTGCTCGATGGCCCCGAGCTGCACGGTCTCCCGCCGGAAGAACATCGACAGCGCCCAGTCGGCCAGCACCCGGGCCTTGTGGTTGACCGTCGGCACCCAGGCCAGGTGATACGCGCGATGCGCCAGCCACCCCAGGAACCCGGTCAGCCGGAGCCGGTACACCTGAGCGACGCCCTGGTGGTGCCCGAGCCCGGCCACCGAGCCGAGATAGGCGTGCCGGTACGGCTTGAGCCGCCGTCCCCTGACGTACGCGACGAGGTTGCGGCCCAGCAGCTTGGCCTGGCGTACCGCATGCTGGGCGTTGGGCCCGGTGAACTCGCCGGGCCGGGTCAGGTCGGGCACCGCGGCGCCGTCACCGGCCGCGAAAGCGTCCTCCAGCCCCGCCACCGTCAGGTATTCGGTGGCCCGGATCCGCCCGAGCCCGTCCACCGGCAGCCCGCTGGCCGCCGCCAGGGGATTCGGCCGGCCGCCCGCCGCCCACACCAGCGTCCCGGCGTCCAGCGCGGTGCCGTCGCTCAGCACCGCCACACCGCCCTCGGCCGAGGCCAGCCGGGCGCCGAGCCGCACGTCGACACCGCGCCCGCGCAGCGCGTCCACGGTCCAGCGGCCGAGCTCCTCATGCAACTCGGGCAGGATCCGCTCGGTGGCCTCGACCAGCGTCCAGCTCAGGTCGGCCGGCTCGATGCCGTCGTGATAACGCGTCGCCTCGTCGGCGAGCCCCTGCATCTCCGCCAGCGCCTCGACCCCCGAGAACCCGCCGCCGACCACCACGAACGTCAGCGCCCTGCGCCGCACCTGCTCGTCATCGGTCGAGACGGCCGCGGCGAGCTGGCCAAGAACGTGGTTGCGCAGGTGGACGGCCTCACCGATGGTCTTGAAGCCGACGGCGTGCTCGGCCAGCCCGGCGATGGGCAGCGTGCGGATGACCGACCCCGCCGCCATCACCAGGACGTCGTACGCGATGGTCCTGGCAGGTCCCTGCACGGGCTGGAACTCGGCGCTGCGCGCGGCGTGGTCCACGCGGGTGACGTGCCCGGTCAGCACCCGCACGCCCTTCAGCACCCGCCCCAGCGGCGCGACCACGTGGCGCGGCTCCACCGCCCCGCCGACGGTCTCGGCCAGGAACGGCTGGTACGTCATGTACCCCTTCGGGTCCACCACCGTGACGCGCACCTCGCCCGAGCGGACCAGCCTGCGCAGGCCCATCGCGGTGTACATGCCGACATATCCGCCACCGACGATCAGAATGTGCTTGCTCATTTCCGGTCTCCTTCCGGGTCCTTCACCATGAGGACGGGACAGGCCCGGCATTTGTGACACGACAACGGTGAGGATCTATCGAAAGATGGACGACCGGCGGCGGGCCCCTCGGCAAGGCTGAGGGGCCATGAAGAAGACGATCATCGCCGCCATGCTGCTCCCCCTGGCAGTGGGGACACCCGCGGCGGCGGATACCGGGCTGTCCTGGCAGGACTGCGGGGACGGCCTCCAGTGCGGCCGGATCGCCGTACCCGCCGACTGGGCCGCTCCCGAGGGCGAGCGGATCACCCTGGGGCTGGCCAAGCTGCCCGCTCGGGATCCGGCCGCCAGGAAGGGCACGCTGGTGCTCAACCTGGGCGGTCCCGCCCAGCAGATCTCGATCCTGCGGCAGGCGCAGAGCTCCTTCACCGACCTGACCCGATGGTTCGACGTGGTGGTCTTCGACCCGCGGGGGTTCGAGGCGAGCGCCGAGGTGCGCTGCCCCGATCCGGCGCCGTGGGCCGCGAACGGGGAGTGGGTGTTCCCCGGCCGCGCCGCCTACGCCCGATACACGGAGCAGAACCGCCGCTTCGGTCTCGGCTGCGCGCAGGCCGCCGGCCCGCTCGCGGGCAAGCTGAACTCCTGGCAGGGGGCCCGCGACCTGGAGGCCGTCCGGGTGGCGCTGGGCGAACGGAAGCTGAACTACTTCGGCAACTCCTACGGCACCGTCCTCGGCGTGGCCTACGCCGAGGACTTCCCCTCCCGCGTCGGCCGCATGTACCTGGACAGCCCGATCGACCACACCGATCGGTCATGGACCGAATGGCTGCTGCCCAGGGCGACGACCAAGGAACGCAACCTCCACCGCTTCGCCGGCTGGTGCGCCGCCGACCGGAGCTGCGCGCTCCACGGCCGCGACGCGCTCAAGGTCTGGGACGAGGTCATGGCCCGCGCCGCCGAACGGCCGATCCCCGCGCCCGGCGCGGGAGCCGGCGCCACGGCCGGTGCGACGTTGATCGCCTCCCGTGCGGCTGTCACGTTCGAGGCGACGTGGCCCGAGCTGGCCAGGTCCCTCGCCGAGGCGTACGCGGGTGACGCCACCCGGTTCGCCAAGCCGTTCCCCGGGGCGGCCGACCCCGCCCTCAGCAGGATCACGACCTGCGCCGACTTCCCGTACCCGGCCGCATACCGCGAGGTCGAGGCCATGGAACGGCGGCTGAGGCGCGTCGCGCCGCGCATCGGCTGGACCGCGGCGTGGCCGATGGCCAACCTCTGCGCCGGACTCCCCCAGAAAACGCCCTTCCCACCCCATCCCGTACGCCCGCGCGGCCTGCCGCCGATCCTGGTCGCCGGCGGCGAGTACGACGACACGGCGCCGCCCGCGCACGCCCGCCGGATCGCCGCGCAACTCGACGGCGCCCGCCACCTGGCGGCCAAGGGCGGTCATGCTCTCTACTGGAGCGGCAACCCCTGCGTCCGCGACCACGTGCACCGCTACCTGACCACCGGACAGCTCCCGCCCTCGGGCACGACCTGCGGTCCGGCATCATCGTGACATGCACTGGCTGAGGGAGGCCCTGCTCGTCGCCGGCGCCGCGACCGTCGCGGCGCTGCTGACGGCGCTGGAGGGGCGGGCCGCGATCGACGTGCCGCTCGCCGTCTTCAGCGCCGGCGTCAGCCTCCCCCTGCTCCTACGGCGGGCGCTGCCGCTGACCGCCGCCACGTCGTCCGCGGTGATCGCGCTGGCCGGGATGGCGCAACTGCACCGCTGGGAGGGGATGCTGGTCACGATGGTCCTGTTCTGCACAGCGGTCTACCACCGGCCGCGGCGCCCCGGCCTGGTGCTGGCGGTCTCCACGTGCTGGGTGGCGGGCACCGGTGTGGTGATCGGCGGAGCCGTACCGGCCCTCACCACCATGGTGATCATGAGCGTCGCCCCGGTGGCCACCGGCTACGCGCTGCGGCTGCACCGGGACCGGGCCGAGCAGACGCTCCGGTTGCGGCGCGCCGAGGCGGAGCGCGTGCTGGCCGAGGAGCGCACCTGGCTGGCCAGGAACGTGCACGACAGCGTGGGCCACCACCTGACCGCGATCCGGCTGCAGGCCGCGGCGGCCCGGCGGGCGCCTGGAGACGCCTCGGCGCGGCGGACCCTGGAGACGATCTCGGACCTGTCGCTGTCGGCGCTCACCGAAGTGCGCGACCTGCTGCGAACTCTCAACGAGCACCCGGCCGCCCTCCAGCCCGGCATCGCGGACCTGGAACGGCTGGCCGGACGGCTCTCCGCCGCCGGCCGCACGATCACGCTGCACCGTTCGGGAACGGGAGGCGTCCTGCCGCCGGCCGTCGACCACACCGCGTACCGGGTGGTCCAGGAGGCGCTGACGAACGTCGTACGCCACTCGAACGCGACCGCGGTCACCGTCCGCCTGCGGCAGCACGGCCGCGGCCTGCGCATCGAGGTCCTCGACAACGGCGCCCCGGCCCAGGCGCCCCAGGTCGAGGGCCACGGCATCCGCGGCATGCGGGAACGGGTGCTCCTGCTCGACGGCACCCTGTCGGCAGGACCGGCGGAAACCGGCGGCTGGCGGGTGCTCGCCGAGCTTCCCTGCGAAAGGAACGCGTGGTGACGATCCGGGTGCTGGTCGCCGACGACCAGGAGGCGGCGCGGGAGGCCCTGCGGCTCATCCTCGACGGCGAACCCGACATCAACGTGATCGCGACGGCCGCCGACGGCGCCGAGGCTGTGCACCAGGCGCTGTGGCGGCGGCCGGACGTGGTGGTGATGGACCTGCGGATGCCGGGCATGGACGGCATCGCCGCCATCGGCCGCCTCGCCGCCGCCGGATCCGCCCCCCGCGTGCTCGCCCTGACCACGTTCGACCTCGACGAGTACCTGTTCGGCGCGCTGCGCGCGGGGGCGGCCGGCTTCCTGCTGAAGGACAGCGACCCCGACGTGCTCGTCACGGCGGTCCGCGAGCTGCACCAGGGCAGGGGGCTGATCGACCCGCAGGTCACCGGCCGCCTGATCAGCCGCTTCGCCGCGCTGTCCCCGCGCCCCGCCACACCTGAGCTCGACCTGCTGACCCCGCGCGAACACGACGTGCTACGCCTCCTGGCCCGAGGGCTGAGCAACGGCGAGATCGCCGCCGCGTGCACCATCGAGGAAGGCACGGTCAAGACCCACGTCAACCGGATCCTCACGAAACTCGGCCTGCGGACCCGCGTGCACGCGGCGATCTACGCCCACGAACACGGCCTCGTCACCCGCGACGCTCCCTGACCGCTCACGCACCGAACTCCGCTTCAAGGATCTTGAACATGGGGTCCCAGGACTTCCATCCGGTGTTGGTGTGGACGGCGACGGTGTGCCGGCCGTCGGCTACGGCTTGGCGCGGCCGGCCTTTCGTGGAGTGGTGGGCTGCGCGGCGGTGGAGGCGTAGCTGCGCAGGAAGGCCCGCACGCCCGCGGTGACGAGCCGGGTCACCTCTTCCTGGGGAAGCGGGATCGCGCCGTAGAACGTCCGCTGGTTGACGTCGGTGATGGTCAGCAGGGTGAGGTGGGCGGCGGCGAGGTCGGCGTCGTCGATCCGCAGCAGGCCGCGCTCGGCGATCTGGCTCAGGTACGGCGCCAGGCGCAGGTGCCCGGTCTGCGGTCCGGCCGCGATCCACGCCTGGAGGATCGGCGGCGGGATGTGGGCCGCCTCCGCCTCGATGGCCCGCACCAGGGCGAAGTGGTCGGGGAAGGCGGTGACCGCGGCGACCCTGTCGAGGGAGAAGTCGATGAGGTCCCGCTCCAGATCCACGATCTTGTGCAGGTGCCGGTCCATGATCTGCGCGATCGCGGCGGTGACCTCGTCGGCGCCCTCCAGCGCGACGGTCAGGAACAGCTGCTCCTTGTCGGCGAAGTGCCGGTAGATCGTCCGTTTGGACACCCCCGCCTCGGCGGCGATCGCGTCCACGCCGGCCCGGGTGAAGCCGTCGCGGCCGAACACGCGGCGGGCGGCCCGGGTGATCGCCTGACGCTTTTCCGGTCGGCCGTACGGCTCGGCCTGGCGCAGGGTCATCAGCGTCCTTCCGGCTGGAAACTCCTCGATGCAGTGTAGGGGCGTCCGGCGCGCCGGTGGGCCTTGCGGGCCAGGGCGTCGAGCAGTTCCCGCAGCAGGCCGGCGGTGTAGGGGTCGGTCAGCCGGCGGTCGTGGGTGAAGCGGGTGTCGCAGTGGAAGACCGTCACCTCCGGCTTGACGACGAGCTCCGCGCCCATCGAGGCCAGGATCTGGCGGAGGGCCAGCTGGGCGCGTACCGAGCCGAACGGCCCCGGCGAGGCGCCGGCGATGGCCACCGGCTTGTCGAGCAGCAGCCCTTCGGGTGCGGTGCTGACCCAGTCGATGGCGTTCTTCAGCGCGGCGGGGACGGAGGCGTTGTGCTCGGGCGTGGCGATCAGCAGCGCGTCGGCCGCCGCGACGCGGGCGCGCAGCTCGGTGACCGGCGTCGGCGGCGCGCCGGTGTCCAGGTCCTGGTTGTAGAGCGGCAGCCGGCCCAGGTCGTGATCGATGTCGATCGCCAGCCCGCCGGAGTGCAGGGTGCGGGCCGCGCGCAGCAGGGCCGTGTTGTGGGAGTCCGCGCGCAGGCTGCCGGACAGGGCCAGGACGTTGACCTCGTTCATGTCTCTCCTTTCGGGAGCCAACGACCGCCAAAGTACACCAGTCGGTGTCATAGAGAAACTTACTGGTGTACTTTGAAGCGCGTGATCGCCGAAACCGTGCACAAGGGACGAATCGCAGTCCCGTACCTCGCCCTCCTGGCCACGCCGACCTCGCTCAGCGCCAACAGCACCACCACCGTCATCCCCGAGCTGGCCCGCGCCCTGGGCGTCTCCGCCGCCGAGGCCACCTGGGCCGCCACCGCCTTCGGCTGGGGCGGCGTCCTCGGCGCCCCGCTCACGGCCGCGCTGCTACGCACCCGCGGCATCCGCGCCGCCACGCTGGTCAACGCCGTCCTCATCCTCCTCGGCACCCTCGTGGTGGCCGGCGCGCCGACGCTGCCGATGCTGCTGGCCGGCCGCGCCGCCCAGGCCGCCGGCGGCGGAGGCCTGATCATCATCGCCATCACCCTGGCCGGGACCACCTCGCGAGCGGGCGCCATCACCGCCGGGGTCGGCCTGGTCGGCGCGTTCGGCCCGCTGGCCGGCTCCACCCTGGCGGCGACCTCCTGGCAGGTGCCGCTGCTGCTGTCCCTGCTCGCACTGCTGGCCGTTCCCGCCGTCCTGCGCCACGCCCCCGCCCACCACCACGACCACCGCGCGAGCACCGACCCCGTCGGGATCCTGCTCGTGATGACGCTGGTCAGCGCGTTCGTCCTGATCCCGCGCCTGGCGCCGGCGGCGGTCGCCGCGGCGGCCGTGGCGGGCCTGCTGCTGACCCTGCACGTCCGCAGGAACCCTGCCGGGTTCATCCCCCAGCCGGTGGTGCGCTCCCGGGCGTTCGTGACCGCGGCAGCGGCGGCCTGCACGCTGTCCACCTCCTACTTCGCCCTGCTCTACACCGTGCCTCGGCTGCTGGAACACCACTGGACGACCGAGCGGATCGGGCTGACGACGCTCGTCATGCTGGCCGCCGGCTCGATCGCCTCGCTGTTGTTCACCCGGTGGGCCGCCCGGCTGGGCCCCGCCGTCACCCGAGCCGTCCTGCTGACCGCGGGCGCCACGGCCGTCGCCCTGCCGCCGCTCGCCCCGTGGCCGGTGCTCGTCGCGGCGTCCAACGCGTTCGCGGTGTTCGCCGCCACAGCGGCGATGGCCTGGTACGCGGCCCGTGTCGGCACGGTCGTGCCGCACGAGCACCGGGCCACCGCCGTGAGCCTGTTCACCCTGTGCTACCAGCTCGGCGGCGCCTTCGGCCCGGTGCTCGCGACCCTCCTGCTCACGTGAACCGGCTCGACGGGCGAGCGTCAGCTCTCCGAGCCGGTTTCATCGGCCAGGCGGCGGAGGCCGCGCGCGAAGCTCTCGACCTCGCCGGGATCCCAGGTGGCGGTGAGACGGGCAAACACTTCTTCCTGGAAGGCGTGGGCTCCGGTCAGAACCTCCGCTCCGGCGGGCGTGACGGTCAGCGTCGCCCGGCGCGCATCCTCCCCAGACGAGGCCCGCGCGAGGTAGCCGTGGTCGACGGCCACCCCGATCATGCGGCCGGCCCCGGAACGGTCGATGCCGAGTTCGTACGCGACGTCGGCGACGGACACCTCCCCCAGCCGCGCCGAGGCGGCGTCGACCGACTCCAGCACGAGGACGTCCTGGACCCGGGACATGTCCCCGGCCGTCTCCCCCGCCGTGGCCGTCACCCATCGGCGCGACCAGAAGCGGACCAGCCGGAAGAGGGCCGGACCCGCGCCGGCGAGGTGGACGCGAGACGGATCCCCGGATACCTGAGCCGAAGGTTCGGAAAGCATGATCACTCCTAGATTTGCGTGCGATTCGCAAGCAATTTAACGTATGCGATATGCATACGTCTACTCGGACTGACACAGCCGCCTACCTGCTCACCGTCACCGTCACCACGCCCATCCACGGAAAGCTCGGCGGCCTGCCGGCCGCCCGCGCGGTCGAGCCGTGGGCTCACACCCTGCGCCGCGTGCCTGGACGAACAGCACGTCCTCGGCCGAATTCCAAGGCACTACGCCTGGATGAGGCCGAGTTGTCGCAGCTGTGCGTAGACGTCGACGACCCCCCAGACCTCGATCACCTGGCCGTCGGCGAAGCGGGCGATGAAGATCTCGTTGTAGGTGACGGACTTGCCGGTCGGGGGCATGCCTCGGTATTCGCCGGAGTTGGTCCCGGTGACCGTCTGCCGAGCGACGATCTTGTCTCCCTCGGCGACCAGGTCCTCGAGCGTCACCTGAATGTCGGGGAACGCGCGCAGGAGCATCTCCCACACGCGCTTCTGCGCCTGCACCGCGGTCACGCCGGTCCACTCCGCCGCGTGGAACCGCCCGTCCGGGTGAATGCACTCGTCGACCGCCTTCGAGATGACCCCCAGATCGCCGCTGTTGATTGCCTCGTGGAAGCGGTGGTACGTCTCCTTGTTGCGTGCTTCCTGAGCTGTCGACATGTCGTCTCTCCTCGGATCGGGAAAATGCGGGACCTTGTGGTGAAACAAACGAGACAGCCCCTCGGATTGTGAGGTCGGCGGGCGGACGCGGGTGGTGCCGGCCTCACATTCGAAGAGGCTGTCTCGTCGAACGGGGTGAGAACGGACACGATCAAGGGAGCCGCGACACCATGACCACCCCGCCCGATCCGGGTCTGGACGCGATCGTGAGCGAGCGGCGTCAGCTCGTCGGTCTCGCGTACAGGCTCCTCGGCTCCCTGGCCGAGGCCGAGGACGTCGTCCAGGAGACCTGCGCCCGCTGGTACGCCATGCCCCAGCAGCAGCGGGAGGCCATCGGATCCCCCGGTGCCTGGCTGACGAAGGTCGCCAGCCGCATCTGCCTCGACCTGCTCGGCTCGGCCCGCGCCCGGCGCGAGAGCTACGTGGGCGAATGGATTCCCGAGCCGCTGCCCGAACGTACGGAGTGGCCGGGCGGCGCCACCGTCGACCCGGCCGACCACGTCACCCTCGACGAGTCGGTCAACATGGCCTTCCTCGTCGTGCTCGACTCGATGACCCCGGCCGAACGCGTCGCGTTCATCCTGCACGACGTCTTCCGCTACTCCTTCGCCGAAGTGGCCGACATCGTCGGCCGAACCCCGGCGGCCTGCCGGCAGCTGGCCACCTCGGCGCGCCGCCGCATCGCCGCGTCGCAGGCTCCCGCGACTCCGACGGCCCGGCAGGCCCGCATCGTCAGGGACTTCATGCAGGCGTGGGAGGCCAAGGACATCCACGCCCTCATCGGCCTCCTCGACCCTGGCGCCACCTTCACCGCCGACGGCGGCGGCCTGGTCAGAACCACGCTGCAGCCGATCGAAGGCGGCGAGCTGATCGCGCGTCACATCGTCGACATCGCCGGCAGGACGCCCGACAAGGTGTCGGTTCTGGAGCGCACGGTCAACGGCCGGCCCGGTCTGATGGTCGAGCGGGGAGGCGTCACCGTGGCGGTGTACGCGTTCGAGGTCGCGGGCGACCGGATCAAGCACATCTGGGTCGTACGCAACCCCGACAAGCTCCGCCCGTGGACGACGGGCTGACGATCATCCGATCCAGTCCCAGCCGGTGATCGCGGTACGCATCAGGCGGGCGGCGGTCGACAGGTGGCTGTCGGCGCCCCAGTACAGCGTGACCGCGCGACGGCAGTCGGGGCTGTCGACGGTGACCGCGGCGAGCGGGGCGCTGATGGAGGTACGCCGGGCGAACGAGGGCACGAGGCCGATGCCGAGCCCCGCGCCGATCAGGTCGGCGATGGCGGTGGGCTCGTCGACCTCGCAGACGATCTTCGGCGTGAGGCCTCTGGCGGTGAAGAGCCGCTCAAGGAGCCGGCGCTGCCAGTGCCCCTTGCGGGCGCTGACGAAGGGCTGGCCGGCGAGTTCGTCGACGGTCACCGAGGTGCGGCCCGCCAGCGGGTGATCGAGTGGCGTGGCCACCCACACCGCCTCCTCGAGCAGCTGCACCGATTCCAGGCCCTCGGCGTGGATCGGCTGCGAGGCGACGCACAGATCGACCTCCTGCGCCCGCAGGTGACGGGCCATGTCCTCGGCCGCCGCCCAGTGGAGCTCGACCTCGACGGAGGGGTGGGCCCGCTTGAAGGCCGCCAGCGGCCCGGTGAGGGTCAGGAACGTCTCCGACGCCAGGCGCACCGTGCCCGCGCCCTCGCTGGTCGCCTCGGCGACGGCTCGCCGGCCCGCGTCGAGCTCCCCGAGAGAGCGTTCGACGTAGCCGCGGAAGAGCCTGCCCGTGTCGTTCAGCCGGAGCCGGCCGCTGCGGTCGAACAGCGGCGTGCCCAGCTCGGCCTCCAAGCGGGCGATGGTACGGCTCAGCGAGGGCTGGGCGACGCGCAGCTCGTCGGCCGCGCGGCTGAGGTGCTCCAGCCGCGCCACCACCAGGAACTGCCTGAGCGTGTTCAGCTCCATCATGCCTCCCGACACATAACAGCATAGCAATATTGATCTTAGACAAGATAACTGGCGAGCCATAGCCTCGGGTCGTTCGCGAAAGCGAGAACGACGAGAGGAGGGACCTCACATGGCGACGCATCGGACGACACCGACAGGGTGGACACTGCGGGCCGTCGTCAGCGCGCACACGGCGGCGATCGTCGGCCAGCCCGTGTTCGCCGGGGTGTATCTGACCGGTGACTTCGACAGCCTGCGCTGGCACGCGATCGGCGCCGACGTGGTCACCTCCATCGGCTATCTGCAGGTGATCGTGGCGGTCGTGGTGTGGGTCCGGCTGCGTCAGGTCCGGCCGTTCCTGGCCACGACGGCGGTGGTGGCGGCCGAGACCGTGCAGTACTTCGCCGGGCTGGACGGCGCGCTGTGGTTGCACGTCCCGCTGGGTGTGATGACCGTCGTCGCGCTCGTCGTGCTGTTCATCGCAGTCTGGCGCCGGCCCCTGCCGGGGCGGGAGGTCCGAGATGCGTGAGCAGGTCAGGGGCCTGACCCGGCGGCGGGCTCTGGGCATCGGCGGGGCGCTCGGGCTGATGGCGGCCACCGGGCTGTCGGCCTCGGCGGCGCTGGCCCGCAGGCCGTCGATCACCGGTGCCGAGCTACGCAGCGCCGTGCCGCTCCCACCGCCCTTCCAGGTGCCGCTGCCGATTCCCTCCGTGCTGGCGCCGGTCAGCACCTCGGGCGGAGCCGACCGTTACGAGATCACCCAGCGTGAGGCGAGCGCGGAGATCCTGCCCGGTGTCAGGACGCCGCTGTGGACGTACGGGGGCACCTTCCCCGGGCCGACGATCGAGGCGCGCCGCGGCCGGCCGATCACCGTGACGCACCGCAACGAACTGCCCGTGCCGACCGTCGTGCACCTGCACGGCGGCCGGACCCCGGCGGCCTCCGACGGCTACCCGACCGACCTCGTGCTGCCCGAGGGGTGGCCGGAGGCCGGCACGCACATGGGGCACGGCGCCACGCAGGCCATGCACGATCCGCGGGCGGCCGTGACCGAGCTGACGCGCGACTACACCTTCCCGCTGGACCAGCGGGCCGCGCTGCTGTGGTACCACGACCATCGAATGGACTTCACCGCCCCCGCGATCTGGCGCGGCCTGGCCGGGATGCAGATCGTCCGCGACGACGCCGAAGAGTCCCTCGGCCTGCCCTCCGGGCGGCGCGAACTGCCCCTCATGATCGCCGACCGGGCGTTCGCGGCCGACGGCGGCCTCGTCTACCCCGCCCTGCGAGATCGGCCGGGCGTGCGGGAGCCGTACCTCGCCGGTGTCCTCGGCGACGTGATCCTGGTCAACGGCGCCCCCTGGCCCGTGCACGAGGTCGACGCGGCCCGCTACCGGCTGCGCGTCCTGAACGCCTCCAACGCCCGCCACTACGAGCTCGAAGCGGTCGGCGACGACGGGCGCCCGCTCGACCTCGTCCAGATCGGCGCCGACCAGGGGCTGCTCGCGACGCCGGTCACCCACCGGCTCCTGCCGATCGCGCCCGCCGAACGCTACGACGTGGTCGTCGACTTCACCGGCCTCCCGGTCGGCAGCCGCGTGAGGCTCCTCAACCGGCTGGGCTCCGGGCGCACCCGCGACGTGATGGCCTTCCGCATCGCGCGCAAGGCCGTCGACGACAGCCGCATCCCCCGCGTCCTTTCCACGGACCTGCCGGACTGGCGCCGCTCGGAGGCGGTCAGGACGCGCGAGTTCTCCTTCCGCGCCGGGCAAATGCACGGCGGCCACGGCTGGCTGATCGGCGGCCTGCCGTTCGACCCCGCCCGCGCCGACGTCACGACCCGGCTCGGCGACGTAGAGGTCTGGCGGCTGGTCGCCGACCTCCATCACCCCGTCCACCTGCACCTGGTCGGCTTCCGGGTGCTCTCGCGCCGCGGCCGGCCGCCGCTGCCGCACGACGCGGGGCTCAAGGACACCGTCTCACTTCGGCCGGGCGAAGCGGTGGAGATCATCACCCGGTTCGACGGCTACCGCGGCCGTTACCTCTTCCACTGCCACAACGCCGAACACGAGGACATGGGCATGATGGCCAACCTCGAGGTCATCTGACCTTTCCGCGCCGTGGAGAGGCCACGGGAGCGACGAGACTAGGGCAGGCTTGCCGGTGTGATGGCGATCCATTCGCTGCCCACGCAGCTGCAGGCGGAGCCGTACGAGATGATCGCCCGCGGGTCGCCGCCGCACCTGCGGCCGTACGTGCTGGGGTGGGCCGACTTTCGCACCCGGGCGGGAGAGCCCGCCCGGCCCAGCCGGATGCTGCCGCTCAACGCGGCCACCCTGATCATCGACTTCACCGGCAGGGGCCCGATCGTCACCGGCCCCCGCGCCACCGCGACGTTCTCGGCGCACTCGCCGTGGCGTCACGGGGTGGCGGTCGGGCTCACCCCGGCCGGGATGGCGGCGCTGACGGGGACGTACGTACGCGAGGTGGCCGGCACGACGACGCGGCTGGACGACCTCCTCGGTGCCCGGGCCGAGGAGCTGACCGGCCGGCTGATCGCGGCGGCGGGCTGGGCGGACCGCTTCGACCTGCTGGAGGAGCGGCTGACGGCGTGGCTGCACCCCGACGCCGGCCCCGACGGCCTGATCATGCACGCCTGGCGGCGGCTGCAGGAGCCGGACGGCCCGCCCACCATCGCCTCCCTCGCCGATGAGCTGGGCGTCAGCCGTCGCTATGTCGAGCTCGGGTTCCGCCGGGTGGTGGGCCTGTCGCCCAAGACGGTGGCCCGGATCGCCCGGTTCCAGCGGACCCTGGACACGTGGAGACGGCCTTCGGCCACGCTGGAGGAGGCTGTCGCCTGCGGTTACGCCGACCAGCCGCACCTCACCCGCGAGATCCGGGCGATGGCGCAGCTGACGCCGAAACAGCTGTTCGCATTCGTTCAATACACCGATCGGCTCACCGGCTAGCGTGACCTTCCGCTCCGGACCGAACGAGTGCCGGGGACAGGAAGGGGCAACACGTCATGGCAGGCGCTCTCGCGGCCGATCCCACCCTCGCCGACTTCGGCAAGGACCCGCTGTGGATCACCATCGTCAAGGCGGTGATGCTGTTCGCCTTTCTGGGGCTGGGGGTCGTCTTCGGGGTCTGGTTCGAGCGCAAGCTGATCTCCAGGATGCAGCACCGGTACGGGCCCAACCGGGCCGGCAGGTTCGGCCTCCTGCAGTCGGTCGCCGACGCGATCAAGATGGGCTTGAAGGAGGACCTCTTCCCGCGCACGGTGGACCGGGTGCTCTACCTGCTGGCGCCGGTCATCATGGTGGTCCCGGCCTTCCTGGCCTTCTCGATCGTGCCGTTCGCGCCGATGGTCAACCTGTTCGGCGTGCGGACGCCGCTGCAGATGGTGGACCTGCCGGTGGCGGT